>JAUIIP010000260.1 GCA_030431555.1 bacterium
TCAAGATTGTCATTTCCAAGGCGCTGGAAAAGCGCTCTCTCACCATGGAAAACGTTCAGCTCAAAAAAGAGCTGGGCACCAAGTACGCATTCGACAACATCATTGGTAGCGCTCCCCCGATGCTGCGTATCTACGATATGGTGAAACGAGTCGCCAATACCAAGAGTTCCGTCCTTATCACCGGAGAGAGTGGTACCGGTAAGGAACTTATCGCCCGCCTGATTCACACCAGCAGCGGCCGCAGCGGCGCTCCATTTGTCGCGGTAAACTGTGCGGCACTGCCGGATAACCTGCTGGAAAGCGAGCTTTTCGGCCACGAGAAAGGTGCATTCACCGGTGCCGTCAGCACAAAAGTCGGTAAATTTGAGTTGGCAAACGGCGGAACAATCCTGCTCGACGAAATCAGTGAAATGGAAGAGGCACTGCAAGCGAAGCTATTGCGGGTGCTTCAGGAACGAGAAGTCGACAGAGTAGGCGGCCAAAAGCCGATTCCTATCGATGTCCGTGTGGTTGCGACGACGAACCGCGACATCAAGCAGGCAGTCAAGAAGGGCGAATTCAGGGAGGACCTGTATTACAGGCTGAACGTAATTCCACTGATGGTACCGCCGCTGCGCGACAGAACCGGCGACATCAAGCTGCTTGTAGAGCATTTCGTTCGTAAGTTTACTTCCGGGGCCATCAAGTCCGTGCCGGCTGAGCTTCTAGACGAACTCAGCACCTACGCCTGGCCCGGCAACGTGCGAGAACTGCAAAACGCCTGCGAGCGGGCCGTCATCCTGGCGCAGGGAGGCGATTTGGAAGCTTCACACTTTCTAATCGGCGCACTTGAGCAGGGCGGGTCGGCGACCGCGCATTCGGAAGGCGAAGATGAGCTCCGGCTGCACTCGGGCTTAAGCGTGGCTGAAGCGGAAAAGCGGCTGATTTATGAGACTCTCAAAAGCACCGGCAACAACAAAACGAAGGCGGCGGAGCTCTTGGGAATAAGCATCCGCACGCTTCGCAACAAGTTAAATGAATACTCAACGCAGGACAGTGCAGGTGCTTAATTTGTGCTGGAGATTTGACGCGCTTCGGCGCGGGCGTCAAAGAGGCGACGCAGCAAAACAAGGCGGTTTAAGGAAACCACTGTAGTTACTGGTAGTTACGCGGCGGTCGAAATCGGCATGAACTTTGCGATTTTTGACCCGGCAAAAGATAAATTTTTCGAGCCGAGGAAGCTCTATGAAGATTTTTGACACTACATTTTCGGTAATCGAGCGTGCGATGGACCTGCGCACCAGGCGTCACGGTGTCCTCGCAGGAAACATCGCAAACAGCGAAACTCCAAACTTTCGCGCACGCGAGGTAGACTTCGCAGGTGAGCTGGACCGGATGCTTACCAACGGACCGAAGTCCGAAGTAGCCAAGACTAATCCCAAGCACATGGACCTGACAGCCAATGAAGCCTCGCATATCGTCTTTGACGACAGCGGTGCAGTAGGCGGAGACGGTAACAATGTCGACTTAGACCTGGCGCTTGGAAAGATCTCAGACAATGGCCGCAGATACACCGCGGCAGCCAACTATCTAAACATGAAGCTGCGGGTGATTCGCTTCGCTGCCAGCGGCGGAAGAGGAGGCGTCTAATCAATGTTCGGTAAAATATACGATATTGCTGCTTCAGCTATGAGCGCTAATCGTCTGCGCATCAACACTATTGCCAGTAATATAGCAAACGCTAACACAACTAAGACCGAGGAAGGCGGGCCGTACAAGCGCAAAGACGTAGCGATGATTGCGACCGACGTTCCGGGTGGTGAGTTCGCGTCCGCCCTTGATCGCGCCTCGATGAAGAGTGTGAAGGTGGCGGCAGTCGTTGAAGATCAAAGCGATCCACGCCTTGTCTACGATCCGGCGCATCCAGATGCGGACCCGAAGACAGGCATGGTCGCAATGCCTAACATCAACCCGGTTACGGAAATGGTCAACATGCTGAGCGCGAGCAATGCGTACAAGGCAGCCGCCGAGGTTGTGAACATCAGCAAACAAATGACGCAAGTGCTTGAGCGCTTAGCGCAAAGGTTCTAAGCAGGAGGCTAAATCATGAGCAAAATGCCGATTTCAATGTCAGAGCATTTCTCCCGCGCCGACTCAATTCGCGGAATAACCCAAGAGAAGCCCAAGGCAACGGAAGAAACTCAAAGCGGACAAGCTACTTTCGGCGAGTTCTTTCTCGACAAACTCGAAGAAGTCAATGAGCTGAACTTGGAAGCGGACAATTTGGTCCAGCAGGCCGTAGCGGGCAAAGACGTAAGTCCACACACTACACTGATCGCACTGCAGAAGGCGGACATCTCTTTCCGCCTGCTGATGTCGGTTAAAGAAAGAATTGTACAGGCGTATCAAGAAGTGTTGCGTATGCCAATCGGTTAGATAAGACACCTGCGCAGTAGGTTGAAGCAAGAAGGTTTGGTTGACGTATGAAATTTGATATTGGCGCTATTTTCACTCAGCTCGTTCAGCTTTATGTAAAGCTGCCGCTGGCACAAAAGATCGCTCTACCGCTGCTGGTTGCAGGCAGCATGGGAGTGATTGTCTTCGTATCAAATTGGGCCAACCGACCTGACTATGCTGTTCTTTTCTCCGGGATGCAGGAAGCAGACGCCGCTGCTGTCGTTGAGCGACTAAAGGACCAGCGCATAGGATTTCGCATTCGTGACGACGGCCGCACGGTTGAGGTTTCGCCGCCTGAAGTAGTCCACGAACTTCGACTGGAGTTCGCCGCAGCAGGAATTCCTAAGGGCAAGAGCGCAGGCTTTGAGATTTTTGATGAGTCTTCTCTTGGCCAGACAGGTTTCGTTGAGATGCTTAAGGCAATTCGGGCTCTCCAAGGAGAACTTGAGCGCACAATCAGGGCGATAGACGCCGTTCGCGACGTGCGAATTCATATTACTAAGCCAAAGCGCTCAGTATTCGTAAAACGCGATGTGCTGCCGACTGCATCCGTTCTGCTGCGCCTAAAAGCAGGTGACAACCTGACCAAATCTCAAGTCAAAGGGATTGCCAACCTAGTTTCCAACAGCGTAGAGCGGCTGACGCCGGAGAATGTAACGATTATCGATTCCAAGGGTAACATTCTTAACGAGCAGCAGGATCAAGAGGAAATGGGAGGCGCTGACTCCACTAAGCTGGAATACCGCGCCTCTATCGAGTCCAGCTATGCCAGACGCATCGAGTCAATGCTCGCCGAGATCCTAGGACCCGGCCGGGCCGTCGCTCGAGTTACTGCCGAACTGGATTTCAGCAAGCACGAGAAGGAAGAGGAAGCATACGACCCGGGTGGACAGGTAGTTCGCAGTTCCCGCACTGTCGAAGAGGGAGCCGGAACCAGTGCTCAGGGTGGTATAACCGGAGTAGTTTCGAACCTGACGAATGAGCCTTCGCTGCTGGCACCGCCCAACGCAGGAAGCGGCAACAACAGACGCACGGAGTCACTTACTAATTACGAAGTATCCCGCGCCGTCAGCCGCACAGTGTCTGAAACCGGAACAATCGAGCGCTTGAGCGTAGCTGTTCTCGTCGACGGAAAATACACTGCCCAAACGGCAGCCGATCAGGAAGCTCAGAAAGCCTACAAGCCGCTCACCAACGAGATGCTGAAGAAGATTGAGAACCTGGTTAAGCAAAGTGTCGGATTTGACCCAACCCGAGGCGACGTCGTCACGGTTGAGAATATTCGCTTCTTTGAACCGGATGCCTCTCTGGAAGCAGTATTCGCTGAAGCAGAGAGCCGCGAAATGATTCGCGACTGGGCTCAGACGCTGGCTCCTTACTTCCTGATACTAGTTCTGTTCTTCCTGGTCCGGCCGATGATCAAGTTCCTGGTCAGTCCGACCGAGGCGGAAGTCGACTTGAGTCGTCTCCTGCCGGCTGGTGTTGAAGAACTCGAAGCTGAACTTGAAGCAGAGCGCAGCAGAATGAGCAGTGCTCAGGAAATGCTCGAACCTGCAGTTGACATCGAGGAGCTCGAAGAACTGCTGTCTGAGAACTCCAGAATGGTGAAAGAGAATCCGCAGCAGGCTGCCCTGCTGATTAGATACTGGTTGAACGAAGGACGACTATAAAACCAACTAAGAAGTCGAGGCGCGCGTCATGGCAGATAAATCAGAGTTAGCACCAGCGGAGAAAGCTGCGTTAGTGCTGATGAGCTTGGGTAAGGCCCAAGCCGCCGAAGTAATGAAGTTCTTGACTGAGACCGAAGTAAAAAAGCTCAGTAGAACTTTTATGGCGGTGCAAGAAGTTGAACGTGAAGTTCAGGCCGCTGTTGCAGGCGAATTTCACAACATGCTCAGAGCCGCCGAAAAGGTTGTTGTTGACGGTCGCGATTTCGCGGAGAGCGTTATTACCGACGCTTTCGGTGAAGAAGCCGGCGACAGCCTTCTCAGCTACATTACCGGGACCAAGAAGGAGCCGCTGGCGACCTTGTTGTCCGATATACCGCAAAACATCGTAGACAGCTTCATTCAGTCCGAGCATCCCCAGACGATCGCATTCCTGCTCACGAAAATGAACCCAGAACAGGCTGCTGAAATGATGGAGAAAATGCCGGAAGAAATGCAGACGGAAGTAATGGTTCGCATCTCTCAGCTTGAGCACGTCAAGGGCGATGTAATCGATGAGGTCCGCGAGGTTCTGCGCTCGCAGCTGCGCGGCGTAAGCATGCGCGGAGAAGAGGAACTCGGAGGACCGAAAGCAGCCGCTGACATCCTCAACTTCGTTGACCGAAACAACGAAGAGCGAATGCTTGCCGAAATCGAGGAAATGTATCCTGAACTTGCAGAAGACTTGCGCAACCTCATGTTTACTTTTGAGGACGTCAAGAAAATCAGCGACCG
>JAUIIP010000261.1 GCA_030431555.1 bacterium
CTCGCCTTTCTCATCAACCACGCCGATCCGATCGGCGTCCCCGTCCCAGGCAATTCCAAGATCCGCCTTCTCAGCAACAACTTTCTCGCGAAGCTCTACAATATTCTCAAGAACTGTCGGGTCGGGATGGTGGTTGGGGAATCGGCCGTCAGGCTCAGTATAGAGCTCAATGACCTCACAACCGAGACGTTTGAGAACGTCGACTCCGACCGGACCACCGGCACCGTTGCCTCCATCGACAACAACTTTAATCGTACGTTGAACGCGCTCCTTCGAGACTTCGACTAAATAATCAGCGTAACTTTTGGCGGCGTCGAATTCTTCGACGCTTCCGCGCTGTTCAGCGGTTTCGGGTCCGGAGTCCAAAATTTGCTTCAGCTCCTGAATATCGTTTCCGCTCATCGTGTGCTTACCCGCCATAAGCTTAAACCCATTGTCAGGGGCGGGATTATGACTTGCCGTTACTTGGATTCCGCCGTCCAAATCTCGAGAGAAGACCGTGTAATAAAGCTGCGGAGTAGCGCCCATTCCGCTGCTGACAACGCTAACCCCACCGTCACACAAACCCTCAATCAGGGCCTCGCTTATCTCGGGCCCAGTCAATCGGCAGTCCCGGCCAACGCCGATTGTCAGGTCATCGCGTCCAAGACGTTTCTTGACGAATACGGCAAAGGCTTTACCAAGCTCTCTCGCAAAGCTGCTGTCGAAGTCTTTTCCGACCTCTCCACGGATATCATACTCGCGAAAAATCTTAGGGTTAACTTGCATCTCAACGTCCTCTAAATCTTAATTTCAACTTGATACTTCTCGGGCAGCGAATCAGTTATGTATTTTTCGGTAGCTTCCCGGAAACGCTTATCCTTCAGCTCGCTCTTGATCTGGTTCTTAAAATCTTCGCTTAGCTCGCCGTCTTTTATGCGGGCTTTCACAAGCAGGACATAAAAGCTCTCAGGCGTTTCGACAAACGCCGTCTTTTCTTCTTTGCCCATGCTATCAAGTGCGCTTCGAAACTCTGATCGCAGATCCGCGGGGTCCACATACCCCAAATCTACAAAGCGTCTGGGACCATACTGTCTGGGATCTGCCCCGGACTTGAGCTCGGATGCCGCACTCTCTGCGAATGACTTGGCTGTTAACTTAGACTTTTCACTGTCAGACTCAAAAGGGAAAGACACCTGTTGCACATAAATGCCGTCGGACTCTGGAACCCGCTCTGGATGCTCTTTCAGAAATCGCTCTACGTCCTCGTCGACTATGTTGATTTTGTTGCTAACGCGCACAGACAAAACTCTGGCGCGCAGGATGTCGCTGCGTACTTGTTCACGATACTGTTCCAGCGTTAATCCTTGCGATTTCAGCAGCTCGATCAGCCCTTCGCGATCAACACCATTTTGGGCTTGTATTTGCTCAACGTACGAATCGATCTGCACATCGGCGACAGCTATCCCCAGTTCCCGCGCCTCTTGCTGAAGCATCTTCGACAGAAGCATGTCCTCAAGAAGCTTGCGATCGAGCGAACCAGACGTGCCTGCGCCGGGTTCATCAACCGGAGAGCCATGGGAAGCTCTGTACTCACGAAGCTCAGAGGCCGTAATCGGTTCACCGTCCAATACAGCAACAACATTATCAAGTACTCTGACATGCTCCTCCGAGCCGCCAGTTTCACCGACTGCTTGAGCACTGGTCGCAAGCACTGACAGCGCTGCAATTACATAGATTAATCGGATGTATCTCACCAAAAAAATCCTCCAGAAAAATCAGGGCGACTCTACCCCAACTAACGCTTCATTGACAATTGACGCCTTGCCGGAAGCTACGCCAAGCGCCCGTAAAACTTTTGTTAACTCGTTTGTTAAGTCCGCAGGCGACTCAATATTTTCGGATTCGACTCTTATCTTAAGCGCCATGCTCGGAGTCACGCGAATTTTACCCGAAGACGCTGCCACAAGCCGCATCACATCGTCGGCCTGAATCGGCATCTCCGGGTGAAAGCTAACTGTGAGCAGCTCTGCGCGGTATGTGACTGAAACCACCCCGGCAGCTCGCGCCGCTGCACGCATGATCATCATCTCGATAAACATGTCGACTTCCTCCGGTCGCCTGCCGAAGCGATCCTCAATTTCCTCAGCAAGCTCAAGACCGGCCGCTTTGGAATCAAGCGCAGCCAGGCGCTGATAAAGAATAAGGCGCTGCGCAACGTCCGGAATGTAGTCACGCGGGATGAAAGCCGGAAAGCCGATCGAAATTTCCGGATCAACATCAGGAATTTTTGGCCCAGTGCTATCGCGCGATTCCATCTTGTCACGCAAGTTGTCTACAGCCTCACGTAATATCTTCGTGTAAAGCTCAAAGCCCACATCATTTACCTGTCCGGACTGATCTTTTCCGAGCAGATTACCTGCGCCGCGGATCTCCATGTCCTGCAGAGCCAATCTGAAGCCCTGGCCAAGGTCATCCAGTGACTGCAGAACCCCCAGCCGCTTCTTAGCGTCGGGACCGAGAGTTTTCGGGTCGGAAATCAGCAAATATGCATAAGCACGTCTGGAGCTTCGGCCTACCCTTCCGCGCAGCTGATACAGTTCGGCAAGACCGAAGTGCTCCGCCTTGCGTATGATGATCGTATTTGCGTTTGGGATATCAAGACCGGATTCGACAATCGTCGTAGAAACCAACACATCAAATTCGTGCTGGACAAAGCGGTGCATAACCGATTCCAGCTCTTTGTCCTTCATTTGCCCGTGCCCGACTTCGATCCTCGCTTCGGGCACTAAAGCTCTCACTTCGTCTGCCACCTGGTGAATAGTCTGCACGCGGTTGTGAATAAAAAACACCTGACCGTTTCTTCCCAGTTCGCGCATAATTGCTTCACGCACGATCTCATCGCGGTACGGCGAGAGATAAGTTCGCACAAAGTGCCGGTCGCTAGGTGCTGTTTCAATAACACTCAAGTCTCTGATGCCGATCAAGGACATATGCAGAGTTCGCGGAATCGGAGTAGCAGTTAGCGTCAAGACGTCCACTTCTCGGCGCATGCCCTTGAGCTTCTCTTTGTGCGCAACGCCAAATCGATGCTCTTCGTCGATAACCAGCAGCCCCAGATTTTTAAAAGCCACGTCTTTTTGAAGCAGCCGATGAGTACCAATAATAATGTCGACTCTCCCGTCAGCAAGGCGTTCAAGTGTTTCTTTGTTCTCTTGCGGAGTGGAAAAGCGGCTGACGCAGCCGATAGAGAATGGTTGATCTGCAAATCGTTCAGAAAATGTTACGAAGTGCTGGTCAGCCAGTATTGTCGTAGGGACCAGAACCGCTACTTGCCGGCCGCTGCTAACCGCTTTGAAGGCAGCGCGCACTGCGACCTCGGTCTTGCCGTAACCGACATCACCGCAGACTAAGCGATCCATCGGCTTGTCAACGGCCATATCATCCAGGACATCGTTTATAGCTTTCTCCTGATCGGGCGTTTCGGTAAATTCGAATGAATCCGCGAAGGCTGCATCCTGCGTAGTGGGCGGTCCAAAGGCGATTCCACCTGCGAGCTGGCGCTGCGCATAGAGATTTATCAATTGCCCTGCCAGCTCTGCTACCCGCTCTTTTACCTTTGCCTTAGAACGTTCCCAGTTTTTCGAGCCGAGCTTGGTCAGCACTGGCTTCCTGCCTTCGACTCCGACATACTTTTGCACTTTGCCGATATTCTCAACCGGCAGAAAAAGTTTAGCCTCATCTGCGTATTCCAGATGCAGAAAGTCGCCAAACACTCCGTGGACTGAAATTTGTTTCAGGCCGCGGTAGATTCCTATGCCGTGATCGACATGCACGACGTAGTCATCTTCGCTTAATTGCGACGTCTCACCGAGAAAGCGTCTGACGCTTTGAGCCGCGGAGCTTCGTGGACGTCTGTGCGCAAGCTGCGGGAATATTTCACCTTCAGAAATTAGTGATATCCGGTTGTCCGGGTCGAAAACTCCACTGTGGACCGTGCCAATCAAGACATCGACTTGTGCGCTTGCCGACTTCTCCGCAGTCCTACGCTCTCGCCAAGACCAGAATGAGTCCGACGTCGGTTCGCAGCGCAGCGCATACGGCTCAAGCAGTTCTCCCAACCGAAGTGCGCGTTCAGAGGAACTTGCACTTAACGCGAGCTTGCAGCCCTGCGCTGCTCGGCGTCTAAGCGACTGGACCAGCGGTTCCAGCGGTGAGTTGCCGCGTACAGTCGCCTGAAGCTCCTTTCTGAGACTATCGTTTGAATGTACGGAGGCTTTTCGGGATTTCTCGTCTACGGAAGATATAAGGTCCAAATGGTCCAGGTAAACACTGGCCCTTTGATGGAGGAGAGTATCAAAGTCCTGTGAGGAAAGGTACGCCTCCTCAGGCGCCGCAAGCAGGCGGTCCTCCTGGCGAGCCGCTGAGTAGCGTTCCGTTACTAGTTCGTCGAAATCTTCTGCGCTGCGAGAGCTGCCAGGTTCATCGAAAACAATTATCTTCGACTTCTGCGGCAGATAGTCGAACAAGGTGCTCAGCGAAGGATTCACAATAGGGGCCAAGTGCTCAATGCCCGCGCAAGAGATGCCTGAGCTTACGGCTTCCACCTCGGACGCAATTTTTCGCTCTGGAAGCTCCAGCTGCAATGCACGAGCCTTCAAACGCGCAAGAGCCTCGTCTTTCGTCGGTAGTGCTGATGGCGCTGCGCTGTCCCTGGCAATTATAAATTCGCTGACGGGAAGTATTTCTATCGACTTGAGACTCTCAATACTTCGCTGAGTTGCCGGGTCGAAAGTTCTTATCGACTCAATCTCTTCTCCGAAATATTCGATTCGGACCGCACCTCCGCTACCGGGTGAATAGAAATCAACTACTGCTCCGCGCCCTGCAAG
>JAUIIP010000262.1 GCA_030431555.1 bacterium
CGATCTACTCCAAGAATTAGTAGCGATTTTTGCAGAGTTTCGCCGCGAAGGCCGCACGCGTGAAGGCCGGGTGATATGTGTTACTCACGCAAAGGGTGGAACCGGAGCGACCAGTATCTGCGCGGCGCTGGCGGAGGTCTGCAGCGTAAATCGACGTCGCACGATGTTATGGGATCTCGATGTTGAAACGCGAGATCTTTGTCGTTCGCTTACCGTCAATGGAACGGAAGCAAAGGTGGTTAGCAGCTGGGTTAACGGCTCCCGAGAAATCTCACGAGACAGCATTCGGGACGCGTTGATTCCTGTCAGTCAGGATGTCTCCGTGCTTATGCCGCCTGACAGCATGGCAGAGGCGATGGATCTGGTGTGCCATACTGACGGCATGCAGATTTGTCAGCGCCTGCTCGACTTGGCTCGTGTGATGCACGATGTGATTTTAATCGACTTGGGCGGAAGGATTGGTCCGGCGAGCGGTGCCCTGATGCGCGCCGCCGACGAAGTGCTGATCGTAATCGATGACACTGTTCTCGGACTTACGGCGCTCGACCTTTTCCTTAGTTATGCCAAAACGCTCGTGGTCGGACCCGACAGAATTAGCTTTGTGGTTAACGGTTACAGCGGGTCGCTGCTGGCTGTGCCGCAAATCGAAGCTGAGCTGGAACCTGTGCACCACCTTGGCGAGCGTCCTTGGCGACTGCCGCCGGTGCCGGTTGACCCGAAGGCCTCCTTGTGGCCGGGCAGTGGTCGAACCCTCTACAGTATGGGCCAAAAGGCAACTAGGGCTGCGCTTGAGGAAGTCGCGGCACTGCTTGAAGTAGTGCCGGTCGCCGGTGAGCGCGGAACCGCTGGGCCCGTAGGTAGGAGATCTTCCCACTGGTGGGAGCGATTCCTCCCAGGCGGGGAAGAGAGCGAGGAAGGGGTCAATAACGAGGACATTACAGTTCCCGAACATTAGGAGATGTGCTCCTCTGGCTGGCCCGGGTTGTGCATAGATTTAGCCAGGCGCTATATTTGTGCCTCAAGCTATGCTTATGACGCTTTTAGTCACGAAGTGGTCTAGTATTTTTGTGTTGTGTAGGTAGGTTAGATGTCATACCTTACCAGGTACGTTGTCTAGGCTGCCTCAAATAAGACTTTTTGTCGTGACTGTTGCATGTGTAACTGACGAAGGATGGTAAAGGAGAAAATGGAGAAAGATATTAAAGATTTAGAAATCGTTGAAGATAACTCAGAAGTTGGCGCAACCATGGTTGAATATGCCCTTATGGTTGCACTCTTGGCGGTTGCTCTCATCGCTGCTGTTGTACTTCTCCAGCAGAACGTGAGTCAGACTTTTAGCCGAGTGGGTTCAGCGGTTAACACGCAGTAAAATACTGCCCATTATTGTATAAATTTCGCTATTTTAGCTACTTACGTTGCTGCTGTGGGACCACTCACAGCAGCAATATTTTTTTTAAAAAGATTTGTTAAACTGAGGCATTAGTTCTGCCGAATACCCTTGTGTGACCACCTCGTTTAAGGTGGGTGTGTGTGATAGCATGTTTTTGTAAGGCAAGGCGGAAGCTTAGCTGGATTTCCGCCTCCAGGTTTCAGATAAACATCGCAAGCTCTTTCTGACTATCTGAGGAGTAAAGGTTTATGGCGACGCGTTTTGGGGCTGCGAGTCCCGCTCAAACATATGCGGCGAAAGTAAGGTGGCTGGTTGGCTGCCTGATTATGGTCATTCTCGTTCTTGTTGTTACGCTTGTTTTCGTCGCTCGCGGCGGACCTGAGGAGCAAGCAGAGGACACAGGAACCTCACCTGATGTTGCGTACGCAACTCCAGTTGCACCGACAGTTGATATTCTTGTTGCTGGTCAGCGAATCGAGGCCGGTACTGCGTTAATGCCGTTTATGTTTAACGAGCAGTCAGTGCACCAGGACCGCATCCCTGAAGGTGCGGTGCTAGCGCGTGACAAAGCTACGATTGCCGGCAAGTTTTCAAAAAATCTGATCAACGCAAATCTTCCGCTAATCCGGACCGACTTAACCGATGTTCGGCCGATCAGTGCCGTTACGAGTTCGATCCCACCGGGGTATCGAGCGGTGACGATCAACGTAGACAGCCGCTCTGGCGTGGAGGGCTGGGCCCAGCCTAACACTCGCGTTGATGTTCTGTGGACGTATACTGACCGAGACCGCTCGCAGAAGGTTGCAACGATCGTGCACTTTTCAAAGATTCTTTCCGTGGGCGGCGCAACGAGCATCGAAGGAGCAAGTGCCCGCGGCGCGAATGCCAACTCGACCACAGTTACGCTGCTGGTGACGGAGTTGGACGCTAAGAAAATTGAATTGGCTCGCACTACGGGCAAGCTTAGCTTGTCGCTTGTCGGTGAAAAAGAAACCGGCAAGGTCGCTGCTGCGCCGGAGCCGGTTGATATTTACAGCTTGATTCCGAGAGCCCAGGAAGCACCGGAAGAGCCAGCATCCGACGGCGTGATGTACACTCGTGATCCTGTCACCGGCAAGATGACGAAGTATGAGCTGAAAGGCCGTCGTTGGAAGAGAGACGAATAAGCGGTGGCTGCCGGCTTTTTGCAGGACTGGCACCGTTTATCACTAAAGGTTGACTAGGTTATGAGTAGAGATTCCGATCGCGACACCCTAATAGACTTATTTTCGACTCGAGGGAGAGGCACATCGGCCGACACGCTCGACGAGTCCACCCCCGCAGGCGGGACCTCCACAAGTGTCGCAGCGGGTCGTGCCGCTCGGCGCAGCACGAGGTCTTCCGGTACACGCGCGTCACTTTCGCCAATCGCTAATGCGATCCTTCGTGAAGCTCGAAGGGAACTGGGCAGTGACGACGATATGAGTATCTCCGGCGACCGCGAAATTGGTGAAGATCAGATTGCCAGGGCGGTTGATAAGGTCTGCCAAAACCGCGGACACCAGATTGACGATGTTGAACGTGCGGAGATTATCGTTCACCTTAAACGCGATCTCTTAGGTTGGGGGGTGCTCCAGCCTTTGATAGACAATCCCGAAGTTACCGACATTCATTGCTACGACTATCAGACGGTAGTGCTGCAGCGAGGTAAGATTAGTGAAACTACAGGACTGCATTGGCCTAGTTCCGACTCTTATGCCTCTTTTATTGACCGTGTATTGCTGAGATTGGGGAAAAGTTTATCTACGCAGCAGCACACGGTTGACGCTTCATTTCCGGACGGTAAGCGTATTTGTGCTGTTCATGAGTCGGTCTGCGGAGCTCGCGGTCCCTTTGTGACAATTCGTGTTCCTCGTGTTCCAGAAACTACTCTGGAGAGCTTGGTTTCATATCAAGTGGCTCCGCCGCTGATAGTAAACTACCTGGCTGCTTTGGTCAGGACTTGTGAGCATACCTTCATGGTGGCCGGAGAAACTGGAACCGGTAAAACCACTATGATTCGCTGTCTGGGAACTCAATTCAGAGCTGATGAGTCGATTATCGGTGTCGAGGATACGCCGGAACTCAACTACCGCCACCCCTACTACAGAAGTCTAGTATCGCGTCCGCCGAACACGGAAGGGGTTGGTGAAGTGACTCTGCAAGAGCATATCAAGACTACTCTGCGATTGTGTCCATCGCGTGTAATTCTGGGAGAGATGAGAACCCCGGAAGCGGCTGAGGCGTTTCTAGAGTCAGCACAGACTGGTCACTGCGGAATGTCTACTATTCACGCTCGTAACGCTCGCGAAACGCTTACCCGACTGGAGAGTTTGCTGGGCCGTGCTCAGCGCGGAGTGAACATCGACATCATTCGCCAGCAGATTGCATTGGCTGTTGATGTAGTTGTTTGGAACATGCGCGAACGCTCGACTGGGCGCGTGCGCACTGGAGAGATTATCGAAGTTGGACACTTCGTCGAGGGAACGATTCAGGTTAGACCGATGTTTAAGCTGGTCGAAGAGGGCGACAATCCCAAGTGGAGAGTCGAATCTTGGTCCAGTAACTACGACGAAGTATTAGAGCGAAACGGAATTATCTTGGGAGATGCTCCAGAGTATTTGGGCTTCTCTCACGTTTCGTCAGGGCCTGGTTCCTCGGAAGTCGCCAGAACCAAGTCGGCTTAATTTGTGTGTGCTAGTTTTATAAATACTCTTGAAGGGGCGGTGAGAATCCGCCTTATCGATTACTGACCTAGTTCGGAAGCGAAAATGGATTTAACGCTCCTTATTGTTTTACTTGTTGTGTTGATGGGCGCGGTCGGAGTGTTGGTCGTCTACCTCACGATGTCCGGCGGCGGCGGCGGCGGAAAGCAGCAGGTTGCAGTGAGCGATTCCCTGCGCTCCTTGGTCGCTTCTCAGCGTCAGCAGCAAAAGGAAACAGGACGAGCCGGTTCCCGCAAAAACCTGGCTTTGGCTGCCGCGGCCGAAGACGAAGGTCGCCGTAAGCGTGTTAGCAGCTCCAGGCTCACCCTAGAGAAGCGCCTTAGGTACGGTCGCTGGGTAATTACGCCTATCCAATTCAGGGCCATTCAAGTCGTTTTGTCGATAGCTGGTTTGCTAATCGCACGGACGTCGGGTTTGACGCTAGCGCTGCAGATCCTCGCTTTAGGTTTGCCGCCGTTGCTCTTCAACGGGATGCTTGAGCGCTCAATGGCCAAGCGATTTAAAATGTTCGACGCTGACTACCCGGTTATGCTGCTCCAGTATGTCAGTCTGCTAAAGACCGGCATGGGTGTGATTCAAGGCCTCGAGTCTGCAGCCAAAGGCCTCGATGTCGATTCGCTGGTTCGCCATGAAGCGGAATTGCTTGTTGAGCGGCTTCGCTTGGGACTCACTGAGGAGCA
>JAUIIP010000263.1 GCA_030431555.1 bacterium
TCCCAATCGTCCCGCGCGCATCGCCCGGATTAATTACGCCGACGGCGAGAAGCGCTACATTCTATGCCCGGATAAGCTCCGCGTAGGCGATAAGGTAATGGCTGGTCCTGGCTCTGAAGTAAAGCCGGGCAACGCGCTGCCTCTACAGAATATTCCGCTGGGTGAGCAGGTGCACAACATCGAACTTCGTCCTGGCGGAGGTGGTTCGATGGTCAGAAGTGCCGGTGGTTCTGCGCAGCTGATGGCGAAGGTCGACAAATACGCTCTTTTACGTATGCCGTCAGGCGAGCAGCGGCGTGTGTTGCTTGCATGCATGGCAACAGTCGGAACAGTCGGCAACTCAGAGCACGCTAATAGGAGCCTCGGTAAGGCCGGAATTAGCCGCTGGATGGGACGCCGGCCAAGCGTTCGCGGTGTGGCAATGAACCCGGTTGATCACCCGCACGGCGGTGGTGAAGGGAAAACTTCCGGCGGACGTCATCCTTCTACACCGTGGGGTAAGCCGACGAAGGGTTTGAAAACTCGTAAGAACAAAGCGACGGACAAGTTTATCGTTCGGCGCCGAACTAAGAAGAAGAAGTAGCCCTTCGGCAGGTTCAGGGCTGATAGAGAAATTTAGGAGAATAAACTGTGCCACGTTCAATTCGAAAAGGACCGTTTATCGATCAAAGCCTACTCAAGTGGGTCGAGCGGGCTAAGTCGGGTGCGCACCGAGGTCCAATCAAGACTTGGTCGCGCCGGTCTACAATTATTCCCGAGATGGTTGGACTGACATTCGCCGTGCATAACGGCAAAAGCTTCGTTCCTGTTTTCGTCTCGGAGAATATGGTGGGTCATAAGCTCGGGGAGTTTTCGCCGACAAGAACGTTTCGCACTCACTCGGGCAGCGGCAAGAAATAATCCGCAGGGAGAACAAGGCTCATGGCTAAGCAAATGGACGGATACATCTCTCGAGCGACTTTACGCAATGTTCGCGTTTCGCCGCGAAGAGCGAGATTGGTCGTCGATATGGTTCGAGGCAAAAAGGTCGAAGATGCGATTGGCATTCTTGAATTCGCCAACAAAAAGACGGCTCCGATGCTTAAGAAGCTTCTGATGTCGGCGGTGGCGAATGCGCGGGAGCAGTCCTCGGTAGATATTGATGAACTGATGATTAAGAGTGCGTGGGTCGATGAGGGACGAACGCTGAAGCGATTTATTCCGCGGGCTCACGGTCGAGCAACACCGATATTGAAGCGGCACAGCCACATCACTGTTGTGCTTGATGAGCTAGGAACTGCATAGGATTTAAGGAACACAGTATGGGGCAAAAGGTACATCCATTCGGATTTCGACTCGGGGTAACCGAAACCTGGACTTCGCGCTGGTATCGCAAGCGCGGCTATGCAGAGCAGCTGCACCAGGACTTCTTCCTTAGGAATTTCGTGCGCAAGCGTTTGGCAGGCGCGGGAGTTTCCAGCGTAGTGATCGAGCGAGCTGCTAATCGCGTAAAGATCAACGTCCGTACCGCTCGTCCTGGCCTGGTTATCGGGAAGAAGGGAAAGGACATCGAGGACCTACGTGCTGAACTGCGTGAAATCGTCGGCCGTGATGTCACGATTAATATCGTCGAAATTCGCAAGGCGGACCTGGACGCTCAGCTTGTGGCAGAGAATGTTGCTAATCAGCTGGTGCGTCGAGTGGCGTTTCGCCGTGCAATGAAGGACGCAGTTGGTCGCGCCGTAAGAATGGGCGCTGAAGGAGTGAAAGTTCAGGTCGCAGGTCGTTTAGGCGGAGCAGATATCGCTCGGACGGAATGGTCGAGAGAAGGTCGTGTTCCACTGCATACGCTTCGCGCGAAGATTCACTACGGGACCGCTGAAGCTCTGACAACCTACGGGATTATTGGAGTGAAGTGTTGGATCTTCCTTGGCGAAGAAGAGGAAGAGCTTGAAGTAGTCACACCGGTTCAGGCAACTGCCGGCTGACGGGAGAGAAGGGGATAAACAATGTTATCGCCACGTAAAGTAAAGCACCGCAAACAAATGAAGCAGGCACACCACCTGCATCGCGGCAAGGAAACCAGAGGCACGTCCATTGCTTTCGGTGATTACGCGCTTATGTGCACTGAGTCTGAATGGATAACTAACCGTCAGATCGAGGCCGCGCGTATTGCGATGACTCGTTACATCAAGCGGGGCGGAAAGATCTGGATCAGAGTTTTTCCTGATAAGCCGCTGACGAAGAAGCCGGCGGAAGTGCGTATGGGTAAAGGTAAGGGATCGCCTGAGCAGTGGGTGGCGGTAGTCCGCGCCGGTCGAATCATGTTCGAGCTAGCAGGAGTTGAAGAGGCGACGGCTAAAGAGGCAATGAGACTGGCAGCGGCCAAACTACCGGTTAAGACCCGATTTGTTGCGCGAGGAGGCCGCTAGTTCGCGGATAGCAGAATGAAGAAGACTGAAGAACTTAAAGAACTGCGGGATCTGGAGATTGGCGGACTGGCTGAAAAGGTCGATTCGCTCAAAGAAGAGCTCATGCGTTTGCGTTTTCGCAAGGCAGCGGGACAGCTTGAAACCTCCGCGCGGCTGAAGGAAGTTCGGCGCAGCATTGCTCGGGTGCAAACCGTGATGGCCGAGAAGAACCAACAGTCAGCAGCCTAGAGTAGGGAGTTATTGCGAGATGAGTGAGCAACAGGAAGCAAAGTCTGCGCGTGGACTGGTTAAAAGCCGCGAAGGATATGTGACAAGCAACAAGATGGACAAGTCCATCGTTGTTCAGGTCGCGACGAAAGTGCGGCACCCGCGTTACAAGAAGTTTGTTACTAGAACAAAAAAATATCACGCCCACGACGAGCAAAACAGCTGCCAGATCGGCGACAGGGTTCGAATTATCGAATCGCGTCCGCTGAGCAAGACAAAGCGCTGGAGACTCCAAGAGATAGTTGAGCGGGCGGTATAAGGAGACTGAGCGATGATTCAGCCTGAGAGCGTATTAGACGTAGCCGACAACTCCGGCGCGAGAAAGGTCATGTGCATTAAGGTACTCGGTGGTTCGAAGCGCCGTTATGCCGGTGTAGGCGATCTGATTGTGTGCTCGGTCAAGGAGGCCATGCCTAATTCACGAATCAAGAAAGGGGACGTTCATCAAGCGGTTATCGTTAGAACGACCAAGGAAATCCCACGCGAGGACGGCTCTTTTATCAGATTCGACACTAATTCTGCGGTGCTCATTAACAAGAACACCAAGGAGCTTATTGGGAACCGGATTTTCGGCCCCGTAGCTCGCGAACTGCGTTCGAAGAACTACATGAAGATTATTTCGTTAGCACCTGAGGTGTTGTGATGGCTGGTAAAAACAGCAAGCAAGCGATTGCTGAAAAGAAAAATCTGGAAACTCGTCTGCGCAAAGGCGATCCGGTGATGGTTATTGCCGGCGGCAATACAAAGAAAGGCCGTGAGCTGAAGGGTCAGACTGGCAAGATCCTTCGCTTCATTCCTAAGCGCGACAGGGTAGTTGTGGAAGGGCTGAATATGGTGAAGCGTCACAAGCGAGCCACGATGATGAATGAGGCAGCCGGTATTATCGAGAAAGAAGGCTCAGTCCATATCTCGAACGTCATGTATTACAGCGAAGATCTCAAGCGTCCGGTTAGGCTCAAGATTAAGCGCCTCGACGACGGCAGAAAAGTTCGGGGTTTTGTCAATCCTGAGACAAAGAAGTTTGAACAGCTGGATGTTTAACTCCAGCGGAGAGTAGGTGAAGGCAATGGCAGCACGATTGCAAGAATATTACGCAAAGGAAGTTTTTCCGAAGCTGAAAGACGAGTTTAAATACTCGAATCCTCATATGGTGCCCCGTCTTAAGAAGATCACCATCAACATGGGGTTGGGCGAAGCCGTTCAGAACGCAAAAGTGGTTGACTCCGCTCTGGACGACCTCACTCGGATTGCTGGTCAGAAGCCGGTTGTCCGTCGGGCGAGGAAGTCGATTGCGAACTTTAAGCTTCGCGAGGGTATGCCGATTGGTGCCTCTGTCACGCTGCGTAAGGAGCGGATGTATGAGTTTCTCGATCGTCTGATCACTATTGCTTTGCCGCGGGTTCGCGACTTTCGCGGAATTCCCAAGAATTCGTTCGACGGAAACGGCAACTACTCACTGGGAATCGCGGAGCAAATAATCTTCCCGGAGATCGATTTGGATAAGACTAGTCTACGAGGGCTCAGCATTTCATTCGTTACGTCGGCACGCAACGATGAAGAAGGGCGCTCTTTGCTAAAGCATTTTGGAATGCCGTTTCGGCAGTAGGCGCAGGTAAACGGATAAAGAGGAACAATGGTAACTGATTCGATTGCTGATTTGCTGACACGAATTCGCAACGCTTCTGCGGCAGGGCATCGCAGCACTGTGGTCCCGTTCTCTAAGCAGAAGGAGCGTATTCTCTCAGTCCTGGTCGACGAGGGCTACATTGAGTCCTTCGAAAAGACAGAGGACGATAACGGCAAGCCTGCTCTAAGTGCTCGTCTGCGATATGAGTCGACCGGTATTCCGGTTGTGCGAGAACTTCGACGCATGAGTAAGCCGGGGCGACGCTTGTATGTGAAGAAGGACGAAATTCCGCGCCATAAGAGCGGTTTGGGTGTCATCGTCGTGTCGACCTCTCACGGGGTTATGAGTGATCGGGAAGCGCGCAAGCTCGGTGTTGGCGGCGAACTAATCTGCTCTGTGTTTTAGAGTGCGGCGAGAGAACTAGAGGCAAGAAGATGTCACGTATCGGAAAAATGCCAGTCGAAATTCCGGAAGGAGTTAAGGCTGAGTTGGCTGGCCAGAC
>JAUIIP010000264.1 GCA_030431555.1 bacterium
CCAACAGCTACAACGGCGAACAAAGAGACACCCTATACAAGCAAGCTGTCGAATTGATAGTCGAGCTGCAAAAAATGCCAAGAGCTGATTCGTTCTTTCCGTTTCAGCGAAGCTTTGACGACACCTTGTACTTAAAGGAAATTGACGAATTCAGAGAGTTCGTCTACCTGCCGCAGCGCCCCGGTGGGGGTAAACAGGAATTGTTGGATAGGTTGTTTGCTGAACTAGTCGCTGCACTCGGGCGAATCGAGCAAACCCTTGTGCATAGAGATTTTCATTCATGGAACCTGCTGATAGACTCGGAAGGTCGTTTGCGCATTATTGACTTTCAGGATGCCTGTCTTGGAACTCGAGCATATGACCTCGCTGCACTGTTAAATGACCGGGACACGGATACAGCTCTCGGCGCCGACCGCTGCAAAATGCTTCTCGAATACTTCATCGACTGCTTGTCGTTGGGCGATGAATTCTACGACGAATACTATCTGACACTGCTGCAGCGCGACTTAAAAGTGGCGGGAAGATTTTCCAAGCTTGTCCAGGTGCGAGGACTTATGAATTACGAAGAATGGATACCCGGAACAATGAGACGCATTGGTCGTACTCTCGAACTCCTGTCGGAGCGCGGCGTATTACCGACGTCCGGGGCCGTCCTCGGAGTGCTGGAAGAGATGTTTAGCGAAGTGCGCGACAGGCGAGCCTGAGGAAACTTCATGCAGCGTGCAGACCTCCTTATACTGGCAGCAGGTTTCGGGAAGCGTCTAGGGGAGCTTACGAGCAGCCGTCCGAAGGCTCTGATTGAGGTGGGAGGCAAGCCGCTGATATTTTGGAATATCGAACTCGCGGCCGCCAGCGGGTTCAAGAAAATCTTTATTAATCTGCATTATCTGCCCGAACAAATTCGGCAAGCAGTTGGAGACGGCTCGGAGTGGGGTGTCGATATTGTATTTAGCGAAGAGCAGCCGATCATTTTAGATACTGGCGGCGCCATCAAGAATATCGAGAGTAAACTCGAACACAGTCAGTTAGTGACAATGAACTGCGACACCCTAGTGGGCAGAAATTTCTCACTGAACGCTCTATTGGACCGTCACCAGGAGTTTGACGCAGCTTTAGCAACCCTTGTGCTGAGAAGCGATTCGCGAGCAAGAGACTTTGGTGCACTGGGAATAGACGACGGCGGCCGTGTCGTGAGTTTTCTCGGAAAGCACTACGGCCCGGGACCAGAGAAACGAGAATTGATGTACACGGGCATTCAAGTCATCTCGCGCCGTCTGATCGAAACGATGCCGCCTCAGGGAAGCGTCTTCAGCATTACCAAAGACATCTATCCAGAAGTCTTGGCCGCGGACGGCTTTATCGGCTCTGTGGTTTACGACGGCATTTGGAACGATGTGGGCACGCCGGAGCGGCTAAAGGAAGCACAGCAGCAGGTTCTCGGCTGGTAAGCACCCGCAATTGTAAATAAATTTTTCTCTAAAAAATTTCCCTTCAGCGCTAAAGTATTTAGCCCAAGCTGCCGTTACTCGAGATATCAAGTCTTCTCACGGGACTAACCCATTTGGGTAGAGAGAAGGCTGGCAGGTGCTCAGAGCACTGCGTGTTCATGGACAGAACGATTGTGGTTTCTCGCCCCGGTTTTTCTCCTACTACACGCCTGAACTGACACCTGATTTAAGGTGAATAGAGCATTGTGTTCCATTCACAGCGGAGCAGACAAGGAGTCAGCTTTAGCCCTCGGGAATCTCGGTTCGAGGGTTTTGATAAGGATGTTGTAGTAAAATGGAAACGAGAACGGTAGAAACGGCAAAAGAGGCTCGCAGTGACGAGTTTGCTGCAGTAGCCGCTGCCGAAACAAAAAAACAAAGTACCAAACCGACGGTAATTCGTGATGCGGATAGAGATGCCGTGCGCGTAGACCTAACTTCTTCGATCGTTCGCCAAGCAGTGGCGAAAGGCTCCGGAGAAGAAGGAGAGCGTGCGCCCTCAGAAGCATCGGAAGAATCGCCGGCGAAGGAGTTCGACCTGGAAAAGGTACGCGAGCGCTTCGAGAGTTCGATTAATTCGACCGAGGTGCGATTTGATGTGTCTATCAAAGATAGCGGCAAATCAAGCTTATTCTTCCAGGTGGTTGAGAAGGAATCAGGCAAGGTAATTCGCCAGTTTCCACCCGAAGAGTTGATTGAACTAGCGGAGCAACAGGCGGAAAAGGCCGAAAACGTCGGTCATTTCATTCGCGCCTCCGCCTAAGCCGGCTCTTCCGAACCCCGGTAAAACTTGCCGCAGGGACGCGGTGGGCCAGACTTGCGCCCGAGGTCATAAGTACGCGTAAAAATACGCCTTTATAAAATTTCTCACTATGGCCTTAACTTTGCACCTTAATCAGACGAAGTAGTTTGTACGCTCCGTGCGACTGGAGCAATCTTGTAGGCTGCCACACGCCGTTTCGGCGCCTGCCTTGAAGTGAGCAGTATATTTAGACAACAAAATTAGCTCTACGAATAGAGGGTCTGCTCGTGCCGACTATTAGTTTCTCAGGTATTGCCTCCGGAATCGACGGAGATGCGGTCATTGAAGCGTTGACCGACGCCAAGCGTGTACAACAGCTGCCGCTGCAAAATAAAATCGCTTTCAACGAAGCCGAAACCACCGCTCTCGAGGACTTCAACTCCAAGCTGCTTTCGCTTAGGACTTCGCTAAACAGCTTTCTGAGCCTGACCGGCGGAGCAATTTCCAAAGCTGCCACCAGCACTGATGACGATTTAGTCGATGTCTCGGCGAGTGCCACTGCTCCAACCAGTTCGACCACTATTACTTCCGTCTCTCAAATGGCACGGGCTGCGGTATTCTCTTTCAACGACCGATTCTCGGCAGCCGATGAGCCGCTCGCTCCGGGACTGACCGGGCCCACGAATATCGATATAACTCTCGGTCAGGGCAGCAAAGCTGAGACATTCAGCATCGAAATTGATGAAACCACTACGCTCGGTGAGCTGGCGCTGGCGATAAACGACGCCGCTCCGAACAAGCTAATTGCTTCGGTCGTCAACTTGGGCAGCGAAGAAGAACCGGAATACACGCTGCTGATAAACGGGCAAAAGACTGGTGAAGACGAGGGTCATCTGACCGTAAGCGTTCCGCCGGAACTCGCAAATGAGGGAATTTTTCAAAGCTTCACTCATGAACAAGCGCAGAATGCGATTTTCTCAATTGCCGGATTAGGTCAGATTGAGCGGCAGTCTAATACGGTCAACGGTCTCATTCCGGGTCTTACAATAACGCTCAAAGCCGAGACAACCACTCCAGTGGTTCTAAACGTCGCCAACGATGCAGACAAAACCGCCGGCAGAGTCGAAGAATTCGTCGCTGCACTGAACGAAGTTATTTTGCTTTCCGGCGAAAACAGCAAAATCGAGCAGGAAACAGGTGAGGACGGGCAAACTGCCAACGTCTATGGCGACCTTGCAAAAACTACCACAGATGAAAACGCAATTAGCGCCATTCGATCCGCTCTAGCGACGGCCGCTTCGGGAGTTGACGGCAGCCCGGTGCAGATATTTGCGGATCTGGGTTTTAAGACTCAAAACGACGGGACGATAGAATTCAGTATTGAAGAATTCACCCAGGCGATCGCAAAAGATCCCAACGCGGTCCAAAATCTACTGCATCAATTTGCTGACGCGACCGCAGCAACTACCGGCATAATTTCGGACTACACCAAGTTCAACGGTCTGATCGACCTTTCGGTTCGCTCAAATGATCAGGAAATCGACAGTCTAAACGAGCGAATCGAGCGGATAAACCGCAGCATTGCCTCTCAGGAGGAACGGCTAAGGAGAACTTTCGCAAACCTCGAAGCAACTGTAGGGGACCTGCAGAACCAAGCAAGTGCGCTCAGCGGCATTTTGGCGGGGCTTGGACAATAATAATTTCTATAAATACCTCTAATTACTACTAATACCCACAGGAAAATACCCTCTTTTAGCTAAAGTCCGCTGCAGAGCCGGCCGATACCTATTACGTAGAGCAATATGCTCTCATTGGGTTTCTCGTTAATAGGCGTGTAGCCAGGGACTGGCAGAGCGCAAGCAGTATCGCAGTTGTAGTATGGCTGGCAGTATTTCATTTCCAGGGATTGGAAGCGGCATCGATGGATCGTCGATCGCCCAAGCGCTGTTCGATCAGCTCACCCTCCAAAACGCTCCCCGACAAAGTCAAATTGAGTCGCTTCAAAGCGAAAACTCGGCTTTGGACCAATTGAACACTTTGCTTCTGGGAGTAGCTGATTCAATTGACCCCTTGAGCACTCTAAATGGCGGCGGCGGAGCTAAGACTGCGTCGACTTCGAACAAAGACGTTGCGACGGCTAGCGCCGGCAGCAATGCTGAAAGCGGCTCCTATGACATCGAAGTCAAACAGCTAGCTGACAACGCCTCCGGTTCGTTTACGGCCAGCTTCAACTCCGGCTCCGATTTTCTGATAAGCGACGGCGGCAACGCCGGTCAGGTTACATTCACCGTAGGTGAAGGAGATTCCGCTCAGCAGTTCGACGTTAACGTTGATGAGCTAACAACTGCCCAAGACTTCGTTAACGAGGTAAATGAGCAGAGCGGAGGAAGTGTTTCAGCCTCGCTTGTAAATATCGGTACAGATTCAAATCCCGATTATAAGATAACGTTTCAAACCACGGAATCCGGAACTGAAAATGGCTCGTTGGACGTGTCGGCGACAGAAGCGCTCGCGGCGGAGCTGGGCGGCGCCACCATCAACCAGGCACAAAACGCTGTTTT
>JAUIIP010000014.1 GCA_030431555.1 bacterium
ATGTCTCCTTCCGCCACGAGCAATCGCGACGGTTTGCTCGAGCATCCTGACGAGGCGTTTGCCTACTTCAGAAAGCAGAGAATTCAGAAGGTTGTGTGTGAAGAAAAGCACATGGGTTCTCGTGCTGTGGTGATAGTTTGCCGAGACGAAGATGTTGCAAAAGACAGGTTTGGGATAGTCGGCGAAGGAATAGGAACGGTCTACACCCGAACAGGACGAGCCTTCTTTAATGATGAATCGCTTGAGGCCCAGCTTCTAGATTTGACTCGAGATGCTTTAGTTCGCTCTGGTTTGTTTGAGGAGCTTGAATCAAACTGGGTCTGCCTGGATTGTGAACTTATGCCTTGGTCAATTAAAGCGCAGGAGTTGCTAAAGACCCAGTATGCGGCGGTGGGAAGTTCCTCAATAGCTTCATTGCAGGAGGCCGTTTCAGCTCTCGCCCACGCAAATAAACGTGGATTAGATGGTGCTTCGGAGTTGCTCGCTAGTTATGAGTCGAGACTTGAAGCGGCACCAAAATTTGCGCAGGCCTATAGGCGCTACTGCTGGAACGTAGAAGATATAGGAGATCTTAGGCTCGCGCCATTTCATGTCCTAGCATCTGAAGGGCAGGTGCATATGGATAAGAACCATGTTTGGCACATGGAGCGGATTGGAAAGCTGGTTGAAGCTGCTGATGATGTGTTATTTAGAACGCAGTTTAGAGTTTTCAATATAAACGACGATAGGGAAGTTGAGGAGACGGCTAGCTGGTGGGAAGACCTTACCGCAAGTGGCGGCGAAGGGATGGTCGTGAAGCCGCTGGACTTCCTGGTTAAGAACTCAAAAGGGGTTGTGCAGCCCGCACTAAAGTGTCGCGGACCTGAATATCTGCGGATTATATACGGTCCGGAGTATTTGCTGCCGGAGAACTTGGAAAGGCTGCGAAATCGAGGCCTGTCTAGTAAACGTTCAATGGCGTTGCGAGAATTTATTCTTGGATTGGAAGCACTCCAGCGATTTGTTGCATGTGAGCCGCTAAGAAAGGTTCATGAGTGTGTCTTCGGTGTAATGGCGCTTGAAAGCGAGCCGGTGGACCCAAGGCTGTAGAGTGTCGATACCTAGCGACCGGCCCAGGGCACGACCTCGGAGATATCGTTAGTCGGTCTCATTCTCGCAATTCATCCCTGAATTGCTCCGAGGTTGATTCTGTTTCGGCCATCCTTGGCCTCCACGACGAATCAAATCCGACCGACCAATGATATCCCCTCGTTCGTGCAGTGAGTGTAGATATCTTTTGCTTACTCTTGATCGTGCAAGAGCGCTAATTGACTGTATACCTGTATAGGGTATCTTAACGCTCCTTTGGGCTACGGAAAACGGGATGGAGGATAGGTGGGAAAGCACTGTGGCGATTTGCACCCTTCTCATAAGAATCAGATTTCGCGAATAAATCGACTTTCAGGACAACTCGAGGGGGTTCGACGAATGATTGAATCTCAGCGTTATTGCCCTGAGATTCTCACTCAATTGCGGGCTGTTCGTTCAGCAGTTAAGTCGCTGGAGGCTGACGTATTGCAAACTCATCTGACTACCTGCGTGACAGAGACTTTTTCCTCTAAGCGAGTATCGAAAGCAGAAAAAGATCAAAAGATAAAAGAACTAATTGGAATATTTAAACGCTTTGATTAGCCGTAGCGAAGTCAGATAGTTATTCCTAAATTCTACCATCCCTCTGCGGGGAATCTCCTTGCATTATTTCACAAGTTGCTTCAGAATATACCCATGCGGGGTATTCGGAGAAAAAGAGCATTATTTTTGTTTGCCTCTGTTTTATTTTCGGCGTTGCTTCTAGCATCAACGTTCCCTTGCAACTGCCATGCTCAGAGTGAGTTTTTTGCTGATGACGGTTCACCAGCTAGGGGGCACTCCACTGGCGGAACGCATTCCTGCGGTTCGCGTGATGAACCTCACGATGATAATTCTCCAGGAAATTTCCCTCGCGATACCGGGCCTGGAGAGAAAGATCATGGTACAGACCCAAGGTGTTGCTGCTCAGCAAAGTCTCTTAGTGCCTTCTTTGATATGGAGGTCCTTAATCTGGCTCAGTCCAACACGGTTCCAGAGCCTTTGCGGCTGGCTCCCGACGAGCTCCTTTGGAACCTTAATAAGAGATTTATAAAGCAGTTCGATGTTGTCCGGAAAAGGACCCTTTTTGAAGGGGTGCCTTCGACTATTATCAGCTCTTCCACGCTATCAGTGCGTCTTCAGCGCTGGCTCCTCTGATATAAGCCCTGTAAAGATTCGTTTTGAGACTTTGGTCTGGTATTGGCCGCTCATGGTTGATGCCTTAAACATCTGTCTTTATTTGTGCGAAGGTTTGGTATGGAAGATCGGCAAAAATATTATCAGTTCTATTTAATCCTTTTTGTTGTCTCAGGGGTCTTGGCGGCTTGTAGTGCAGCTCACGGAGATGTTCCGAGGGAGCGGGCGCAGCAGAGAGCTCTTTCGGACGCACTTTCTAGTCAGGTGGAAATTGGGAGGGAGGTTATGTCTGTAGACTCTCATTCCTCAAAGAGGTTGGGCGAAAACGCGTCACTTAATGACTACATTCTTTTTGCCTTAGAGGAGAGTTCAGAACTCAAAAGTGCTTTTGCTGCCTACAGTGCAGCGCTTCAAAAATCTCCACAGGTCTCATCCCTTCCTGATCCCACCTTAAACTACGGATATTTCATCAATGAGGCACAAACACGGGTCGGTCCTCAGGAGCAAAAAGTCGGTTTCATGCAGCCGATTCCGTGGTTTGGGAAGTTGAGCCTGAAAGGGGAGATTGCGGATAGCGAGGCAAAGGCGGCGTTTTATGCTTTTTTGGCAAAGAAAAACAAACTTGTAACAGATCTAACCAGCGCATACTTCGAACTTGCTTACTTAAAAAGTGCTAGCGAAATTACGGATGCCAACTTCGGATTGCTTCAGCGTTGGGAGCAGGTAGTAACACAGAAATATCGTTCACAAACTGGCACTCAAGCGAATCTGATTAAGGTACAAGTAGAACTTGGAAAGCTAGAAGATAAGTTAAAAGAGCTTAAAGATCTTGAGGCGCCTTTGCGTGCAAGATTTAACGCGCTTCTTAACCGAAAGTCTTTTCTGAAGGTTTCAGTCTCTGAGAATGCGTTGGCAGTCTCTTCTAATGCGCTGCGAAGAAGAGTCACGACACTTAACCAGAAAATACTTGAGTCGAATCTCGAAGAAAATAATCCGGAGCTTCTGTTTATCGACGCTTTGATTGAAGCGAAGAAAAGCGGGATTGAGCTGGCCTATAAGAATTTTTATCCGGACTTTGGAATAGGTGCAGACTATGTGTTTGTTGGAGACCGAGCCTCGGCTGGTTCAGAAAGCGGTGATGATGCACTGCTGGGAATGTTCTCTGTTACTATTCCGCTTTACCGCTCGAAGTATGAGGCGGGGCTCTCTCAGGCAAAAAGTGAAAAGCGCTCTGCTGAGGAGATGAAGAAGGCGAAAACGCATGCTCTCCACTCACGGCTCGCAAAGGGGATTTTTGATATAAAGGATTCAAATCGAAAAATAAAGCTCTACCAGCACACACTGGTTCCAAAAGCAGAAGAGTCCCTGGAGTCGACCTATACGACTTTTGAAGCAGGAGAATCAACATTTCTCGATCTTTTGGACGCGGAAAGAGTCTTCCTTGAATTTAAGTTATCTCTGGCGAGAGCGCAGGCTGACTACCAGATTGCAAATGCTGAACTTTCGGCGCTGCTTGGAGACTTTTCATCGGTGCAAGACAACAGAACAGCTGAGGGAGTGCAGTGATGAAAAAGATTGTGGGTATTCTTCTACTTGTTTGCGTGCCTATTATTGTAGCCGCGCAAGAGCATGATCGTAGCGAACACGAGAGGCATCTTGTTAGCTCTCAAAAAAATTCCTCCGAGCACCAAATTGATTTTTGGACTTGCTCAATGCACCCACAGATTAAGCTTCCAGAAGCAGGGAAATGTCCGATTTGCAGCATGGACTTAATCCCGGTCTATCAAGACCATATTACTGGAGATCCCTCAAAAGCTATGTTGAAGCTTTCTCCCACGGCAGAAAAGCTAGCTGAGGTGTCAACTACAGCGGTAGAACGAAAGAGTGTGCTGAAAGAAGTTCGCATGGTTGGAATGCTCGATTTTGACGAAACGCGACTTACTCATATCACTGCCTGGGTCCCAGGACGTATTGATCAGATGTTTGTTGACTACACCGGTATTACCGTCAATAAGGGCGACCACATGGTCGAGCTCTACAGCCCGGAGCTCATCAGTGCTCAAGAAGAACTTATTCAAGCTGCGAAGTCTCTAAAACGACTCTCTGCAGGAAGTGCTCTGGTTAGAAAGTCAACTAAGCAAGCGCTTGTTTCATCGCGAGAGAAATTGATGCTGCTCGGGCTCACTGATCGGCAGGTAAAAGATATTGAACGACGAGGCAGGGCTACCGATGATGTTACTATTTATGCTCCTGCGAGTGGAGTAGTGGTCGAGCGAAATGCGACAGAGGGGATGTATGTTCAAACTGGCACCCGCATATACTCGATTGCCGATCTCGATACACTTTGGCTCCATTTAGATGCGTATGAGTCGGATCTTCCATGGCTGCGTTATGGTCAGGATGTTGAGTTTTCAACACAATCTATGCCTGGGAAGGTTTTCCACGGAAGGATTTCCTTCATTTCCCCTGTTGTAAACCAATCGACTCGCACGACGAAGGTTCGGGTAAACGTTGATAACGGTGACGGAGCACTTAAACCAGGGCTTTTTGTTAACGGCGTAGTGAAAGCAAAAGTATATGGTCAAGGCAAGGTTATCGATACCGCCCTCAAAGGGAAATATATCGGGCCGATGCATCCAGAGATTATTAGCGACGAGCCGGGTGCCTGTCCTATCTGTGGCATGGACCTGGTTCAAGCAGAAAAGCTTGGATATATCACTGAAGATGCAGGGGCCCCGGTGCCTCTGGTGATACCAATCTCAGGTCCGCTTCTTACCGGAACAAGGGCGGTTGTGTATGTGAAGCACCCGGATAAATCAATATACGAACTTCGAGAGGTCGTCTTAGGGCCCCGCTCCGGGGAGCACTACATTGTCGAGAGTGGCTTAGAGGAGGGAGAGCTGGTTGTAACAGAAGGTGCCTTTAAAATTGATGCTGACCTTCAGATCAAAGGCAAAAAGAGCATGATGAACCCTGAGGGTACGAAGCGAACGGGAGGACATCAGCACGGTGGTTCCGGTGGAATGAAAGAAGGGGATTCGATGTAGCAAATGGAAGACTACTCGAAGCATTCACAAGTGGGGTCATGATCGGGAAAACGATTAGATTTTGTCTTGAGAACAAACTCATTGTCTCATTATTTGTTCTCTTCGTAATTGTTTGGGGAGTTATCGTTGCTCCGTTTGACTGGGAGATTGCCAGCCTTCCAAGAGATCCGGTGCCGGTTGACGCTATTCCGGATATTGGAGAGAACCAGCAAATCGTTTTCACTAAATGGTCAGGGCGTTCGCCTCAGGATGTTGAGGATCAGGTAACGTATCCGATGACCGTGGCGCTGCTTGGGACCCCGGGAGTAAAGACCATTCGGAGCTACTCGTATTTTGGGTATTCCTCAATATACGTGATCTTCAAAGATGATATAGACTTTTATTGGTCACGCTCACGAATTCTTGAAAAGCTCTCAAGTCTGCCCCCTGGTACCCTGCCACCGGAAGTCTCACCAGCGCTCGGGCCGGATGCCACCGCTTGGACAGGTGTTTTGGTACACCCTTGAAGGAAGAGATAGGGACGGCAATCCAACTGGAGGCTGGGATCTTGATGAGATTCGAACTGTTCAAGACTGGTATGTTCGCTATGCACTTCAAGGTGTCGATGGAGTAGCAGAGGCTGCTTCAATTGGAGGTTTTGTAAAAGAGTACCAGATAGATGTTGATCCCGATGCTATGCGGGCATACGGGGTAAAACTCTCAGAGGTTATAAACGCCGTTCGAAGTTCAAATATTGATGTCGGTGCACGAACCATCGAAGTGAACAATGTTGAGTATGTAATTCGAGGTCTGGGCTTTGTTCGCGAAGTATCAGATCTTGAAAACACAGCGATACGAGCAACGAAGGATCATCAGGTACCGGTATACATTAAAAACATTGCCAACGTCTCACTCGGGCCTGCGCTTCGACGGGGAGCGCTCGATAAGGATGGAGCTGAAGTCGTCGGGGGAGTAGTGGTTGTTCGTTACGGTGAAAACCCTCTTGCCACTATTAAGCGGCTCAAAAAGAGGATAGAGGAGATCTCCCCAGGGCTTCCTGAGAAAACTCTCAAAGACGGAACCGTTTCAAAACTTACTATTGTGCCGTTCTATGATCGGACAGGACTCATTTACGAAACGCTTGGCACCCTGAACTCAGCGCTTGCGGAAGAGATCTTAGTTACCATCATCGTCGTAATAGTGATGGTGATGCATCTTGGGAGCTCGCTTCTCATTTCTGGGCTGTTGCCGCTCTCGGTTCTTATCTGTTTCATTCTCATGAGGATCTTCAATGTTGATGCGAACATTGTTGCCCTTTCAGGGATCGCCATTGCAATTGGAACGATGGTGGATATGGGTGTGGTGCTCTGTGAAAACATTTTGGTGCACCTCAAACAGCGAGAAGAGGGAAAGAGTCGCCTGGAGACAATTTATGAGGCAGCGAATGAGGTGGGCGGAGCCGTCTTCGTTGCGGTTCTTACCACCATTGTAAGTTTCCTGCCGGTCTTTGCGATGGAGGCGGCAGAAGGGAAACTTTTTAAGCCACTTGCTTACACCAAAACATTTGCACTTCTTGCTGCTATCACCGTGTCACTTGCGGTCATTCCTCCGGCTGCCCACTTGCTGTTTAAGGAACGAAAGGGAAAATCGCAACTTGCCACTGCTTTATATGCTCTCCAAATCTTTGCCGGGATCATCATCGCTTTTTATCTTCCCTTGCTCGGTCTCGCCGTTATAGCGCTTGGAGTGTTCGGGCAGTTTCGAGAGAGAGTGGTTGATTGGATCAAAGCTCAAGTGCCAAAAGAGCTTCCCTTTGGCACGGTTATTGTCGGAGGTGTTGTGCTGCTTACAGTGCTTAGTTACCTCACGGCATCGTGGCTGCCGTTTGGGGTTGAAACTCCTTTCTTTATCAATTTTTTCTTTACCGGAGTCTTAATTGGCGGCGCACTTTACCTCTTTAAGCTATTTGAGAATGTATATCCTGCACTACTTCGGCGGTGTCTCGAAAGTAAGGCAGTCTTTCTTGCTATTCCGGCTGCCCTTCTCATTGCAGGCGGTGTTGTTTGGCAAAGCATGGGGAAAGAGTTCATGCCGCCCCTCGACGAAGGCTCCTTTCTCTATATGCCAACCACAATGCCGCACGCTTCAATAGGAGAGTCTCTAGATCAACTGAAAAAGCTCGATCTAATAATCTCTCAAATTCCAGAGGTCGAGATGACAGTAGGAAAGCTTGGGCGCGCTGATACGCCCCTCGATCCCGCGCCGATCTCTATGTATGAGAACGTGATAAACTACAAGTCAGAGTACAAAGTCGATAAAAACGGGCGGGTGCTCCGATTTCGTTACGATTCATCGACAGAGAAGTTTGAGCGGGACGAGCGCGGCAACCTCATCCCCGATGAAAGCGGAGAACCGCTTCGCCAATGGCGAAACCATATACATTCTCCAGATGATATTTGGAACGAGATTATTGAGAAGGCGAAGGTGCCAGGCATTACTAGTGCGCCCAAGCTCCAGCCAATTGCAGCGCGAATCGTAATGCTACAAAGCGGGATGCGTGCACCCATGGGTGTGAAAGTAAAGGGACCGACTTTAGAATCGATAGAAAAAGTTGGTCTTCAAATTGAACAGTTTCTCAAGGAAGTACCTACCGTTGAACCGCTTGCGGTTGTCGCTGACAGAATTGTAGGGAAGCCGTACTTGGAGATCCACATCAATCGAGAAGAGATCGGCCGCTATGGCTTGTCAATTAAAGCGGTACAGGAAGTTATCGAGGTTGCAATAGGTGGTATGCCCCTTACGGTGACGGTAGAGGGAAGGGAGAGGTATCCGGTTCGGATCCGTTATCCGCGGGAACTCAGGAGTACACTCGAAGACCTGACAAAAATCTTGATTCCTACACCGACCGGTCAGCAGATACCACTTGGAGAGCTTGCTGAGATTGAGTTCGTGCGTCAGGCGCAGGTCATAAAAAGCGAAGATACTTTTCTTGTCGGGTACGTCGTCTTCGACATGAGAGAAGGGTTTGCAGAAGTCGAGGTGGTTGAAGATGCACAGGCATATCTTCAGGAGAAAATTATCTCGGGTGAGTTCCAACTCCCTCCTGGAGTGAGCTATACATTTGCGGGAAGTTATGAGAATCAGATTCGTTCTGAGAGAAAGTTAGCGGTGATCCTGCCGCTTGCTCTTTTTATCATATTTCTCATTCTCTATTTCCAGTTCAGATCCACCGTCACTACGGCGCTCGTTTTTTCGGGCATATTCGTTGCCTGGGCCGGTGGTTTTATCATGCTGTGGCTCTACGGGCAGGATTGGTTTTTTAATGTCTCACTATTTGGGGTTAATCTCCGAGACCTTTTCCAGATGCGAGAGTATAACCTCAGTGTCGCGGTATGGGTTGGATTTATCGCTCTTTTCGGAATTGCGTCAGATAACGGCGTGATAGTCGCAACTTACCTCAACCAAGTTTTTGCGCGAAGAAAGCCCGATTCAATTGAAGCAATCCGAGACTCTGTTGTCGAAGCGGGTACGCGACGAATCAGACCGGCGCTTATGACAACTGCAACAACACTCCTTGCGCTACTGCCGGTTCTCACCTCGCGGGGTCGGGGCTCTGATATTTTGGTGCCGATGGCAATTCCGTCGTTTGGTGGTATGGCAGTATCGCTCGTAACGCTGTTTGTAGTGCCGGTACTCTATTCCTTGATTGAGGAAGTCAAGTTCAAACGAGCGAGCAAACGAATTAACTCCTTAACGAGGAACAGGCGAAGATAGTGATGCAATTCTATTTTTGCTGGCGAACTGTATCGCTTCCTGAGGTGGAGGTTGAGACACAAGGCTTCGCTCACTTAAGCTGTGAGGTGCTGGTCAGCGATTGTCAGTCGTCTTCGTGATGCTCGCGGCGGCTACCGCCGCGATGTCTGCGACTTTCGTATCGGTGCGCATGATCGTCTGCTTCGCCAAGGTGGAGTCTTTTTCCGAAGAGGGAGAGGTTTCGAGAATTGGAGTCAAAGTTTCGAGACAAGTATGTAGAGAATCCAAAAGTCGATGCAAGGAGCAGCACGGCTATCAAAGCATGGGAGCGGACCGGCGCGCTCATTCCAGATGTGCCTGATTTCCTACCATCGAACATGCTTTTCCAGAGGCTATCGCGGTGACGGAGGGAGTGGAGGCCGAGTCCGGTAATGTGCAGCAGGACAATTAACAGAAAAGCATTCGCTAATAGCTCGTGGATTTCTTCTAAGTCTTCTCCCGCCTGCCCAACACTCATAAGGTAGCCGGTTGCTCCGAGCCCCAGCGCGCAGAACATCATGACGATTGCTGCCCAGCTGGAAGCAGGGTTATGCCCTGCCCACTGTTGCTTGTCGCCGGCGATAATTCCTTTTAAGTATCTTATAAGTTCCGTCGGATGGAGTGAGAAGTTTGTGAACCGTGCATGCTTGCTCCCGAGGACTCCCCACACGAGTCGGAACAAGACGAGAAAGCACATCAGTATCCCCGCGAGCATGTGGTAGGAAAACACCACATTATCATCGTCAACTGTGTTTCCAATGGTGAACGCGAAGATAAACAATAGTCCAAACAGCAAATGAAATATTCTGGTCGGTATATCGTACACCCGAACTCTCTTCATAAAGCCCTTCCGAGTTTGAAATGTTCACTTGGCGAATGCTTCCCAGGATAGGGACTCAGAGTGCTTTTAGTATATCGACCAAATGACCGATATCACGCAAATTAGGCTAATCGGGCAAATGACCTAAACCAAAATCAGGTGTTAAGTCACTTAAATTACAGATAAGCGACTTGTAGTGGCCGCTCTTTCGTTTGGGATGCCATGCTGAGCGTTGCTATTTCAAGCTAAGATATAGTGCATTGAGGGACTCGATTGTTGTACTTAAGAATCAATGCTAGCCTGCCGACTAGCAGTCGTGAGAATGGTTTATTTCATTAGGCGATGAATAGAGAAAGCCCGAAACGTTATCTTATTTTCTTCTTGGCGCTTACCTACGCGCTGGGCGGTCTTTTTCCCGTGCAAGTAGCTCTTGCTCTAAGAGACTGCGGCGAGCATGAAGTGGTTGTCTGCGAAACCCATGAGGGTGAGCATTTCGTTGCGCGCCATATTTCCGTAGTGAGCGTGACTGAGAATGGCCCTGCCGGAGAGGTTGAACTACAGACTGAATTTCCGTTAGAGCAGCATGATGCCTCGCATCAAATAGAAAGAGACAGCCCTGCACTGTCTTCGGCCGTCTCAGCTGTATCTTCCGATCTTAGAATTGGCTCCCAGGCACAGGGTCTAGGGCCTGAGATCGCAGTTGCTCGGCGATTAAAATCAACCAAGCTGCCAAACGGCCCTCCCTCGATATCCAGCTACTCTCTGACTTTCCTGCCAACTATCCGCATACAAGTTTGATTCTCTCTGAAAGTTAAGTGCACACGCAAGGCGGCGTGAAGCTGTCCGTGCGTGGATGTTCCCTGTTCGTAGACTTTTACGAGAGTGGCTTATGAGTTTTTCTTCAGTGCGGCAGATATCAGTGATTATTTTTTTGGGAGTGCTTGTTGCTTCTTCCGCTCGGCAAGCGACAGCCGATGAGCGAATGCGGAGGGAAGTGATAGAGCTTGATGCTCTGCTGGTCCATGCGCTTGCGAACAGTCCGCTTGTGGCGAGCATAGATGCTTCGTTCGGAGACCGGCTGGGGGCTGCAATTGAGACCGGTCAGCTTCGAAATCCTCAGCTTGAAGTCGGAGCAGAATATGCAGCAGCTTACACAGGGGAACGACCTGATGAACGTTATTCATTGAGTCTGTCGCAGCCGCTGCGTGCGAGCGACTTCGGATCTAGAGCCGCGGTGAAGCAGCTCTTAGAGAAGGCTGCAACGCAGCAGCAGCAATACGAACTGCTGGAACTCAGCCAAAATATTCGCCTTCAATACGTCAAGCTATGGGCTCTTATGGAACGCAGCAGCTTTGTTCGGGAGATGCGTACGCTTGCCGCTAGGAAGGCAACTTTGGCGGCTCGGGGCCAAAACAAAGGCTTTCTCGGAACGAGTGAGGTGAAGCTTTTGCAGGGTGCGGCTGCAAGGCTCAAGCTCTTGGAGCTTGGGCTGAGTGCTGAAATTTCTCAGACGGAGGCGGCGCTAACAAAGCTAAGCGGGTTTACCTTTTCGAATTATCGGGTGAGGCGCCCCGAGCTTTTCCCGCTTCCCACAGTTGAGGAGGCGCTTAGAAAAAGCCGGGAAAATAAACTTGGAGCCAGGCAGCGGATAGATCTGCTGGAGCGGGTCGCTGACAAGCAGATGATTCTTGCCAGGAAAGACTCATTTCCTGAATTCACCCCGAGTGTTTTCTATGAACACGAGGATAACTCAGATTTTGTCGGTGTTGGGGTGAGCTTTGAGCTTCCTTTCTTCAGCAGGAACCAAGGGGAGATACTTAGAAGTGAGCGAAAGTCGCGTGAGCTTAAAATTCGAAAGGATTATCTGAGGGGGAGTGGTTTTGAGTCAGAGGTCGAGGCGGTGCTTCGGACGGCAAAATTGAGAATTAAGCAGGCCCGCACATATGAGAAAGAAGTGTTTCCTTTGTTCAGGCAAGCATTAGGAGCCGCAGAGCGGCAATTTGAGTCGGGCCAGACATCTGTGCTTCAGCTGTGGCAGGCGTTTCTGTCACTTAGTGATGCAAATGAAGAGCAGCTCGCGCTTTGGGTAAATGCATACGGCGCTAGAAGCGAACTAAGTCTAATGCTAGGGGAGGAATGAAAGTGAACAGTGAGAGAGTTTTGCGACATTTACTAGCTTTCGGTCTGTTCTTTGCCGGTGCAGTGTCGGCAGCATATGCTGAGCCGGAATCAGCGAACGCCGGGCGCCATAAGCATGTTCACACCAGTAACGGCGCCCATGAATCGCCGCGGCAGGCTGAGTCGCATGCGGGTGAGGAGCATGGTGGTGAGCACGGTCATGGAGCGACTTCTCCGGTTGAGTGGACTGAGGCGCTGCTTGGTGAGTCTAAGATCGAGTTGAAATCTGCAGGCGCCCGTGAAATCTCGATCGGACTTGAGCTTCCCGGAAAGATTGTTTCCTACGAGCCGAATGTTGCTCACATTATTCCTCGCTTCCCGGGTGTAATCAGAGAGGCAAAAAAACACCTGGGTGAAAGTGTTAACAAGGGCGACGTGCTCGCGGTAATTGAGAGCAATCAGTCGCTGAACCCTTATGCTGTAAGGTCTCCGATTTCCGGTGTCATCGTGAAGCGACATTCGACAGTGGGCGAATACGCTTCTGAGACTTCTGATATCTTCGTCGTGGCAGATTTATCTCAAGTCTGGGGTGAGTTTTATGTGTTCTCCGACGATTTCGGCAAAATCGATGTCGGTGCGGCCATAACGGTCGTCGCTAAGCCGCTCAAGGAGCCGATTACTTCCACCGTTTCCTTCGTTTCTAAAATTGTTGACGAGCACACGCAGGCTAAGTTTGTTCGCGCAATTCTGCAGAATCCCCTAGGACTGCTTTATCCAGGTGCATTTGCAAATGCATTAGTCGTGCTGGGAACGGTGAACGCGGAAGTTGCTGTAGAAGTGAGCGCTCTCCAACGACTGGGAGAGACGAATGTGGTTTTTGTTTGGGACGGCGATGAGTTTGAAGCTAGGCCGGTTTTGACTGGTAAGCAAGATAAGCGACACGTGCAGATCCTCGGCGGTATTAAGCCCGGAGAGAAGTATGCTTCGGGTAACACCTTCCTTATAAAAGCTGAGCTCGGAAAAGCCGAGGCTGGGCACGCCCACTAAAGTAGGAGGACGCGGCGGTATGCTGGAGTCGATATTGCAGTTCTCTATCAAGCACCGATTTTTCGTAGTGCTGGTGACCGTTATGGTCGCACTACTTGGTGTCTATTCCTTCACTCAGCTTCCTATCGACGCTGTCCCGGACATTACCAACAATCAAGTCCAAATAAACACTGTATATCCGGCGTTTGCTCCGACGGACATAGAAAAGCAGATCACGTTTCCAATCGAAACGGCGCTAGCTGGCATTCCGGGGCTCAATTACACTCGCTCAATTTCGAGGAACGGGTTTTCGCAGGTAACAGCAGTGTTTACCGACGACACGGATATCTACTTTGCGCGCCAGCAGGTCGGGGAACGCTTAACCCAAGCCAAGGAGAGCCTTCCGAAAGGAGCAGAGCCGGGAATGGGACCAATCTCGACGGGCCTTGGAGAAGTCTACATGTGGGTAGTGGAATACGTCGAGCCAAGGGAAGATGCAGAACGCGGCAGTGCCGGCTGGCAGCTCGACGACACCTACCTTACTCCGGAGGGCAATGTATTGCGTTCAGAGCTTGAACAAGCGGCATACCTCCGGGAGGTGCAAGAGTGGATAATTCGTCCTCAGCTGGCACTCGTAAAAGGCGTAGCAGGAGTTGACTCGATAGGAGGCTATCTAAAGCATTTCACTGTAGAGCCGGATCCCGAAAAACTGCTTGCGTACAACTTAAGCTTTCATGATCTGGTTGATGCGCTGGAGCGAAATAATGTCAGTACTGGAGCGGGGTATATCGAACATCGAGGTGAATACTACGTAGTGCGGGCTGATAGCCGTTTAAGAACAATAAAAGAAATAGAGTCAGTTGTTATCGGTGAGCGCGGTAATATTCCTATTCGTGTTCGCGATATAGGCGCCGTGCACGTTGGAAAGGAGCTTAGAACCGGTTCAGCAAGTACGCGCGGTGAAGAAGCAGTCGTCGGCACAGCGCTAATGCTCATCGGCGAAAACAGCCGAACCGTCGCCGCGGCAGTGCATGCAAAATTAATGGAAATAAACAAGAGTCTTCCTCCCGGTATTACTGCGAATCCTGTGCTTAACCGGACGAAGCTTGTGGATGCCACAATCGCAACAGTCGAGAAGAATCTGCTGGAAGGTGCAATCCTGGTGATCGTAATTCTCTTCGCTTTTCTCGGAAACTTTAGAGCAGCCCTCATAACTGCGCTTGCCATTCCACTCGCGATGCTCATGACGGTTACGGGAATGGTTCAGAGCAAACTGAGCGGCAATCTGATGAGCCTAGGTGCAATCGATTTCGGTCTGATTGTAGACGGCGCTGTGATCATTATTGAAAACTGTGTGAGAAGGATCGCTGAGAAACAGCGTGGTGAATCCCGAGTGTTAAACCTGAACGAGCGTCTTGAGCAGGTATTTGTCGCGACGAAGGAAATGATTCAGCCTTCAGTTTTTGGCCAGGCGATAATTATCACCGTCTATATCCCAATACTGTTCCTTACAGGAGTTGAGGGAAAAATGTTTCAACCGATGGCGTTGACGGTGGTGTTTGCACTTATCTCAGCGTTTGTGCTTTCTCTTACATTTATTCCCGCAATGGCTGCGATCTTCTTAAGCAGCAAGGTCCAGGAGAGAGAAAATAGACTGCTCCTCTTTCTCAAACGCTCCTACCGCGGTGGGCTCACCTGGTCTATCAGCAACCCTTGGGCGATATTGGTAGTGGCGATTGTACCTTTCGCACTTTCGCTTGTTCTGTTTTTTAGGTTGGGTCAGGTATTTGTTCCCTCTCTCGATGAGGGTGACATAGCGATGCACGCTATGCGAATTCCGAGTGCGTCGCTTACCCAGTCCCAAGAAATGCAGTTCAAGATTGAGAGGGCGCTCGAACAATTTCCGGAAATAAAAGTTAGTTTTTCAAAGACAGGCACAGCAGAAGTCGCATCTGATCCGATGCCGCCGAATGTGTCTGATACGTTCATCCTGTTGAAGCCAAAAGAGCAGTGGCCTAACCCCTCAAAGTCAAAGCTGGAGCTTATTGAAGAAATTCAGGATAAGCTGACGAAGATTCCAGGTAACAACTATGAGTTCACTCAGCCGATTCAGATGCGCTTCAATGAGCTAATTTCCGGTGTCAGAGGTGATATCGCCGTTAAAGTGTTCGGTGATGAGTTTGATAAGCTGCTCCCCGTTGCAAGTTCAATTGCCGCTATCTTGCAAGCTATACCCGGTGCGGCCGATGTGAAGGTTGAACAAGTAAGCGGGCTTCCCACGCTTGATATTGATATCGACCAGGAGAAGATTTCGCGTCTGGGAATTGATGCTCTTGATGTCCACGAGGAAGTATCAGCGGCAGTCGGTGGAAGAGAGTCAGGGTTTATTTTCCAAGGTGACCGACGGTTTGATCTCGTGGTGCGTCTGGCCGACCGAGTTAGGGAGGATATCGACTCCTTGAAAGCGCTGCCGATCCCGATCAAGGGGGGAGGTCACAGACGAACGGACGAAATGAATCAGGAGGAGCTTCTTAAGACAGAGTATTTAAATGCAGAAAATGCTCCTTCGTATGTTCCGCTTCGTTCTATAGCTGAACTACACGTAAAAGACGGTCCAAATCAAATAAGCCGTGAGAATGGAAAGCGCCGTATAGTAGTACAGGCAAACATTCGAGGGCGGGATCTCGGCAGCTTTGTGGCGGAAGCGCAAGATAGGGTCGAAGCTGAGATTGAGCTGCCCGCAGGTTCCTGGTTGGCCTGGGGAGGACAGTTCGAGAACTTGGTTGCCGCCAAAAAACGCCTATCGGTTGTCGTTCCAGTCTGTTTCTTTCTCATATTGCTGCTGCTATTTACGGCCCTAGGCTCGTTTCGCGAGGCGCTAGTTGTGTTTTCGGGCGTGCCGCTTGGGTTGACTGGCGGCATCGTCGCGCTCTGGCTTAGAGATATTCCGTTCTCTATTTCAGCTGCTGTGGGGTTTATTGCGCTGTCTGGCGTGGCGGTGCTCAACGGTCTAGTTATGGTAAGCCGAATTAATCAGCTCAAGATCGAGGGTGAAGAGGCGAAAAGCGCTATAATTGAAGGCGCTCTCTCTAGATTGAGGCCGGTTCTGATGACCGCTCTAGTAGCTTCACTTGGGTTTGTGCCGATGGCGCTGGCGACAGGCACCGGCGCGGAGGTGCAGCGTCCGCTTGCAACTGTGGTTATCGGCGGCCTAATCACAGCTACGGTGCTAACGCTGTTTGTATTGCCCGCACTATTATCGCTTTTCGTATGGCGCAAAGAGGCAGGCTCTAAAGGAGATTCGATTTGAGTTCCCATAGTCATCACCATCATAATCACCAAAATTCAGATTTTTCTGAAGGAATGGAGAAGCGTCTTTGGTGGGCAGTCGGAGCGAATATGCTGCTTACGGCGGCACAGGTCGCAGGGGGTCTTGTTTCGGGTAGTCTATCGTTGATTGCTGATGCTCTGCATAATTTCAGCGACGCAGCGTCTCTGCTCATCGCGCTAGTTGCGATTCGAATTGGTAGAAAGCCGCCCGACGAATTCAAGTCTTTTGGATACAAACGCGCTGAGACAGTGGCTGCGCTCATTAATCTGACCACTCTAATCCTTATCGGACTTTATCTGCTGATTGAAGCGTGCAAGCGCTTCTATTCTCCGGAGCCCGTTGAGGGCTGGACGGTAGTGCTAGTAGCCGGGGTCGCCTTGCTTGTCGATGTGCTGACGGCTGCTCTGACATACGCAGGATCGAAGCGAAGCATGAATATCAAAGCAGCTTTCCTGCATAACCTTACGGATGCCTTAGCCTCGGTCGGCGTGATTCTGACAGGAGCGCTTATTATCTGGTACGGCTGGCTTTGGACCGACGCAGCTATGACTTTGCTAATCGCGGCGTACGTTCTGTGGCAAAGTTTCAGCGAAATGCCCAAGGTTATTCATTTGCTGATGGAGGGTACGCCGGAAGGGCTTGAGATCGGACAGGTCGCAACAGCGATGGAAGGGATGGGGGGAGTTAAGAACGTTCATCACGTACATATTTGGCAGCTCGATGAGCAACGCAATGCTCTAGAGGCTCACGTCGTCCTGGAGCGCGGCGATCAGCTGGACGGCGTGAAAAAGGCGCTAAAGGCACTGCTTTTGGAAAACTTTGATATCAGTCATTCAACCCTCGAATTCGAACACAATGATTGCTGCAGTGCGGCGGAGTCTTCCTGCTCCTCGGCTTGTTGAGTTGAGATCCTCTAGTAAGACTCGTAGATATCCTTGGCCTTTCTCGAAAGTAATGAGTCAATCATCGAGCGCGCTATGGACGAATGAGCCGCGGCGCGGCTTTGCCCTAGGACAGCTTCGAGGTTATCAGACCGGCTCTAAGTAATCCTGCCTCCAACACATGCCGCAGCAGATCGCCGTAGGACCAGCCGGCCCAGTCGGCCATGATGTTGAGCTTTCCGTCCCAGCACCAGCCGGGGTTGGGGTTTACCTCAAGCAGCTTCGGCTGACCGTCGGCGGTGCAGCGGTAATCGAATCGAGCATAATCACGACAGCCTAAGCGCTCGAATAGCAGGGAGCTTTGGTCGATCAGTATCCGCCGCATATCGTCACTCAACGCAGCTTGTTTGTAGCGGATGTCAGTCCAATAAGGCGACTGAGGATCCCACTTGGACTCATAGCCTAGAATCGGCGGCAGTTCTGAGGGTAGTCCGCTGTAGTCGACTTCCAGGATTGGCAAATGTTCGAGTGCCATTCCAGGGTTGCCGATCAGTCCCACACTGTATTCCGGTCCGGACAGGTATTCCTGCAGCAGTATCGGGACATCCGGCAGCTCACTTCGCAAATTTGCGACGTAGTTAATTAACTGCTCAGGTGAGTGCACCACAGCCTGGCTGGTTATGCCGATGCTGCTGTCGCCGAAGTTTGGTTTGACCAAGGCCGGGAAAATTGACGGCAGGGTCGCTGAGACGTCACTTTGGTCGAAATAGGTTTCGAGCGGTGTCGGGATATCGAGTGAACTTGCTACGAGACTTACGAGAGATTTGTTGTAGCACATTCCGAGGCAGGCGGGACCCGCACCGGTGTACGGAATACCCAGCATTTCAAGTACGGCCGGAACGTGAAGCTCTTTAAATGGATCGTTTTGATAGCCTTCGTCGCATAGGTTCAGCACAAATGCCGGCGACTTGGTCAGCAGAGTTGAAAGCATTGTTTCATGGTCGTCAACAAAGCTGAATTCGCAGTCAGTAACTTCCGCGACGGCATTCTTCATCTTTTGGACGGTTGTGAGGTCTTCCTGATTGAACTGATGATTTAATTTGACCGGATCGGGAAGTGAGGGATCTCCCAGCAACACCATAACCGGAATGCGTTTGGCTGCGCCGACCGCGACAGAAGTAGTCTTCGGGTAAACCGCAGTGCAAACGAGGCGCTGGGAAAGCATTCCCAAATCCTGGCTTCTGTCCGAAATGGTTTTGCCAGCAGCATGAAAACGCACATTGTTGAAGCTCGAGCGCTCAAGCAGGTCCTTTAGCTGCTGCTGGTTATATAGGCGTTCGGCGTAAAACTGATCGGCGATAACGCCTGTTTCGGCGTTTACAATTACTTCTCTAGAGATCAATCGCTTGGAATCTCTAGCAAGTTCACGTTCGCGGCAGACAAAGTGGTTCGGGTCAATCCATTCCCACGAGCGCTTTTCGTAATGCGCACGCAGGAAATCTCCATCGGCAATGTCGAAGTAAACTACTCCATCCTTGCGCAGGATTTTGGCGATTTGTTCGATGATTTTTGCGTCGTCGTCTTCGCTTTCGAAGTAACCGAAAGAGTTGCCGAGCAGCAGCACCAAGTCAATTTCGTTTTGATACATCCTGATGTTTCGCGCGTCGCCCTCATGAAACTTCGTGCTGAAATGTTCACGCTGGGCGCGTTTGCGAGCCAAACGCACTAGATAGCGCGAGCGGTCTATGCCGATAACATTGTCGAAGCCGCGCCGCGCGAGTTCCAGTGAATGACGGCCTTGCCCGCAGCAGAGGTCTAGGATTTTTTGATCTTTTGCAGCTCCGGTCACGGCGAGCACGCAGTCGACTTCAGCGACCGTAGCGTCGGTGTTTTCGACAACGTCACCGTCTGTTTTGAGGTACAGCGCATTAAATAGAGTTTTCCACCACTCCGTAGGCAGATGGCGCTCCAGGTCGGTTACGGGACCGATTGTTCGGGCGCTGCTGTGGGAAGCTTTATGATTAGCCATTAGTGACCAGCCTTTGTTTAGGCCCGCGCTCAAACCGCGGCGGGGCGCTGTTTAAAGGCGGGATTATATCACTGAGCACTTGGGATTTGCTATGGTTTTGCGGAGAACTGCCTGGGACGGCGGCATCTTAGCCTTAGGGGACATTCCCTCGTTAATGTGGTAGGAATAAGCGGCGTTAAGGAGGGCTGTATGATTCTAACGAGTTTCTTTCTATTCCTAGTCGGCTTCGTCCTAATCGGCGTTGCGTCCACAAAATACCATACACACACCACAGAGGATTATCTTCTTGCCAGCCAGAACATTAAGCCATGGCTGGTGGGATTCTCTTTCTTCGCTACTGAGAACAGCGGCTTCATGTTCGTCGGCTTTGTCGGAATGGCGTATGCACAAGGGCTTTCGGCTTTATGGGTTTTGGTAGGCTGGTATGTTGGGGAAGTAACGATTCTCTGGTGGACCGGCAGGCAAATTCGCGAACAGACCTCTGCAATTAAAGCTGACACTTACAGCAATCTGCTGAGCCGCTGGACCGGCCAGGAGTTTAGCGCTGTGCGCAAGGTGTCAGCTGTCATTGTGATGGTGTTTCTTGGGGTCTATGGAGCCGCGCAGCTCAGTGCCGGCAGCAAGGCACTTCATGTCTTAATGGATTGGAACTACAACACCGGAGCCTTGATTGGCTTTGTAATAGTCGTGATTTACTGCGCTGCGGGTGGCATACGCGCCAGCATTTGGACCGATGCGGCGCAGGCGATAGTGATGTTTGCCTCATTGATTGTGCTTGTTGCCGCGGGTCTCTCTAATATAGGTGGTTTGGCGGTCCTGATGCAGAAGCTCGAAGCGATTGATCCTAAGCTTACTGTCCTGATCCCCGGCGATCTTAAGTTCGGCTTCCTCCCATTTTTTCTTGGCTGGCTGTTTGCGGGACTTGGGGTCCTTGGCCAGGCGCACGTAATGGTGCGCTTTATGGTAATCGACCATGCGAAAAACGTTCGCCGAGCGCTTTTATACTACCTGGGTATGGTTTCGGTGTTGGCTGTACTCTGTCTGATTGTCGGCATGCTTTGCCGGGTTGCTCTGCCTGAGCTGGCCGCAGGCGATGCCGAGTTGGGTCTGCCGATGCTGTCCTCTCAGCTACTGCCCGATGTGATGGTTGGTTTGGTGCTGGCTGGGCTTTTTGCGGCGGCTATATCCACTGCTGATTCTCAGATTTTGAGCAGTTCTGCGGCACTGACTCGTGATCTGCTTCCACAGTGGGGCGGCAGCTACATAATGACAAAGATAGGCACTATTTTAGTTGCTAGTATCGCGCTTGGGATTTCCGTTTCCGGCTACAACGATGTGTTCACCCTTGTGACCTTCGCCTGGTCGGTGATGGCTGCCGGCTTCATGCCGCTAGTTTGTCTGCTGGTGCTTGGTAAGACCCCGAATCAGGGGCAATCATTGGCAATTATGTTTATCGGTATCGCCGCTTCTGTAGCTTGGCACTTTTCTAGTCTGGCACCGCATGTTTACAACGTCCTGCCGGGTATCCTCGCGGGCTTTGTCGCCTACGCAATTTTTGCTAGAGGTCCGAAACCGGTGCAGCAAACCCAGCAGGAGCCGATGACGGAGCTAAAAGTCGCAAACGGCTAGTTAGTCGATTATAGCGAACTCCAGCTGTCTGCCGGGTTTTTCGATATGGTCGGGCGACTTATGAATGTAAAGCGGTTTGGGCAATAGCGTCCTGTCCTTGCTCCACAGCAATACGTATTTTGCTCCTTTGTCGTAGTGTTTAACCGCAATATCTGGGTTCAGCTGCCTTGCATAGAATGCTTCGGCGAACATTCGAGATGTTCTCAGTGCTATTTCGGGTGGTCGATGATCCCGCAGTTCCATTTGGACAAATCGCTTGGGAGAAAGTTCTTCGGCGGCGGGCTCTAGCAAGTCGACTTTAACTAGAACAAATACTAGGGCCAGCACCACGCCAATAGCCTGGAGCGGTTCAATGCGTCTTCTGTATGCGCCATAAATTCCTGCGAGCACGGCAAGAAGCGGGAGAAGCTGAATTATCCAGATTCGGAAGCTCCACAGCTCGCTTGACGATAAATCAAACACCGACAGGTAGAATTGCGCGTTAGTAAGTGCTTTTTCGTTAAGCGCAAGGGCAGCGAGGTCGATCCAGCCCAGACGCAGAGTGAGTACGCTGGCCCAAATTGCACCAACTAATGAGAGTGCTACGTAGGCCGTGATTTGCAGAGCTCGGGGTTTCCTCCTCGCTAGCTCACTTAGCGCTACTGAGATTAGCACTGCCGCAGGAGGGTAGACCGGTAGCAGATAAACGCTGCGTTTGCTGGCAGGTATTAAGAATATCGCCAAGCCGACGGTGACTGAGGCAGCGCACCAAGATATGAAAGACGTGCCGCCCCGAGGCAGCTTCAATTCGCTGCGCCGTCTGACGCAAAAAGCCGTCGCTGGAATCGCCAGTAATGACCAAGGAAGCATCCCGAGGAAGAATGCTGCAATTAAGTAGAGCGGGCCATGCTCATGTGGATCGCTGCCTTTACTCATTTCTCCAAGTAGCCGCGCGAGGTTTTCTTCGAGAGCAATTTTCAATATTGCGCCGTCACCACTCCAACTTATTGCAGCATACCAAGTTGCCAGAGGCAGAAGTGCTATCGCTGCGGCCGCAGCCAGCTTTAAGATTTTTTTAATACTGAGGGTCTTTTGCGTGATTAGTGCTATTGCGGCCGCTGCGCAAGGCAGCACCACTCCGATTGGCCCCTTGGTTAGTGCGGCTCCGGCCATTAGCAGGCTGCCGAGGGCCAGATAACGGTCGCTTTTGCGCATCTCCCAGGTGTACAGCGACAGCAGCGCCAAACTGCAAAGCGCGGCAAGAAGCATATCTACGCGGGCATGGGCGGCGCTGCGAAACCACTCGGGGGAGGTGGATAGAACAAGGAAGATCAGCAACGCTTGACTGCGACCAAATATATTAAGCACAAAAATAGCCCAGAATACTAAGGCGGTTATTGCAGCGATAACCGAGGGCATTCGTGCGCTGGCTTCCGTCACATTTCCCGCCGGCAACGAAAGCCCTGCAGCGAACCAGTGAAACAGCGGAGGTTTGGTTGCCGGTTCATTTTCGTAGCGTTCTGACCTTAGTAGATCTGAGTGGATTAGCATGCTCTGCGGGACGAGGGCTTCTCGCGGCTCGCCAGTCGTGAAGAAAGCCGAGTCGATTCCCGGGAGATATAGCAAAAGGCTAGTCAAGACTAGAGCGGCAGCCAGCAGGCTGCGCTTTGAATCGTGCGTTGCTGTAGGTTTGTCCATGGTGGTCGGCGAGCTGAGCGACAAAGCTGCCGCCCTCGGCTGCTTGAGCGCTATCTCAGTAATTTAACTAGTAAGTGACTTAGCTTTGAGGCTTGGTGTCGGCAATCGAACACTCGCCTTAGGACGTATGGACTAGGTAGACATTTCAGGGACTTACTGTCTGTATTAACAGCTTGGAGACTTAGTAAGAGTTGCCTAGGCTGCTACTTTGCTCAGTAGCGCAATCTCTTCAGACTCAAGTTCGAAAGACTCCGCGGCGAGAGCTTCACTCATATGAGCGACATTTGTGCTTCCGCAGAGCGGTAGTATGCCAAGATGCATCGCAAAACGGTAAATGACCTGCTGCGGAGTTTTATCGTACTTGGCGGCAAGTTTGGAGACAGTTTCTCCCCTAACAACGTCTGAATTGGCAGTGAGCAGAGAAAAGCCCTGGTAAACTATGCCAAACTCTTCGCACACCGAGCGAACTTCGGCGTCCCAGCCCCGGCTGGCGTAGCAGCGGTTTTGAACGTACGACGGTTTTATATCGGCTTCTACGGCTAGTGAGCGTAGCTGCATCGGATTGACGTTGCTAATTCCAATCGCACCAATTTTGCCTTCTCCCAGCAGTGTTTCCATTTCACGCCACACTTCCCAATCCGAGCTTCCAAGGTAAGGGTGGGAGTACGGGCCATGTAGTAGATAACAGTCAATGAAGTCCAGACCCAAGTTGGCCAGCGAATTTTCGAAAGACTGCCGGACCTGGGCTGCTAGGGTTTTCGAAGGATCGTAGGGCACACGCTCGTCGTGGCCGTCGAGGGGGGTGAATTTCGTTTGAATAAAGAGGGAGTCCCGGCTCAAACCGGCATTAAATGCGTTGATTAGCGCCGCACCAACCAAATCTTCCTGATAGTGCTTCGGTTGTCCAGCTGTGTCGATAGCCTTAAAACCGCTGGCGATAGCCAGCTCGACGAGTTCAGTGGTTCGTTCTTCTTTCCACGCTGTGCCGTAAATAAAGCTTGGTGTGATCATAGTTCTCCATCTTAGACCGAGTTTGAGGATACACGACCGCCTGAGTTGTCTGCAAAGCTTGTGTGAGTCGAAGCTATGGGTTTCAGGGAAAAGCATGAGCTCACCCTTGCTGCTTATGTTGCAGAAGCAGGTGTCTTTTGCGAGTATCCTCGAAGATATAGAGTCTCAAGACTTTTCCTAGTGAAAAACCGTGTTGTTCGAGGATTACTCCTTCCATGAGTGAAGCAAGAAGTGAGCAGGAGCGTGTGCGCCTAGAGAAGCTTTCGCGGCTGCGGGAGCAAGGCTATCCCTATCCCAACGATGTTGAATTGAATGCCGACAGCGTGTTGATTCACGAGCGAGTCGATCGGGAAGTTGAACGGGAGGAATCAGAGCGCCAGCGTTTTAAGCTTGCCGGTAGGATGATGACTGTGCGGCTGATGGGTAAGGCGGCGTTTTGTCATATTCAAGACCGCGGCGGCCGAATTCAACTTTACGTGAGACGTGACGATGTCGGAGAAGAGGCCTTCTCTAAGTTTAAAGCGTTCGACATTGGAGATATCGTCGAGGTTGAAGGTTTCATTTTCCGCACCAAGACAGGCGAGCCGACTATTCATGCAGAGTCGATTAGACTGTTGGTGAAGTGCCTGCGTCCGCTGCCTGAAAAGTTTCACGGACTGACTGATGTTGAAATCCGATACCGCCAGAGATACTTGGATCTGATAGTAAACCAGGAAGTGCGAAAAACTTTTGAAGTCAGGGCGAAAGTGATTTCGGCGATACGGCGCTTCTTTGATTCGCACGGATACATCGAGGTAGAGACACCTACGATGCACCAAACCTCGGGTGGAGCTACGGCTCGCCCCTTCGCCACTCATCACAATACGCTTGCACTAGACTTATTTTTGCGGATTGCTCTGGAGCTTCCGCTCAAACGTCTAATCGTAGGCGGTCTTGAGCGCGTTTATGAAATTGGTCGAGTTTTTCGCAACGAAGGAATTTCGACTGAGCATAATCCCGAATTTACGATGATCGAGTTCTATCAAGCGTACGCGACTTATGAAACGCTGATGGATCTTACAGAGGAACTGATCGTAGGGCTTTGCGAAGACATCTGCGGAACTACGAAGCTCAATTTTAAAGGCAGGGAATTGGATTTCTCACGGCCCTGGAAACGCCTGACTATGGTAGAGGCTATTCAAGAGCTCGGAGGAATCGGCGCAGACTGTGATCTGAATACCCTCGAAGGTGTTCATAGCGCGGCCACACAGCTCGGGCTTGATCACATCGCAGAAATTGATGACTACGGTAAAGCAATTTATGAAGTTTTCGATGCAGCTATAGAAGAAAAAATCGTCAATCCGACATTCATTACTCGACATCCGATTTCGGTTTCTCCTTTGGCGAGGCCTTCGCTGGACGACCCACGCTTCACCGATCGATTCGAATTGATGATTGCCGGTATGGAGATTGCGAACGCCTTTAGTGAATTGAATGACCCTGAAGACCAACGCCGACGCTTCGAGGCCCAGCTGGAAGCAAAGCGCCAAGGAGATGAAGAGGCGATGGATCTCGATGAGGATTTCCTCAGCGCACTTGAATACGGAATGCCTCCGACCGCAGGCGAGGGGATTGGAATTGATCGTCTCGTAATGCTCCTCACGGACTCCCCCAGCATTCGAGACGTTATTCTGTTTCCACAGATGCGACCGACCGGAGGGGCTGAGTAGCACAAAAATGCCCGGGTCATATTCTTCAAACATCGCGATGCGGTATCTGCGGAGCAAGCGCAAAGAAGCGTTTATTTCGCTTATCTCTGTTATTTCGGTGCTTGGAGTAGCGATCAGCGTGATGGTGCTCAATACCGTACTCGCTGTAATGACGGGGTTTGAAGCGGAGCTTCGCGATAAGCTGCTTGGCGCGAATGCGCATGTGCTTGTTCGCAGACTAGGCGGAGAAATTTCTGAGTGGAAGCACGTTCAGGACGTGGCCGCTAAGACTCCAGGGGTGACGGCAGCTTATCCCTATACATACAATCAAGCCATGCTGTCTGTCGCGGGCGGTGCTAGAGGGGTGCTGATTAGGGGCATCTCCTCGGACACTGTTGATTCGCAGCGCCTGCATAAATACATGCACAGCTCCGGCCCGGAAGTATTGTTTGAACCGGCCGAGATAGAGATTGTTCGCCCCGACGGAGAAATCGACACGATTGCACTCGGCCCTTTGGTCATTGGGCGGGAGCTTCAACGCAAATTGGGCATTGGGGTCGATACTCCTGTAACGCTTTTTTCGCCGCAGCTTCGCTCTTCGCCTCAGGGGCTAGTTCCTCGTCAGCGTAGATTCGTCGTTAAGGGAATCTACCAGTCCGGATTGGTCGAGTACGAATCAGGTTTGGCCTACACATCGATCGACGCTGCGCAGTCATTCTTCGGTTTAGGCGACAAAGTCACGGGGATTGAAGTTCTCGTTGATGATATTTTTCGTGCACGAGAAATTGGCGATAAAATTATTGATCAACTGGGCGGCGAGGCATCCGTATATTATGCAACTGATTGGACCGAGCCGAATAAGGCGCTGTGGGAAGCGATTCAACTCGAGAAGCGAGTTTACTTCATTGTACTGCTGCTGCTTGTGCTGCTTGCGAGCTTCTCCATAGTGAGCACGCTGGTGATGGTCGTAATGGAAAAAGGGCGAGACGTGGCGATCTTGAAAGCCATGGGCGCAACTGACCGCTTTGTTCGCCGGATCTTTCTCGTTCAAGGAGTTGTAATCGGCATTTTAGGAACATTGCTGGGAACGCTGCTGGGTTACCTAAGTTGCATCGGTCTTCGAGAATATGGTTTCGAGATCGACCCAACCGTATTTTCTCTTGAAACCGTTCCGGTGCATCTGGTTCCGGCAAACTTTGCGGTGGTATTTGCTGCAGCTTTGATTATCACCGCGTTTGCAGGGGTGTACCCTGCGCACCGAGCAGCCCGGATAAACCCTGCAGATGCTTTGAGGTACGAGTAAGTAAAAGTGGATGTTGTCTGCCGAAATGTTTCGAAGAGCTTTCGCGACGCCGAGCGCGTTGTTGAAGTACTTACCGGCATAAACTTGGAGATTGTCTCCGGAACGTCGATCTCGATCGTCGGAGAATCCGGCGTTGGAAAGACGACTCTTTTGCATATTATCGGCACGCTGGAGAATGCATCCTCAGGTGAAGTAATTCTGGGCAACACTGATGTATGCGCAGAAATGGCGAAAGGCGCTGACCTCGCTCCTTTTCGCGGAAAGAACGTGGGATTTATCTTTCAGTTTCATTACTTGCTGCCGGAATTCGATGCAGTTGAGAATGTCGCGATGCCGCTGTTGATTGGTGGAGAAGATCGGCGTGCGGCAAGAGAGCGCGCGGAAGAGCTGCTTGGTGCCGTTGGCTTAAGTGATCGACTAACTCACAGGCCGCCTGAACTTTCCGGCGGAGAACAGCAGCGAGTGGCGATTGCTAGGGCACTAGCGCCGCGGCCGGGAATCGTTCTGGCGGATGAGCCGACTGGCAACTTGGATGTAAGGACAGGCGGGGCGGTAAATGAGCTGCTGCTCGATTTACAAGAAAGAGAGAAACTAACCCTCGTGGTAGTGACTCATTCTCACGAGTTGGCGAGCTTGATGCAGCGCGAGGTAGAACTGACAGCAAGCGGCTTGGTGGAAAAATGAATTGCTTCTTGAACCGCGGATACGGCCTGCCTCTCCTAGCTGTACTCTTGTTTTC
>JAUIIP010000265.1 GCA_030431555.1 bacterium
CGCGGTAAAAAACTTTCCGCTTTCTTCGCTATATTTCGCCGGGTCGCTGCCGAGATCGATCCAACCCATGAGATAGTGGACGGCATACGACAGGCACCAGGACTCTATCACAACGTAGTACATGTAAATGATTATCGGAATCAGCACGCCGATAACTCCGATGTAGCGCCAAGATGGTCTTCCCGATACAAGGCCAAAAACACCTGGTGCAGAATGATAGCCTCGGCTTCCTGCGTAGCGCCCCATAATCCATTCTGCCCAGCAGATCGGAATTCCAAGCAGCAGAAATGCAATGAAATATGGAATCATAAACGCGCCGCCGCCGTGCTGAGCTGCTTGTCCCGGAAACCTGAGGAAGTTGCCGAGCCCAACCGCCGAACCTGAAACTGCTAGAATCACGCCGATTCGCGATGCCCAATGCTCAGTGCTTTTAGCTACGCCCATGTCTCACATTATGTCCTTAAGATTGGCCCTCTCATCAGCAGCTCTGCTGGTGTATATTATTAGTAACACCTGGGAGTTTTGCTTCAATAAAAACGAGCAAATACACACAAAAGCCATGGAGTTTAGATGGGGCTGAAAAAGCATTGCTTGATTAACGTCCTTATTGCGACAGTGCCTCTCATGCTGTTGCCGCGGGTTTGTTCTGCAAGCCCCTGCACGGACTGTTTGGAGAGTATTCAGCAAGTTTGTTTATATCAGTGTCAGTTGATTGAAGGGCAGGGGCGTCAGGCCTGCGAAAAAACATGCGCAACTAAGGCTTGTTCTGGATTCTGCTCAAATATCGGCGCCTTCGAACAGGATGACGGATCGGCTAGGGATAAAAAGAAAGCCCAGTGTTTGCAGTGTTTCGGGGGAAAAGATGTTGCTTGTGAGCGTAGGTGCTCAGGATTAAAGGGCGAACGTGCGGAGAGCTGCATTAAGAAGTGTATGGTAAAGAAGTGCGGAGATGACTGCGAATCTTCGTTTCCCGCCTTTCATAGGGTAGCTCCCAGCATTAAGAGCGAGGAGTGCCTTCGCTGTGAATCGAAACAACAGCGGACATGCGATAGGATGTGCGGCAGGCAGACCGGCTTAGACGCGGTCGCCTGCGTTCCAGCCTGCCTAAAAGAGCAGTGCCAATCCGATTGCAGCAGTCCCGAAACAAAGCCCGCCGCAGGCGAAAGGACCTTTTAAGCGTTCGGCTCTAGAGTAGGTTTTGGAGGCTGCTTATGCATGCCTTCACCATGGTCGATATGCTCCGGCTCGTTTTCTTCGATATCGAAACGTCCCATATTGCCATAGTAACCATTCATATACGGGGCTTGCCATGGATAGTAATACGGCATCGGATGCGCCGCGTAACCTAGATGCCTAACCGGGATGCGCTCCATCGACGGAGCCATGGAGTTCGAGCGCAGCATTGTCTTTATCTCGCTGCTCTTGTACATCTCGACTGAACCTGCTGAAAGGATCATCGATGTTTTGGGGTCGAGCAAACGTGCGTTGATATAGACGCGCTCGGGTGAGGAAGCGACGTATGTTCCGACGATGACGCCCGCTAGGTTCTGAAAGTTGCGAAGTGTTTCAACGTCGCGAGACAAGGCAAATTCGCCTTGGTAGGCCATTATCTGCATTACGTCAGCTTTGCGCAGCTCGACTACGTTGTAGCCGCGCATGGCAAGCTCGGTCATTAGCTGCTCGCCGAGGAAGCGACCGAAGCTCGAAGAGCCGTACAGATTGTCCAAGTCGACAAATGTCATGACTCCCAAAGTGCCATTTGAGTGACCTCTATAATAAGCATGAATCTGGTCGGCTAAATATGTCGTCTTAAAGCGACCTACCGAGTGGTTGTGAGAATCGAAGATAGGCGTAGCGGAAAACGCCGGCAGATTGTGATATCTCTTGCTGAAGCCGCAGCCGACTGGCACCGAAAGGAGGACAGCAATTGTTAGCGAAACAAAAATTCTCTCTAGGCAGTTCAATTTCATTTTCCTCACCACGTCCTTTGTTGAGAAGGGGGCTGATTAGTTGTCTGCTCCTTGCGGCAGCTTTTGCCGGGTGCAGTACCCACAAATGGGTGTCCGGTTTTGAGGGGTGCAAAATACGAACCATCGTTAATCAGAACATCGAAAATTACTTAAGTACCCGATATCACTATAATCACCCTGCCCGACTTGCGGTAATTCCCTTTGACGTTCCGGTAACTTTTGCCCGGCCGGGAGCGGATATGCACCATTTTGGACGCCGATTAGCCAAGAATTTTCAGGAGGAGCTGCTACAGCGCGGAACTCTGTCGATTGTTGAGCTTTTTAATCGCGACAATTGGCCGGGTAAGCGTGACGATTTCTTTTCGGGGAATTATCAGTCGATAGAGTATGCGCGAAACGCGGGTTATGACTTCGTATTAATTGGCCACATGCAGGATATCCGGGCAGATGACCAAATGGTCGTTTATACCAAGCTGATTGACGTCTCGAATAATGTGACTGTGTGGTCCGCGAAGACTACAGTTTCCTCAACGCAGCGCTCGGTCAATGAAGGCATTGATACCATAGTTGGCGGCGTTCGCCAGCCGGAACTGTTCCCATTTACGGAGCAGGCTGCAGAGCTTGCGAGATGCACCGTCGAAGAGATGCATCTCGCAGACAACGTGCCGGAGTGATCAGTTAAGAGAGTGCAGCTTGAGTTTGATTGAGCGTGGTCATATCAAACACTTGATATGCCTTCACGGCGCGGTCGATGCGCTTTTGCAGCTTTGAGAGCACCGCGCCAGATCCATACTCAATAATAGTGTCCACGCCGAGATCGCTTCGCAGATTCTGCATTGATTCGGTCCAGCGAACTGAAGAGCAAACTTGCTGCTTAAGCAGTTCGCGGGCTTGAATACCGCTTTCTATGGGCTTAGCAGTCACGTTTGCATATACAGGGAACTTGGGGTCCTTGAATTCAATTCGACCCAAATCCAAGCCCAAGCGCTCTGCGGCTGGCAGCATTAGCGAACAATGAAACGGGGCGCTAACGTTGAGCGGAATGGTCTTAACCCCTTTCTCGGCCATGATCTCTGCGCAGTCCGCGAGGCCCATTTTGTCTCCTGCAACCACTGTCTGACCGGGACAGTTGTGATTGGCGATTTCGCAAACACCCTGTTTTACATCAGCAACCGCGGCTTCTACTTCATCGCCGCTGGGTCCTATGATGGCCAACATTGAGCCGGCACCTTGCGGCACTGCTTCTTGCATGTAAATTCCCCGCTTGTGAACAAGCGTTACGGCATCTTCAAATGAGAGAGAGCCAGCGGCGACTAATGCAGTGTATTCTCCGAGGCTGTGCCCAGCTGCGCATTGTGCAGAGATGTCGGCTGCTGCATATGCAGCAACTCCGCAGACCAATAGTGCAGGCTGAGTATTTTTAGTTAGTGTTAGCTCTTCAATTGGACCCTCAAACATTATCTTGCTGAGAGAATACCCAAGAACCTGGTCTGCTCGCTCGAAGAGGTCTCGTGCGTTGTCGAAACCTTCAAACAACTCTCGACCCATCCCGACTGACTGTGAGCCCTGCCCCGGAAAAACAGCTGCAATTTTCATTCAAAACATCCCGACTTTTTTGGTTCAGATGAGGTTCTAACATTACCTTTTAGCCTCGGCAGCATGCCCGATTCCTCAACTTTGCAGCAAGTATACATCCGGCCATACGCGGAGAAGCTGAGGGTGCCAAGGTAAAAGCTAGTAATCACAGAGTGTTATGGGGTGGGGAGCGATAGTTCAGGTGTCGCTCAGTTGTTGAATATTTCCCCAACTTCTACTTAAGAACTAGCCCGTACGATCCGATAATTATACGTGGGTGCACGGGGTAGCAGGGCTAGGCTGCTTAGTGTGCCGGTGCAGGTTTCTTTAAGAGCCCTCCGCAGGGCAGGTTGTAAAAGCGTTGTGATATTCGGGGAAGACAAGTTGCAGTACGAGAAGGGTTTTTCCTCGGGAACTGATTCCCAGCAATCCGCATGCAGTGGCCGAGTGCTGCTGGTCGATGACAATGTTGAACTCTTAGGAGTTGTCGCTGACGTTCTGAAAATGAACGGCCTGGACTGTATTATGGCGTCCAGTGCAGAAGATGCGCTCGAGACAATGAAGAGGGAGCGCCCGGACGTCATAGTCTGTGACGTTATGATGCCGGATATGAATGGTCATCAATTCCACCAGGCTGTTTGCGAAAATCCAGACTGGTGCGCAATCCCTTTCGTATTTTTGACCGCTCTTTCGGGCGCGGAGGAAGTGCGGATGGGAAAGTCTCTAGGATGTGATGATTATCTGGCAAAACCATTCGACCCTGATGACCTTGTTGCGGTTATTCGCGGAAAACTCAAGAGTTCCAGGGTGCGCAGCAACTCAGCTGAGATGCGCTTCGATACCTATAGACGAAGAATCATCAATACGCTTTCTCATGAGTTTCGCACGCCTCTCGTTGCTATCAACACCGGCACGGAGCTTCTGTTGGATCAGCATTCTCAGCTGGAGCAGGATCGCGTCAAGTATTTGCTTGAGTCAATTCAACGTGGAGGCCAGCGTCTTCAACGATTAGTCGAAGACTTCATGGTGATTCAGCAGATAGAGTCAGGTGTTGCCGCAGCTAACGCTGAAAGATACTGCAGTCGTCACGACCTAGTAGAAATAGTTCGTCACGCCGTCGATCAATTCCAGGAGTATGGAGGATACAGTGACTTTCAGCTTGAGCTGATTGCCGAAGAAAGCTGCAGCGCTGTGGTTGAAGTGTATG
>JAUIIP010000266.1 GCA_030431555.1 bacterium
TAGTATTGATCAGCAAAAGCTACGCACGGGCCAATTGGCCGACCAAGACTGGCCACGAGTACAATCTGCGGTCCAGTTATTATCGCAAGCACCTTTATTTATTGATGACACGCCGGGCTTGAGCCCAGCAGAATTAAGAGCATGAATGGAGAGAGCGCAGCGGTTAGCCAGTTTAGCAGTACAGTTACCGCCACAAAAAGCAGAGAGCTTATCACGGTAAATCCGAGCGCGTAGCGCCTCGTGAGTCGTCCCGCGGGAATGGAGCGTTCCGCAGTGCGAGGATTCTTCAGATCGATTTCCGCATCCACAAATCGATTGAAAGCCATGGCAGCGGATCGTGCGAAAACTACTGCCAAAATAATCAGCACAAATACTCGGAGATCCGGCAGACCGCCTGCGGCAAGAAATGCAGCCGCGAGTGCAAACGGCATAGCGAAGATGCTGTGCTCAATCTTAATCATCCGCAAAATTTCGTTAAAAGCGCTGCTCATTTTGCCTGCTTTGCAAGATTCCTATTAGTTGACTCTGGCGAAAAAGGGGCAGCTAAGTGCCACCGCAGCCCGCTCTCTGATGCTGCGTGCGCGAACTTAGCAAGGGGAGAGTCGGGATAGTCGAGCGCTACTCGAAACGTTCCAAAATGCGCTGGGAATACATGACTGACATTCATAAGTTTTGCGGCCTCTGCCGCGTCTTTGGGACTCAAATGATAATTCTTAAGAACAAAATACGGCTTGTATCCTCCGATCGGTAGGATGGCGAACTCGGGATGGTAGCTCTCGGCAATCTGGAGAAATTGCGGGCCCCAGCCCGTATCCCCGGCAAAGTAGAGAGTTGTCGAGCCGCTGCGAATTACATAGCCGAGGGCGAGATAAGAGCTGGAAAAAGGGTGATTGCGAGCGCCGTTATGCACCGCGGGAACGCCAATAACCTCCAAAGCCCCGACTCGCGTCGATTGTTCCGGCTTCAGTCCTGTAATTTTTACGTGTTTAGTAATTGAAGGTGGTAGAAAATCCTGAGATCCCGAGGGTAGAATTATCTCGCTGAGATCATTGAGACCTGTCAATGTCGGCAAATCCATATGATCGTAATGCGCATGGCTGAGCAGCACGGCATCAATCTGCGGCAGCTGCTGCGGGCTGGCAGGGGGAGGAGTAATGCGGCGTGTTATCGTGCATGTCTCCGATAGATTTGGATCTAATAGAATTGTCGAGCCTTGCCAGTTTAAAAGGAACCCGGCGTGGCCGAGCCAGAATATGCTAGGTTGATCGTCTGAAGGTGTATACGGCTGCGGAAGTTCGTCACCGGAGACTTGGTTGAGCCCCGCCGCAGTCCGCCAGTCGACGGGACCTGAAAACCAATAGAGCTGCTGAAGCAAAATCAGAGCTGCTAGCAGTAATGCTAGGAGCAAGATCGCGGTGAATCCAGTTTCCTTTGGGAGTGTGTTAGTCCTCAGCAATTCACTCCGGCTCCTTCGGGTTCGCCAAGCTTTTAACATATTCCACCAGGCCCAGTATTTCTTCGTCCTCGTAATACTCGTGACCCGGCATTGAGCGACCGACTATTCCAAATTTTATCGTTCTCGCTAGGTAAAGACTGTAAGAAGTCCGGTCTCGGTCATCGTTAATGCTTGGAAGACTTGTAAGATTTCTGGGGGGATTGTCTAGCTGTGATGCTAGAGGCCCATCGCCTTCTCCGTTGATCCCGTGGCACTGAACGCAGGCGTCTTCAAATAAGCTGCGCGCTTCTTCGCGAGAGACCGCCGGCAAAGTTTTTGGCCGCCAATTCTGAATTTCCTGCTGCCGCTGTGCGATCGTCTCGCGGCCCAGGCTGCGCAGATAGCTGACAAGATTGTCTCCTCGCGAATCCTGAAATAAGTGGGCATAAGACGGCATAGTTGACCCGGGCTGTGTGGCCCTTGGGTCTATTAAATGGATACGGAGCCAGTCTGAGCTTCGGCGATTACCAACGTTAAGTAAGTCCGGGCCGCCTCTTCTGTTTCCGATTAGCGGCGGCTTTTGAGAAAGCACCTTTTCCGGTGGGACTACCGGACCCCACATAGTAGCATCTCTAGTGTGAGGTCTTACAAACTGTGAATGACAATGGATGCAGCCCTCGGCTATATATACTGCGCGCCCAGAGCGCTCTTCGGCACTCAGCTCTGAATTTTCATTCAAGTCGGCCACATCGACTTGGCAAAGGCCGGCGGCGGGACGCATTAGACAGCCTATTACCAACAAGCCGGTCGCCAGAGCTGACTTTGCAGAAGACATCCGCAAACGGTGCCAGGCGAGGCTCAACGTCAAGCCAAGCGCTGCCACTATCAGAAATGTGGTTGGAACAGTATTTAGATCCTTGGCCATTCCGATCCCCAAGGCTGACCCAATCCAGCCCGCAACGCCGTAGAGCCATGCTGCGCGCCAGCGCATCGAGATCGTTCCCGGCTGAGATTCCGGATAGCGTGCCGGGAACGCCACTAAAAGCGTAGAATACAAAGACACACCGATGCAGTAAGCAGGAGCACTTAAACTTAAAAGTGACGCTGAGCCGCGCAAAGACAGCACTCCAATGGCAAGAAACATGTACGCCGCTGCCAAAGTACTACGGAATAAGCCGCGATCGAGTGCCCGGCCCGCACAAATTGCGGCACCTAGGTGAACTAATGCGTTGGTCCACAGGCTGTGTGACTCACCCCACGTCAGCGACTTGAGTGCTCCTGTCTGCTGAATTACAAAAAATGCTGCTGAATCAAGCCATACTAGTGCGAGGAATGCGGCTACTACTGCAGCAAATCCACCAGCACGGTAGTCGCATTTAAGTGCGAATACGGCTGTCTTTTCTGCTTCCCGTTCAGCGCAAGGGAAGAAAACGCAGAGCAGGCCCACGAGAGCAACCACGGATGCAAAGAAGGACTGCTGCTGCGGGCTGGCGGCAAATACCGCAGGGACATTGCAGACGAAATAAGCGATTCCAGTCCCTATGCCGCAAAACAGGCCCAGCTTAGGGACGGGGATGAACTGCCGCAGCCCGGACGCAAGTGAAACCGTGACAAACGCCAAGGCTAATCCAATCAGGCCTGCCAAAATGGCAAACGAGATCACAGTCTCTGCTGATGGTGAAGCTGCGCTTACCAGCACGCAAATCATAAACCCCACTCCGAGCAGTGTTCTCGCTGACCACTTACGCAAAAGACGAGCGCACACGGCGCTTGCAAAAAGTCCGCTGATACCCATAGCCGCCATCACGCTGTCGAGTGTGTGCGGCTTCGGAGAAATTGCGCGCACCAGCTCGAGAAACGCAAACTGGGCAAATATTAAAAAATAAATATACGTTGAAGCGATTGCGACTGTCCCGGCAAGCGGCGATGGATGCTTATCTATGCGAGACTCAGACATCCGACGCCCTCAAGCTGCCGATATATCTAAGCTGCAGCAGCGCCAGGATTCCGTCAGTCAGAGCGACGCTGATCCAAGGCAAGCTAAGGCCACCGGAGAAAATCTGATAGGAAACGAGCAGGCATACTGCCGTTCGCACCAGAGCTGTCACCATCCAAACCACCCGAGTGTAGTCCACGAATTGAATAACGTTTGCTCGGTGGATAAACGGCAGCCAATACGCGGCTCCCACACTAAAGACAAAAGCCCCGATGAAGCGCAGATAGACGAGGTCGCTAGGTATATCCGACACTCCCATTAGATTCAAAGTGAACGCCGGAGCAAACATCAACAAGAGGCCTGTGGAAGCATCGCAAAGTCCTACAAGCAGGTTGTAAGTTTTTAAGAAGCCTAAATTCATTTGCTCGACTCCAGTCCTGTTCGTCTCCTGACTGTCTCTGACAACCAAATCAGCGAAGATATCGTCATCAGAAATCCTCCAATTAGGCGGGATCCGTATGCCGTAAAGCGGGCAGTATAACTCCGGTACAAAAAGTCGGCATGGTGAGTCTCTATGGAACTGACGTAAAGCATCGACGCAAGGTATACCACCAGGCCAATGTGCCATAGCAGAAACGGGAGTCGCCGACTTACAACCGAAGGAATTTTAGGGGCTCCGGCTTCGACTGACAACAACACCATCAGAAAGCTGGAAACCATACCTGCCATAGCTAGGTGGACATGCGCGACCAGTCCGTTTGTGAACTTAAGTTGGTCAAGAACTCCGGGCAGGAACATAACGAAGGCGGTGATAACCAACACCGTGCCCCAAGCACCAAAGCTCATCAGCCAGGGTTTGCTGTCTGATGGCCACTCAAACGAGGCGTAGTATTTGACGAGAATTGGGATCCATAAAATGAGGCTGGCAAGAGCCATAATTTGGCGTAAATCGCGATGGCTTGAATTGCCGTGTTCTATAAATCCCCAGACGCCGATGTGCAGCAGCAAAATCCAAAAAGCCCGTCGGACCAAACGCGGTTTAAGGGTCGGCGCCTGAAGAATTAGCGGTGCAAGCAAGAAAATGGCGATAAGTCCGAGTGTGGAAATTAGTAGACTTGCGCCCGTTGCTCCGCTTGACTCGACATTAATTGGTGGGTAGACGCTAGGCCGCAGGACTTGAAAGAACGCTGCGGGCGTAGCGGCAAGTGAAAACAGCAGGAGGACCTTCGAGATTAGCACGATTTTCGATCCCTCGGAGCGCAAGCCGTCCGCGTTCAATCGTCTGAAATATAGTAGAGAGAGACCGATCCAAAGTGCGCAAAGATTGAAAAGAAACAGGATGCGGGAAGCTCCGTTCCAATCGAG
>JAUIIP010000267.1 GCA_030431555.1 bacterium
TGGGTTTAGGTTCAGACATACCTCTCGCCCTAGCCAATATCGCCGATGTCGACTTCTTCCTGGGACTTCACCTGAATGATCCACAGCGGTTCAAAAGCTTCCTTGAAATGATTTATGCCCACATGGCCACACGTTTTCAAGGACGAACACGCGGGCCGCTTCCGTTCCTTCAGCTCTCTTCGACTGAGCCGATGAAGAACACCTACAACAATCACGAGTATTACCTAATCCCAACCGGCTTTGTTAATTTGTACTACCTGTTTCACGGCGATCACGTTTATTTCACAGTAAGCCAACTGGCGATTAATAGACTAATTGACAGCTTCGGCAAGCCGGTGCAGATGGGAGCTTACGCCGCAGCGGCTCTCGACTATATCGGCGACAATCACAACATTCTGTTTATAGCCGAGCTAGAACCGATTAGGGCCCTACGTGAGCAGTTGATTGGCGGCGCCGGCATGCGCTTTCAGCGCAACAATTCAGCCAGAAACCTCAATGGATACTTGCAGGATGTGCAGAAGTCGATTGAAATTCTGGGTGGCGAAGAGCACGTCAGGCGGTTGTTTCCCAATATCCCTGATTCCGCATTGGGAGTGGAGATCCACTTGCACAATAATCGAGTTGTGTTAGGCGGCAAGAAGGTCTACCCGCTTAAGGACGTGCGGTTTCCCAAACGCTATGGTTACCAGCGCCATAACCGAAACGACCGCCGGATGGACTTCTTCGAGTTGGTTGCTGTTCGCAACAAAGCTGCAGCCGAGAAGGCGTTAAAAAGCATAGAAGGCTTCGCCGCCGGACTCAGTTTTGATGAGGACGGATTAGATGCAAAAATCGTAGTCGACAATCCGCTCGTCGAGTCAGTCAGGCAAGCACCTGAACCGCTGCCCGCAGCAGATGTCACAGCACGGGCCGAACCCACGTCTTCGGAAACGCCTGCGGATAGAGAAGACAAGCAGAAGAAGTTCGCGCGAAAAGGTTTTGGGGCTGACATTGCGGTGGATAGGTTTCGCAGGATCGAAGCCTTAAAAAGCCAGAACACCAGAGCGATGATTATAAATATTGCTCTAGGATCGCTGCTGGTTGTGATCGTGCTGCTTGTGATCCACAGAAAGGCGAAGCCTGGAGCTGCCTCGAACGACTAATTGAAATAGCCTTGAACAGCGGCCATAGCTTCGGGTGTTCCGATCCGCCTGAGCGCGTTGGCAGCGCTTAAATTAACGTACCTGTCTGAGTCGCGTCTCATTCGCTCAACCAAAGCGTTTACCGCGCGAGGGTCACCAATTTTACCGAGAGATTTTGCCGCTGTTCTTCTAACCCAATAGTGAGAGTCTGAGAGACTTCGAATTAGCGGGTTAACTGCAGACCGAGCGGCTGGTCCCATCTCACCGAGGTAGGAAGCGGCGTGAATGCGAACTACCGTGTCTTGAGCGCCAAGATTGTAAACGTATTTGCTAATTAGACGTTGCTGCTTTTCGGCGTTGGTAAGCTTCCTTACTTGAACCGCTTTCTTGGCAGTCTTTGGTGCAGCTTGCGCAGTTACGCAGCCGCTGTGCGTCTCGAACTTAGGTTTACGTGGTGCGTCCTTTTCAACGAAGGGCACCAGCACGACACAGCCTGATAGCGCTGTGCATATATATAATAGAGTAAAAAATCGAAGCATGTTCATATCTCGTCGCATGGTAACTATCGTCAATTACTGTGCTTTTCTCAAGTCAAATTTCGCAGTCTGTTCAAAGCCTGCCCCACGGGCAGTACAAAGTTCCACAAACGATTGAGTTAACTTATTAATTTGCTAGACTATTTAGTCCGGCGAAGCACTGACCACCATGTACTTGCCCGCTCATTCCCAGCCGAAGAAGAGCAGAAAGAAGCCACTCGCGACAACTCGCCCGCCATAGCTCCGGTGAGTTGTCGGGAGTTGGCAGCACACCGTTAACAATAAATTCCGTTTTTTGTCCGCGTCACCCTAGAGCTGTGGCTTTCTTGCCCAGCAGTTACGGAGGTGAATTATGAGTGATCGCGAGAAAGCGATCGTCGTGCTCTCAGGCGGAAACGCACCAGGAGCACTCGAGTTCGTCGTCTGGCTCGCCAGACGTCTGCGGCGCCACGGCATAACAGCCTACGGCACGCGCCACGGTTTCAAACCGATCATGAACGGTTCCGACGAGAGTGGACTGTGCGTGATCGACCCGGACCGGCTGGCAGCAGCAGGGCCCGGAAGCATCCCCATGATCAGCTTCGGAAGAAGCGGTCCGGGGACCGATCTCGAGAAGGCCAAGAGTGTGATTCGCACCCTCCTGGCTCAGGGGTTCAAATATTTGATCGGCTACGGCGGCGAAGGGACGGCAAATACCATGCTGTCGCTCGAACGTGCCGCACGTGCGATCGAATCCGAAGGCGGTGGTCATATCCGCATCGGCATGGGACCCAAGTCGATCGACCGAGACCTCAGCCTCTCGTCGGACACGATCGGGTTCCAGACCAAGTCCGCTCTGCTCGGAGAGATGCTTCGCCGCATCTCATACGACGCGTGGATGTCGGATGACCGCTGGTTCCTCGTCGTGGTTCAGGGACGCACCGTGGGCCATCTCGCATGGCGCGCCGCGATTCAGTCGGACGCTGCTGTCTGGCTGATCCCCGAGCAGTTCACCGAGAAGGTCGACTTCAGCCTTGTCGTCGACATCATCGTCGGTGCGATGCTCAAGGGCTTGATCAGCGGTCGGCACGGCAATCGAGCCGATGCGAAGAACGCGCGAATGCACGGACACATCGTCGTCTCCGAAGGACTGCCGCTGTGCATTCGTGAAGGGACGTGCCCGGACCTCGGTCGGATGAACATCGACGAAAGAGGTCGTCCGAAGCTGGCCGAGTTTCCGTTCCACATCGTGCTTTCCGACGCGGTCAACGCCGTACTCGGAGAGCTGCGTGTCGCCGAAAACCTTGGCGGTCACGGTCTGTCACTCAAGGGGCAGCAACTCGGCTACACAGCACGAGGAGCCGCACCCAATTCCGTCGATCGTGAACTCGCACGAGAGCTGGCCACTGCGCTCGTGCATCAGCTCGTCAAAGAGAAGTTGTCGGGCGTCGTTCCGTTCATCGACGGAGAGTCGATCGGACACGTCGCGCTCGAGGAGTTGGTCGGTGAGGATCGGAACACGATTCGACCCCGCCAGGTCAACATCTTCGCCGATCGTTATCAGACCGAGTGGGATGCCTCTCGTGAGCTGAGACTGGTGCCCGAGGACCTCAGCGACGAAAGTTCGCTGGATGCCCTGGTCGCCTTGACCTCACTTACTCGTGAGGAGTTCCTTTCGCGCTTCACTCGCGTCGCACAATGGGGCGACACGGTGAACGCGTGATGCCCGCAACTGAGCGGCGCCGGCTTGGGGTTTGAGAAAAGGATTTCGTGCTGCCTCCCCCGAGCCGATCACAAGCGCTAATTTTAAACATTCCCGTCCGCAGCGCTTTCCTCGATAAGACAGCGTAGATATACTGCGCTGGATGCTGGATTTTATTAAAAGCAATTTTCGCTTTTCGCCGACCGTAACTACGGTATGCATCTCGCTTGCCTGCGTTATGGTTTGGGCGTCCAGCTGGCAGTGGGAACGCTACTTGAAAAAAGTCGAGCTCGTTAAGACCTACGAAGAACATTCGGAATCTCCCCCGCTTGAGCTTCCGCTGGCAAGCGGTGAGTTCGAGTCGGTTTACGACAGAAAAGTAAAAGTTCGCGGCACCTTCGATTATTCCAGACAGGTAATTGTTACAAACCGTAAGGAAGTATCGGGCCCCGGTCACCTGCTGCTGACGCCGTTAAAACTCAACGGCAGCGATAAACGAATTATAGTCAGCCGAGGTTTCATTCCGTTTGAAGACCGCGAGCCGCAACAGTGGGAAAAGTACAACTTTGATGAAAACGTCGAGATTTTTGGAGTAGTAAAGCCAAGCGTCGATTCAATGTTGTTTGCGCCAAGTAACCCCGACGTGGACCTCGACAAGCCGTTAGCGCGAATTTGGTATTTCCCGGAAATCAGCAAAATGGCGCGGCAACTTCCCTACCCCGTTGTAAGTGACATTTATCTACAGAAAATCGGAGCGCCACCGAAGGGCGAATTTCCCTCTGAATACATAAGGATTGAGGTGCCTCCGCAGACCCATTTCGGCTACACAATCGAGTGGGCAGTGCTTGCGGTGGTCACGCTGCTAATCGGTTTAATTATGCAAGTTATGCCGAAAAGGCGCAAAGCCAGCGTGCTTTTTGAGCCGGACGCCAATCGGGATTCCCCGACAATTCATTAAAAGGCGAATAATACATTCACCATTAAGACTTTATTAATACCGCTTAAAGGTAAATACTTGGCTGAAACTGTTTCCGTAGTAAGGGAATACGCATACAATACCGCCTAACTCTACTGCTTCGTTTGATTAATCACGCTTCGTCCAAAGTCTTATGCTCGCCCGATTAGCACGCGACTGTTTTTGCACGCTCTTACTGCTAATAGCTTATGCTGTACCAGCATTCGCTACAGACAAACCTAAAGAAGTGCCTGCAAAGGCAACAATAATCGAAAAACTTAATGAGAAGACCGATCTGGACCTGACCTTTACCGACCAGCACGGCAAACAAATCCATTTGAGCGACCTCATTATCCCGGGCCGGCCAGCGATTATTACTCCGGTCTATTATCGCTGCCCCAATCTTTGCTC
>JAUIIP010000268.1 GCA_030431555.1 bacterium
TGGATTCAGCCATCCGGCAAGCAAAGCCATCGCTCCGGATGCACGAAACATCGCTATCGCGACCAGGATAGCCACCAAGAACGGTATTATTCGAACTGCAATCTCAAAACCCTGCTTAGCCCCTTCCGTGACTGCCTCGTAGACCTTGACTCCTTTGCTCACGCCATATGCGATAATAAGCAGCATCAAAGCCGGCATCAACCAGTAGGTCATCAGCTCATCAACCAGAAAAACCCCGAGGTTATCCGAAAGGATACCGCGGTAGATCCCGGCTCCGAGGAACAGCAGTGCCATCAGCCAGGCTAGGATACCGTGAGCACGATGCGGAGGGGTTCTCAAATGGCTGAAATCTTCGTCTACATCGATATCTGAGGCGTCGCCGCCGCTATTCGCCGATTTCTTCGCTTTAGGGTCGTAATCTTTGTCACGTGAGGCGAGGAAAAGCGCCGCGCTGATACCGATAATTGTTGAGATCAGCGTCGCTACTAGAGTCGGTAAGAAAATTTCCGCAGGCCGCGCCGAACCTGCTGCAGCCCTAACTCCAATAACACCCAGTGGAAGAAGCGTAACGCTTGAGGTGTTAATCGCCAAGAATAGGCACATGGCGTTTGTCGCAGTGCCTTGTATCGGGTTTAGCTTGTTCAGCTCCACCATGGCCTTAATTCCTAGCGGAGTTGCCGCATTGCCAAGGCCGAGCATATTTGCAGACATGTTGAGAATCATCGCACTCATCGCGGGGTGCTCCGCCGGAACTTCAGGGAACAAGCGTACCATCACCGGTCGGACGGCCCGGGCAATCGAGTACATTAGGCCACCCGCTTCAAGCACGCGAACCATCCCCAGCCAGAAAGCCATTATCCCAATCAGGCCGATCGCCAGCGTGACTGCGCTTTTAGCTGAGTCGAAGCTCGCATCAGTAATTTCGCGCATGCTGCCTGTGAAGGCAGCGAACAGGACGCCGCCGGCAATAAACAGAACAAAAACGATATTGATTGCACTTGAGCGTTCGCTCCGAGCTTCCATAAGAACCCAAAATTTTTAAGCGCTAGTTCGGGAGAACGTTTACCAACGAGCTAAATGCCTATAAACTAAGAGACTTTCTTTTGCGTTTTTTAGCAACAATAAACTGGGACGCCGCCATAACACTCTATGCATTGCTGCATTGTGCGTTCGACGCACTAAAGCAGCGAAAATGCGCGGGTTTTATCGAGAACGGTTTTTTGGAAGCACAGCGCTTCTAAGAGACCGCTTTTGCTATGTACCGCAGCGTTTCTTTCAAATCCGAATACGAGTAGAGCAAATTCGCACCTCTCCGTGAAGCAAGAAGTTTCACCGAGAGGTGCAGACGCAACTAATGATTTTTGCATTTTTTGCGTATTGGAAAAACTTTCTCACTTACTCAGTGGAACCTTCCGACAGTGCCGTGCCTCGAGGTGCTTAGCGCTCCAGCTGAACCTGGAGGCACGACACTGTCGTCGTTGCCTGCGCGAAACCCGCGCAGTTTCATCCGGTGGTGGTGAGCATTCGCAAACCATCACATGTTGTCAGCCCAGGATTTGAGACACCCTGGGTCAACGGTCCGTTAACCACGGACAGGAGGTTCTCATGAGTCAGAAGACGAAGAAGCAGGCCGCGTCCCCCAACACGAGCATCGTCCTCGAGCCGATCAGGATGGGCGACACGGCGGACGTCATGGCGCGTTTCGGAGACAGCGGGAAGAGTACTCTCGCCGTCGACGCCGTGCGCATGGCGCTCCTGCTGGGTGGCAAGAGCGCGACCGTGGGTACGGTGGTCTTCCAGGACCCCGACTCCGGCGCGAACTTCCCGCTCAGCGTCGATGTCAGCCGAGACCGCGGGACGTACGTCAAGTACTGCGACCTGCGGGATTCCCTCGGCAAGGGGCAGACGAAGGCCCGGATCGTGACCGACGACAAGGGCACGCTCCTTCACTGGGAGGACGAGACGAAGGTGCATCCGCAGGTCGGCTGCATCGCGCCTCGTTTCCAACTCCCGGCCGAAGGCGGCGCGTTCAAGGAGTCGAAGTACGACTGGGTCGGGATCCTGCCCGACGGTCGCATCGTGCCGCTCCTCGAGGTTCTGGGCGACCAGTACCTCTGGAACTTCCGCGGCGACAACCGCAACGGCACGATGAAGATCTACGACGACAAGGGCACCTTCCTCTACACGCTCCTGGTCACGCGCAAGCGGCGCAAGACCAAGATCGTCGTCACGATGTCGCTTCGCGCGCCGTCGGACGAGGGGCAGGACAAGCTCGGTCAGGAGATCCCGATCGCCAAGTCGATCGTGGACCAGCGACGGTGGATGTTCGCCGTCATCGAGTCCTACGACAACGGCAAGACCTGGGTCTTGTCGGACGCCAACTGCTTCAACGGGAAGCCGAAGAAGCGGTGCGACAAGTGTGAGGGCGTGAAGGACGAGAAGAAGCTGTGCCTCCAGTGCCGCTTCGGACCGTACCGACTGCCCAACCACAACTTCGAGTCCAACGCCAATGCCGGAGACGGTTCGCGGCGTCAGTCGAAGCGCGGTCGCAACGGCGGTGGGAAGCGCAGTGGGGGCAACGGTGGCCGCAGTTCGCGCGCCGTCTACAGCTCCGACGCCGAGTCCGCGGGTTCCGGCACGATGGGCGCCGCCCTTCGTGAAGCCGGTCTCGTCGACGAGTCGGGCAAGCCCACCGTCGCGCAGCCCAAGTCGTAGGTCCTGATGGTCGCTGCGGATGTGTCTAACACGTCCGCAGCGGCCGCTTTCTCCAAGAAAGGGTGAGTTGCAGATTCCAATACGCGAGTGGTTGACTACAAGGTCTATAGCCATCTTCGCGTGGCGGCGTCTGCACCTCACCCGATCCTAAGGAATCAACTGCGTCGGCTATAGCGAAAGCAGATATTTTTCTAGAACTACAATTTGGTCGCGCAGCACCGCTGCCTGCTCAAACTCTCTCGCCTTTGCGGCCTCGAACATTTCTTTCTCGAGGCGAATTATCAGCTGCTTCGTCTCGACCCTAGTTCGGGGAACCTCCGGCACATGCCCCGCTGCTCCGATAGCCTCATCCAGCTCTTCCTTGGTGACTAACATAGCCTCGGGCGCACGCCTGACAGTTTGCGGCGTTATCCCGTGCTCCTCGTTATGGGCAGCTTGAGCCTTTCGTCTGCGTTCGGTCTCTCCCATTGCCGCAGTAATCGACTTCGTTTCACGATCCGCATAGAGAATAACTCTACCGTTAACGTTGCGTGCGGCGCGGCCGATGGTTTGAATCAAACTACGTTCAGATCTCAGAAAGCCTTCTTTATCCGCGTCGAAAATTCCAATAAGGCTGACTTCGGGAAGGTCCAAGCCCTCTCGCAGTAGGTTGATGCCTACCAGCACATCAAACTGCCCTTCGCGCAATCCACGGATCAATTCGACCCGCTCCAGTGTGTCGATATCTGAGTGGAGGTATTTAATGCGAATCCCAATTTCGCGGTAATACTCAGTCAGATGCTCGGCCATTTTCTTTGTCAGCGTGGTGACTAAAACTCGCTCACCCTGCTCTACCGTTTCTCGAATCTCCGCTAAGAAATCATCGACTTGGCTTGAAGCCGGGCGCATCTCGACTTTTGGATCAAGCAGACCTGTCGGGCGGATAATCTGCGGAATGACCAGACCGGCGGAATCTTTTATTTCAAAATCAGCCGGTGTCGCAGACACGTAAACTACAGTACCCAGCTTCTTTTCGAATTCCTCAAACTTGAGCGGACGGTTGTCTAGAGCCGAGGGCAGTCGAAATCCAAAATCTACAAGAGTCTGCTTGCGGGCCCGATCTCCTCGATACATCCCAACGACCTGCGGGATCGTCACGTGGCTCTCATCAATAAACGCCACAAAGTCTTCTGGAAAATAGTCGATGAGTGTGGGTGGGCTCTCCCCAGGTGCTCGGCCAGTAAGATGTCTGGAGTAATTCTCGATACCCGGACAAAATCCGGTTTCCTGAATCAGCTCTAAATCGTACAAAGTACGTTGCTCCAGCCGGTGTGACTCAAGCGTCTTACCCGCGCGGTCCAGCTCTTTTAGCCGCGGCTCAAGCTCCGCTCGAATTGTCTCAACGGCCCGATCTAATGTGGCGTCGCTCGTAACAAAGTGGCTGGCCGGATAGATGCAGGCATACGCAAGCTTGGCTAGTGTTTTCCCTGTCAGCCGCTCGATTTCACTTATCTGCTCAATTTCGTTCCCGAAAAACTCAAAACGAATACTGCGTTCACTTTCCGAGGCGGGGCACACCTCGACTACGTCTCCCCTAACCCGAAATGCCCCTGTGGTGAACTCGATATCATTACGTTCATACTGCAAGTCGACAAGCTTTCGCAGCACGTCTTCTCGCTTAACCCTGTCGCCTCTTTCAAGGAACAACACAGGCTCGAAGTACTGTTCAGGGTCACCCAAGCCATAGATGCAGCTAACGCTCGCCACGACGATTACGTCTCGCCGCTCAAGCAAAGCCTTGGTCGTAGCATGACGCAGTTTGTCTATCTCGTCGTTGATTGAAGCATCTTTCTCTATATAGGTATCAGTCGAGGGAACATAAGCTTCCGGCTGATAGTAGTCGTAATAACTGACAAAATACCGCACCGCATTTTCTGGAAACAGTTCCGAAAACTCCGAATATAACTGCGCGGCTAATGTCTTGTTG
>JAUIIP010000269.1 GCA_030431555.1 bacterium
TTTTGGGCTGCGGCGGCGTAGAGCCCCGATCTGTATTCTTCCCGTCTTCTGACGGTTTCGCCGCGGGCGTCGCTGATTCGTCAAAGTTCACTCGAAATAGCGCGTCGCCGACTTTGAACTCGTCTCCATTCGTGAGAATTCGGGCGCCCTCTGCTCCAGCGTTCACCGGGAAGCCCATATGAACGGTGCCGTGCGTGCTGCCCAGATCCATCAAGCGCAAGGATCCCTCGTGGGGGCCAATCACCGCGTGCTTTCTCGAAACTGAAGGGTCCTGCAGGACTAAGTCATTGTCAGGAGCACGGCCGATAGTCACTCCCTTGGTGCGGTCGACGTCGAACTTGAAGATATCGCCGCTGCTCGGCCCTGATAGAACGGTTATCTCAACGCGAGATGACATTTTTACTCCTGCAAATACTGAATCAAAAGCGGCGTGAATAGTATTACAAAGGATGCCGGGAAAATAAAAACTACTAGAGGCCCAAGCATCTTCATAGGCAGTTTGTTAACCAGCTCTTCCGCCATTTGCCAGCGTCGCTTCCTCGCCATGTCGCTCTGGGCTCGCAACACCGGGCCAATGCTTGCTCCGAGTTGATCCGCCTGAATTAGCGCTAGGACGAACGCATTAATCTCGCTCATCGAAATACGCTCGGCGAAATCACGCAGAGCTTCTTGGCGGGTTCGGCCTAGGGCCATATCCCGTTCTATCTTCTCCATTTCGCGCAGCAACGGACCATCTCGGCCTTTTTCGACCACTACGCCCATCGCGCTTCCGAAATCCAGTCCGGCATCCATCGCCAAACGCAGTATGTCGAGCAAGTCCGGCAGGTCGCGGAAAATCGTTCGTCTTCGCTTAGAAATGTAACCATCGAGCCAAATGTCGGGATAAACAATTCCCAGCAATAGAAAAGACACCGTTAGAACCGGGGTCATCTCAAGCTCGTTGTCGATAAACATTCCGGCGAATGCGAGTAGAACACAAGCCACTATTCGCGTTGCTTCGAATTCGTCGGCATCTAGGTCTCCAGGCATTCCGGCACGGACGAGTTTCTGATGTCGTTTTGCTCTTTTCTTTGCGATTGGAAGCAGTCCGATGAATTCCCCGATTATTTCAACCAGCCATCCGAAATACTTTAAGAACCAATGCGCATCCGCAAAGCGTCCGGCACCTTCTTCGCCCTCGTGAAACTGACTTACTCCTTCGACTGCCTTGCGCTTGTCGATCAAAGACCAGAAGTAAATTACGAACAAACCCGAAAGGCCGGAGACCAGCCATGCCATTATCGTCGTCCACTGCATAATAGAAATTCCTCCCGCCTACACGTCGATATCTAGCAATTTGCGAATCCAGACCTGCGCCATCACGACCATTCCAACCACTAAGGCTACAGACCACAGGCCAATTTGATAGCCGAAAAGGGTTTCGATGTGATTACGGTCGACGAACCACAGAATGATCATCAAAGCGAAAGGCATAAGGCCAAGAATCATGCCTTGAAACCTGCCCTGTGCAGTTACCGCGTTTAGCTTGCCTTGAATCGTTGCTTGCTCCCTTATGGTAGTGGCAATGTTCTGAAAGATTTCAGTTAGGTCACCCCCACAACGCTTAACGATTGTAATTCCGCTAGCCAAAATAGAAACGATTATCGAGTCCAGTCTGTTGGCCATATTCGTAATGGCGTCCGGCAGGTCAACACCTAGCCGCTCTTCGGCTAGAACTCGATTGAACTCCTGAGAGATTGGTGGAGGGAATTCCTTTACCAGCAGTTCGATAGCCTGTCGTAGAGTGAGACCCGACTTTAGTGCGTTTCCCATTAGACCCAAGGCTTCAATTAGCTGAGTCTCGATTGTTTCAATGCGTTTGCGACGCATGTTGTTAAGTATGACTATCGGAACTACCCAGCCGATTCCGGCTAGAAACAATCCAAGGAAAACATTGACCAGTCCGGTTCCGGCAAGGAACAGCAGTCCGGCTATTAGGAAGCGAAAAAACACAAACACATCCGGGGGAAGATTTATATATAGATCTTCCATTGTGCTGCTTCCCATCGCTGCCTGCTGTTCGCGCACGTCAGAGGCAGCGGACTCGATCTTGTCCATAAAAGTGAACGCAACGAAAAGCGCAGCGATGAAAATGAGAGCGAGTATCAGTATTCCGTAGGTGTCCATAGGCATTGCTTTTGCTATGCGTCCGGTGAGAAGACGCTTGCGTTTACCTCCTTTCCTTCTCGCTGCAACTGCTGGAAGAACATAGGGACGTAGCCGGTCGCCTGATGAGTCCCCTTGGTCTTGCCGTTTTCGTCGTAGCCCTCTTGGTTGAACTTAAAAACGTCTTGAAGGACAACGATCCCTTCATCGTAATCCATTCCGCAAACCTCAGTTATTGCAGTCACCTTACGCGAACCGCAGCTAAAACGAGTTTGCTGAATAACAATGTTTACCGCACTTGCAATTTGCTCTCGGATAGCTCGAACAGGCAGGTCCATCCCTGCCATCAGCACCATTGTCTCAAGACGCGCAACCATGTCGCGAGGTGAGTTGGAGTGGCCGGTAGTCATCGATCCGTCGTGGCCGGTATTCATAGCCTGCAGCATGTCGAGTGACTCTGCCCCTCGACACTCCCCAACGACAATTCGATCCGGTCGCATTCTCAAGGCGTTCTTTACAAGATCGCGTATCGTGACGGCGCCCTTGCCTTCCAGGTTTGGCGGACGCGTTTCGAAGCCGATGAGATGTTCGCGCTGCAACTGCAGCTCAGCTGCGTCTTCAACTGTAATTACCCTTTCCCCGTCAGGGATGAAGCTTGAGACTACATTGAGCAGTGTTGTTTTACCGGAGCCGGTGCCGCCGGAAATAACGACATTCATTCTGTTCTTAACGGCAAGCTCCAAGAATTCGGCCATACCTGGAGACATCGAGCCGAACTTAACAAGATCTTGGATCGTTAAAGGGTCTTTGGAAAACTTCCGTATGGTTATACACGGCCCTTTAAGGGTGAGCGGACGAATAACCGCGTTTACCCTTGAGCCGTCTTTTAAGCGGGCATCTACAATCGGCGAGCTTTCATCTACTCGCCTGCCGATGGGAGCGATAATCCGTTCGATCGCCCCAAGAACCGCTTTCTCACTCGAAAACTGCAGATCTGTCAGCCCGAGCTTCCCGCTTCGTTCGGCGTAAATCATGTCGTAGCTGTTAACCATGATTTCCGAGACAGTTTCGTCGGCGATTAGCTCTTCGAGCGGTCCGAGTCCGAGTGCCTCGTCCAGCATTTGTTTAATGAGCGCTTCGCGGTCCAGCCCGGGTGGAATCTCCCAGCGCAGTTCTTCGAGGATCTGCTCTACGGTAGCTCGAGTCCGCTTGCGCAGGCCCTCGTCGTCAAGTGCAAGGATATCTTTGCGGCGCAAATCCAGGCGCTGGAGCAGGATGTCGTGAACTCGACCCTTAAATGCGAATTGTTCCTGACGGGTCGAGGTCTTTTTCGAGCCGCCGGACTGCTGTGCTTGTTTGGCGGCCAGGACGGCCGCAGACTGAGCTGCGGCCTTCTGGAACACGCCGGTAGCCTCGGAGTCGACGGCGACCTGCGGTCTGAGGATGAACTTCGAGATAATTATCCGCTGATCATTGCCGAGCGGGGTCTCGACGTTCGCCTCAATCTGCGAGTCTTCGACATAAGTTCCATTGGCGCTGCCGATGTCAGTAACAGTAATACTGCTGCCGTTAGAGCCGCCGGAGAAAGTCAAAATCGCATGCTTGCCGGAAACATCCGGCTCCGGCAAGACAATGTCATTGGCAGCTTGGTTTTGCACATCCATACAGATGTCACCACCTTGACCTATAAAGATTTATCTTTGTTAGAAACTATAGCAGGGCAGCTGAGCGTGGCGATTGAAAATGCAAACCGGTATGAGGCGATACAGGAACGTGAAGCGCTGCGTGGTGAATTATTGCATCAAATTGTCTCTGCCCAAGAGCATGAACGCATACGCATTGCACGCGAATTACATGACAGTATCGGTCAGGCGCTAACCGCATTGGGCTTGGGTTATGCGGCGGTCGGGGAAACGGTCACGTCAGATCCCAAATTGGCAACAACGCAGTTGAAAGAGTTGAAGGAGATGAGTACCCAGGCGTTAACGGAACTGCATCACCTAATTCGCGATTTGCGCCCTTCCCTGCTGGATGATTTGGGTTTAGTGCCTGCGTTGAAAAATCAGGTACGGCTCTTTCAGGAGAGCAACCGTTGTGTGGTTGATTTTCAGGTAGACGGCCGTTTACGTCGTTTACCCCCAGATTTAGAGACGATTGTTTTTCGCATTGTGCAGGAAGCATTGACGAATATTAGTAAACATGCACATGCAGCACATATTTATCTCACCCTTAATTGTGCTGAAGCTGCTATCTATATAAAAGTGACAGATGACGGGGTCGGGTTTAATGCTGAGGCGATGATGGATAATAAAACGCAAGCCAACCATCGTTGGGGATTATTGGGTATGCAAGAACGGGCGACGCTTGTTGGTGGGCATTTTAATATTGAATCAACCCCCCATCAAGGAACCACGGTTGATGTTTGTATTCCTTTGAGTCAGGAACCGGACGTGATTGGTAGTCCAATTATCGTGCCTTCTTGACAATAACATTGG
>JAUIIP010000270.1 GCA_030431555.1 bacterium
GCTTTAGAGTGGAGCTGTCGATTAGTTCCTATAGCGCATTTCTGACAGGGGGCTTAGATGAAAGCATTAATAGTTGAAGACGATGCAACCGGAGCACAGCTTCTGCGGCACGTAATTCAACCGTACGCCACGGTCGATATCGCGCAGAACGGCAGAGTTGCGATAGAAAAGTTCTGCGCTGCACTTGAGTCAGGTGAACCATTTGATCTGATTTGCCTCGACATAATGATGCCGGAAGTAAACGGCCAAGTGGTGCTGCGTCATATTCGCGAATACGAACAGGAAAACCAAGTGTCTGACGCAGATGCGGCGAAGGTGATAATGATTTCTGCCTTGGATGACTCGGGCAATATCTTGAACGCGTTTCAAGTAGGCTGCGAGGCGTATCTTACTAAGCCAATCGATACCAAGAAGCTGATCGGTCAGCTTGAAGAGCTGGGTTTGATAAAGGACAAATAGTTTGAAAAAGAAGGGGGTCGGGAGTCGTTCTAGATGAGCTAATCCCTAGAACGACTCCCGACCCCCTTAAATGCTATAGGCGGTTAATACGCCTCTTCGAAGACATTTGTTCCATCAATAGATCGATTTCGCTGGCTTTGACGTCCATAGTTCCGGACGTGTCGGATTTATTCTTATCCTGTTTCGGATCGACTTTTTGCTTTTCGACCAGGTCGCTCAATCGGGGTTCTTTCTTCATACGTAAGCGTCCTTTCGTTCTGATTTTATTTACAGAATTATCTGCAAACGCCGCGCCATTGTAATTAAAGCATAATCCCGCCGCTGTATGCTCGAAAAAGCTAATGCCATGCGTTGTGTATTCAGAGCCTTAAGCCAATAATTAACATAAAGCTGCCGAGTCCAGCTGCGAGTCTGGAATTGTTGACTGATTCACCAAAGAAATTTCTACCGGCAAATTCTGCTGTTAGAGGGTCTTAATCGTCGAAGCGCCAGTCCGCGGGTTTTAGTTTCTCAGGCAGTGTCCTAGGCCTGTTTTCTCGAATAAAGTCTAGCTATTTTAACAGCTTAACCGAATTACGGTTTTTGATGCTATTATTTGTCATTTTTTGATCCTTAAAAGCCACAACAAGTTAATAGGCCCGAGAAGCCCGTGGGCTTCGTGCGCCCAGGCATGCACTTTTTTGCGTTTGCCGGCGCCGGTGCGCCTGATCTTTGGCAGCGAATTATTTGAGTAGAAGGCAGGTATCCACTGGGGGTGCGGATTACGGTTTTCTGCACACGAGTCAAGAGTACGGCTCGCAACACCACCCCGGTGTCATCACCATTCCATCAGGAGGTGAACCTATGATGCGCAACCGCATCAACTTCGTGGCCTTGGCGTTCGCCTTGGCCTTCGTGTTCGTCGCCTCGTCGACCCCCGCGCGTGCGCAGGGCGGCTGGTACCAGGAGGGCTACGGCTCCGACTGGGTCGGGATTCTCAAGGGTGGGGTCACCCACATCAACGGACCCGACTACTTCCAGCTGGCCGGCAACGGGCTGCAGGTCTTCGATGGCTGGCAGGTTGCTCCGAAGTTCGAGCAGACTGCCTCCGAGACGCGCTTCGGTTACGATGTGCGTGGGGACATCGGCGGTCATCCGGTCCAGTCGGCCCGGACCTTCCGTCGTGACAACATCCAGTACGACGAGTACGGACGCCCCATCGGACCAGGTGTCGGCGGCCGCGGCTACAGCCCTTACTCGGCGAACATCAATCCGAGTACGGGTGCCGTCGTCGCGCAGAGTCCCTACAGCGGCAAGGAGGTCTTCGCGACCCCCGAGCACGCGTGGTGGACTTTCCCGGATGGCTGGGCGTTCGTGCGCTACAGCAACGGGGCACCGGTCGAAGCGATCGAGGTCAAGCACGGTGCCGACGGCCCGTACCAGAAGCCCATTTCGGTGGGTGAGGGCCTTCGCCGTCTCGACGCTCAGGCCTCGGCTCACTCCGGTGAACCGGCGGATGCTTCGGCTCCGCACGGCAATCCGGGTGATCCGCCGGCGCATGCGATCACGCCGTCCACTTCGGGCGCGCATGCCGCATCGACCGCGCCGGTTCGGGGTCCCTGGGATCACGAGGCGTACATCGGCCAAGGTACGGGCTGGGAGACGCTGCCCTCGGGCACGACTCTCTTCAAGCTCGCCGACGGCTCGGTGACCACGACCTTCGTGCAAGGGATGCATCCGGTCGACGCCGTGGAGATCTTCCAGGGCGAGAAACCGATGCAGAAGACGATGTCGAAGTCCTCCGTGACCGCACGGTGGGCCAAGCTCTCGTCCTCGGCTCCGACCACGACGACTCCCGCCGCGTCACCGACGCAGGGGAGTAGCGCGCCTCCGACTGCCTCCGCCACCGCTTCGACGCAGGGCATCCCCTCGGATCCCAGCATCGTTCCGGTTGGTTCGATCTTCCCCGCCGGTCGTGATCGCTTCGGCGAGATCGCGTGGTGGAAGGCGACGGGCTACGACGGGGACAATGGATCGGTTCGTGCGAACTTCGCGCCGAGCCGTCGCATCCCCGATGTCGGCCAGGAGTACACCGAGTGGGGTACGACCTTCGTGGTCGCGTCCCACAACGGCGTCAAGTTCCTGGTTCCGAAGTCCTAGGTCAGGCAGTTCCGACTGAGTGGTGATCGTCGGACATGAGTCAGGTTTCGGCTAGACTCATGCAATTCACAAGTTGGGGGCGCGGCAACGAACATCGAGCTGCGCCTCTACCAGAGGACAGCTTTGACGTTTTGACACCGCGCCCCCAGCGCATACCTGCTTTCGCTCAAACTACATAGTTCGCGCCGGGGACGGCCGGAATTGCTTGGCCGAATAGTCGTTCTAAGGGGGCGAAACGAGGTAAAAAATTCCGCAGAGAATTTGATTAACCTAGTTCGCTGCTGTAGAATCTCAGCGTAGTCTTATCTTAGGTTCTTATTTGTTCTAGAAGCGTTTTAGGCGAAGCGCCGCGGTTGTATTGTGCAACTTTGAATGGAACAACGAATGAACCGCTCCTACTCTTACAGCAGCATCAAGTTTCTTCTCGTGCTCAGCATGCTCGCAGGATGCGTCTTCTTCAGATACTCCTCTGTCTGGGCGGCATCAGATGTCGCAGTTTCAGTTTCCTCAGATTTTCTTAAGCGCTTAAACCAAAAGCTGACTGAGCCTGTTCGCGCAGTGCAGCAGCCCGCAGGACCGGACCACGTTAAAGCCAAGGCTGAGGTCGAACAGCCTGTCCCTAGCGATACAGCGCCTCATGTCAAACAAGCAGTTCAGGACGTTCAATTCGGACCAGCGCCAAAGTTCATTCACGAGAACGGCCGCTTTATCGAAATGACGCCCAAAGGAGTGATGCTCGGGTGGTGGGACCTGCCGACCGGCACAATTGTTTTCGGCTACGGACCCGGCGGCGGCATCATTGATGCACACGTTGTTGTTCACGGCACGGAAAAGTCATTTCTTAAACCCGAGAATTTATCGACTGCTTTGACCTCAAGTAAAATTGCCGGACTTAAGCTTCCGCAGGGTATCGCCTATGAAGAGCTGCTGGTTGCCAAGTTCATTTCTGAAACTCCGACGAATGTAGAGCACGGCTGGTGGGACCTGCCCGATGAGACCATTGTGTTTGCACGAAATGCCAATGGCCGGCCAACCGGAGCGTATATGGTAATTCATGGTGAAAAGACTCACTTGAAGCCGGTTGCACTTAATTGGGCTCTGGAGCGTTTCGGGGCTCGTGCAGGCGGCTCAGCGGCTAAGCAGCGCAGCGGCTCGGAGTCGCAGCAGCAAGCGGGCTCCGCTCGTCCGCAGCGTTCGGCTTGGCTCGACAAAGAGTTCAAGTTCTAGAGCATTTTACTCCCAGTCGGCACCCACCGGCTGGCGCTTGCTCAAATCTTGCTCCATAGTTAGCCTTCCCTGGATTAACTAATGAATTAATAACGCTCGAGAGCAGCGCTGAGGGGATTTTGCGCAAACTAGGTACCATCGCAGCAGTATTGTTGTTATCGACTACTGCTTGTTCTTTTCCCGGAAACAGTTACGACCCTGGTGCCCAGGACGCGCTCAATATCGAACTCGGGAGTATCCCTGCCGAGGTGTCAGCCGTCATCCAGAAGGGCTCTGCTCCTGCGCCGGCACAGCGGCGTAGTGTCTCCGAAGAAGAGTCAGGCAAGGTACTGCCGCTGTCGGCGTTTCGTTCATTTGCGGCCCATCAGGGCAGCATCAATTCCCTCGATACTTCGCTAAACGGCTTAAGAGTTTATACAGGTGGTGAGGACGGCAAGGTCCTTGAGCACGAACTGTTCAGAGCGGAGGACGGAGCGACTCAGCTTCGAACTACGCTTATCTATGAAAGCTCGGAACCGATATTCGCGGTTTCGCTCAATCCCGACGGAAGGCTGCTCGCGGTGGCCCAGAATAGTCTGGTTTTCGTAATAGACACGCAGAGCAGAACGATCATACACCGCTTGAGTCGAGCAAGCGGACGAGTTGGTGCATTGACCTGGGACCCCAAGGGCAGTTTGCTCGCAATCGGCCGTTCAAACGGAGAGGTTCTGGTCTGGCGAATTAAGAGCGGTCCCAGCGCCGGTGAGGACGATGAAGACGCTATTGAGAGCTACCGCGGCTTCGGCTCCCCGATCATAGCAATTGCATTTCATC
>JAUIIP010000271.1 GCA_030431555.1 bacterium
GGTGTTTACTGTAAGCGCACGCATGTCGACCCAGGTTCACACTATCGGAATTGATGAAGCAGGACGCGGGCCGCTCGCCGGACCTGTCACTGCAGCTGCGATTGTGCTCTCAGTAGGACAGAATCTGGAAGGAATTTCTGATTCTAAAACGATCAGCGAGAAAAAGCGTCAGCAGCTGTTTGAAAGAATTACCGGGGAATGCTCGGTTTACAGCATTGTCTCAGTTGGACCGAGAAGAATCGAGAGACACAATATACGAGAAGCAACGCGCATCGCTATGAAATTAGCGGCCGAAAGGGTTTACCGCCAGCTGCTGAAGCTTCGCAGAGTCCGTGTTCCGACAGAATGCTTTTTGCGAATTGACGGCAACACACCGATCGAAACGATTCTTCCCCAAGAGACGATAGTTAAGGGAGACTCTTCGGTAATCGACATAGCTGCCGCCTCGATTCTGGCAAAAGTTGCTCGCGATAGAATTATGGAGCGATTGGCCGGGCGCTACCCTGGGTATGATTTTGAAAAACACAAAGGATATCCGACAAAGGCGCACCGCGAATCAATCGCGTTGCTCGGACCGACCGGGGTTCACCGGAAAACATTCGCCGGGGTGCGCGAGCACTTATCGATCCGCCGCTGCTAACGCCGAGCTGGGAATCCTGGGTGAGGACGCGGCCTGCCGCTGGCTTTCAAGCAATGGCTTTGAGATTCTGCAGCGAAATTGGCGCTGCAGACTGGGAGAGGTTGATATAGTTGCCAGGGACGGAGCGGACCTGGTGTTTGTCGAAGTGAAAACCCGGCGTGCGCTGAGCGGCAGACGTGACGTAATCGACAACATCACCGAGGCCAAGCGCCAGCGCCTAAGACGCTTGGCACTGACCTATTTAGCACGCTTTCGGCGCGTACCCCCGCATAGAATTGACATAGTTGCGGTGCTGCTTGACCCCGACACGGGCGCTAAGCCAAAGATTGAACATATCGCAGCTGCGGTGTAATAAAGGGCTGTGTTCCGGGTAGCCGGTGAATGTAAACGAGACCTGATATGATCGATCCAAAACGACTCCGAGAGGATTTCGCTGCAGTAAAAGAATTGCTAATGACCCGCGGTTTGCCGGCTGAGTTTGATACTTATCCTGAGCTGGAGAAAAGCCGCCGAACAATGCTGCAGGAAGTTGAAACGATTCGAGCAAACAAGAACAAGCTCGGACCGGAAATAGCTCAAAAGAAAAAAAACGGCGAAGATGCCGATGAGCTATTGGCGGATCTAAAGCGAAGCTCCGAGCGCGAGAAAGAGCTCAACGCAAAGATCGCTGAAGCGGAGAGCGCGCTTGAGGCAATTGAGCTGGTTCTACCGAATATTGCCGATGAAAGCGTTCCGGTTGGCGCGGACGAGGCGGCGAACCGGGAGGAAAAGACCTGGGGCAAGAAGCGCGCATTTGCATTTGATCCGAGACCGCATTGGGACATAGGTGAAGCGCTTGGCATACTCGATTTTGAGCGAGCAGCTAAAATTTCAGGTACGCGCTTTGCGCTTTATCGCGGTGATGGGGCTCGACTGGAGCGGGCACTTATCAATTTCATGCTCGAGCGCCATGCTGCTGCCGGATACATAGAATTATTTCCTCCGTTGCTGGTGCGGCGTGAGGCGATGGTTGGCTCGGGCCAGCTTCCCAAGTTCGAAGAAGATGCATTTAAGACCAGCGACGAAGAGAATCGCCACTACCTCATTCCGACTTCTGAAGTTGTAATGTGCAATATTCATGCAGACGAAATATTCGAGGCTCAGGAACTGCCGATATACTACACGGCTTTTACCCCCTGCTTTCGCGCTGAGGCCGGTTCGCACGGACGCGATGTGCGTGGTCTGATTCGACTTCACCAATTCAACAAAGTCGAGCTAGTGAAGCTAACGACGCCTGAGACTTCGTTTGATGAACTCGAGAAACTCACTCGAGACGCAGAGTCTATTTTAGAAGCGTTGGAGCTGCCTTATCGTCGGGTTACCCTTTCTTCGGGGGACATGGGAATAGCTGCCTGTAAGACGTTTGATTTAGAAGTTTGGCTGCCTGGCATGAACGCGTACCGTGAAATCAGCAGCTGCTCGAACACTTCGGACTACCAGGCGCGCCGAACAAAAACCCGTTACCGCCCAGCTGCGGGAGAAAAACCGCGGTTCGTTCATATGCTAAACGGCTCGGGCCTGGCAGTGGGCAGAACGGTAGTCGCTATCCTCGAGAACTACCAGCAGCCTGACGGTAGCGTCGAAATTCCTGAGGTATTGAGACCCTACATGGGCGGCCAACAGTACATTAGGTGACAGTTCCAACTGTCCCCTTTTAATCACCATCTTCCAGCTCCAAACGCGCTTTAAAAATGGAGCAGGTGGAACTGTCACCAATTTACGTGAACGGATTACAGAATGAGCGTTCTGGGCTGTGCTAGCGTGGAGGCACTGGGAGGTGCCTATCGCTGAGCCGACCACGAATACAATGTGTTCACTGGGATTTGCCGCTCTTGGCAGCAGAAGTGAACCAAACATAGCGAGAACATAGTTCAGCTATCCGGTAGCTGAGCAATATACGTAGGTAGAATAATGAAATTATGCCGGCATTAAGCCCGGCAATTCGTGCCCCTAACAGCCCAGAGTTGCAGGGGATTCTGCGTAGGCACCTCCTTTTAGCTTCCCGCCTCAGCTCGAGTTTGCAGCTCTGTGTCACCCACTGCGTTTGTTCCCTCATGCCAGTTAAAAGGGGACAGTTGGAACTGTCACCTAAGTTCTTGTGTAACACTTTGGCTGGATCGGGCCATATCAGTAGGTGAGTGTGCGTGCATATTGAAGCAGCGCTTGCTCCAAGGTGTGGTAGTTGGTGGAATGCGGAGGCGAACCGAGATGCGGAGAAGCAGAATGAGAGATTTTACGGCAGATTTTACAAGTGCCACGATTGTAGTAGGAGCCGGCCTGACCTCTCTATTTACCCTATTGGCCTTTCTATAGTCCTGACGAGCAATTAGCTTGCCGGTGGTTGATCGCCAAAGAACAACCAGGACAGAAACGAAAATAGTCGTCCGAACGCCGGTCCAAAGAATCCCAAAATAAACGAAGCAATTACGTACACTGCTATCGCTGCACCGCCCCATTTGAATCCTTCTACAATTAGGAAAGAACTCATCGTCGGCCGGTCATGGTCGTGATCCTCGTGGTCGGTCACATTGACGCGAATTTCAGGATCCTTTTTCTCTTCTTCCACCTCTGCATACCCTCAAACGCTCGCTATATCCGTACTTTACACTATAAACCGCACAATACTCAGTAGAAAAATGAGGTATATTCCAAGAAGGAAGCTCTGCCTGTGGAAACAGGTTCGCATAAAACAGTATTACGTTGAAGGTTTTGCCCCTGGTGGTAAATATAGTCCGATATTTTAGCAACCTATTCGATAGGAGAAGCGCTCCGTGGGGGCCAGTGCGCGTAAACATCAGCCAGAGAATCCCTGGTTTTCACTTCATGAAAACAACGATGGACTTACCATACGGTTCAAGGGCAGCTGGCGCCTGGCGAACATCAATCAGATTTACCCACGCGTTTTAAGCGACTGGAAGATCAAACCTAAGCAAAAAATTTTCCTGGACGGGACTGAGCTTAGGGAACTCGATACTTCCGGCGTGATGCTTGTGCGCCACGTGTTGCGTGAAGCTGGTGTAGACGCTGAGCAGGTGGTTGAACAAAACGTTCGGCCCGAGCACAGCAGCATCACCAAACTAGTCAGAGAAAATCTCGATGCACCTGAGCCTATCGAGCCTCCAAAGTATTTTGGCCTGCTTCAGCGGGCCGGAATGGGAACAATTAACTTTCTTGAGAAGTGCCACGAGCTGCTGGTTTTTATCGGACAGACTTCTTTGGTTTGGTTCAGGAGTTTGCTGGATCCGAGAAAAATAAGAATACGTGAGTCCGTAGTGCAGCTGGAAAGGGTCTGTGTTGATGCTGTGCCGATCGCTGCACTTGTTACTTTCTTGATTGGAGTAGTCGTAGCTTACCTATTCTCGATTCAGAGCGAAAAATACGGAGCTAACCTGTTCATCGTCGATGCCGCCGCTCTTGCGATGTGCCGGGAGCTGTCGCCAATCATCGTAGCGATTATTGTTGCCGGTCGATCCGGCTCAGCATTCACCGCTCAGATTGGAGCAATGAAGCTGAATGATGAAATAGACGCGCTGGAGACGCTAGGGCTTTCCACCATGCAGGTGCTGGTAGTTCCGAGAATGTTGGCACTGATTATCGCGATGCCGCTTTTGGTTTTTGTGGGGGACGTGGTCGGCATTTTCGGAGCGATGATGATTGCAGATCTGCGGCTCGGAATAACCAGCGTTACTTTTATAGATCGTTTGTCAGAGGTGCTGCCGGTGCGCTCCTTTTTGGTAGGCTTGATTAAAGCCCCTGTGTTTGCAGCTTTTATAGCGGTCATCGGATGTAAAATGGGACTTTCTATCGAACGCAACGCGACGAGTTTGGGACTCAGCACGACATCGACGGTAGTTCAAAGCATTGTTTCAGTTATTCTGTTGAATGCAGCGTTTGCAGTTATTTTCGTGGAGCTCGGCATTTAATGGAAGCTGCGATAGAAGTCGACAATATT
>JAUIIP010000272.1 GCA_030431555.1 bacterium
GAAGTAGAATACTCGGGGTTGGCAGCAGTGTCGTACCCGGAATCAAACGGGCGAATACCTGCATTGGAGAGTATTCGATATTATCGGCGCTCATAAAACCGTCTAGCGCTATGCCCACCAAAATGAAAATCGACGTGAGAACTAGACCTTTCGACGTATCGTCTCGGGCTGCGCCGAGCATACAGGCGCAAAGCACAAAGAACACGATAATTGACCTTAGCGTGTGAATCGAGGTGAGGTGTTGGTAATTGGCAAAGCTTGCCGGACTAAGTCCTCGATCTGAACCAAGGTACGGCGACGGCAAGCTTGATAAAACGTTGTCGACTGAAACGGCAGCTCCGGGTGGATATTCGGGTGAATATGCGTCAGGAATGCAGGCAACACTGATAGCGAGCAGACAGAGCGCCGCCGCCGCGGTGGCGGGTCCGGGACGGTCGAGCTTCTTCTTGGCTGCGCCATAGAGCAGCAGCGCAAGCAGCAATCCGATGGTTGCTGCTGAGCCGGAGCTGACTATCCAAAATGAGCCTGCAGCAAGTAAAGTCAGCGCTCGAACCAAGTCGTGTCGGGGAACGACAAGTGCGGCAAGCAGTAATGGAAAGTAGTGAGTCTTGAGAAGGAACGGATTCCACCCTAGAACGAATGTAGCTCCGAGCGCGCATGCGCATGCGCAGAATACCGAACGCGCCAGCGAGCGCCCGTGCGCTTTAAATAACAAAGCCAAACCGATTGTTATTATAGATACCTGACAAAACAAGTATGCGGCCTCGAACCAAGCTTGACTGAAGCATGAGGCCAGCGCGGCGGCCGCCGGATCGAAGCGTTCCTGGGTGACCGCCGGGAGGTAGTCAAAATATACTTGGAATGAATCAGTCACTGGCAGGATAATAGCTTACAAGCTTGACTTGGCACTAGGGCTGCTTCCGCCTAGTTTGCGCTTGGCTTTTGCAACAGAATTACGCCTCCAATCTCGAAAAACCCTTCTGAAGTGATTGAGCCAAAGCAGGCCATATCCTATCGGAGAAAACAGCAGCCTCATTACGGCTTTTCGGCCGGGTCTGACAAAGCAGAAAATGTGCGAAAGAATATTTAATTCAGTTAAGACAAATTCTTTGCCTGTCGCTCGGGGAATTTTGAAATTGTAGAACGGCACCGCGTAACCTTGACGCCGACGCGTCTCAATTAGCCTGAATGCGCGATGGCGCTTTTCTACCCCCATTGCGATGTTTGCTGTTTTCGCTGTTTTGCGGCGCAGACCGATAAGCTCTAAATCACCGGCCTCGGAAGCATCTTGAAGCAGCTTGTCCCCACATTCTGTTCTAGCAAATGTGAAGGTATAGCCGTCAAAGAAGTTGATTTTATCGGAAGGTCTAGGCATCCACGGGTCGCCGACGGCAATATCGGCAAACTCGGAGGTTGCGTCATAGCAGGTCAAACAGCGCGGGGGAGTATACAGGCGATAGAGGACATTAATAATCTCCATCGAACTCGGGCGGAAAGATTTCGCGTTCGGAAAGTAGACTGGCCGAACGGAACCGTCGGGAAACTCTAAGTGTGGTGTGCCCGAGTGCTTTCCGTAACGGGAAATAAACTTAGAGGCCGCCTGACCGTGCTGGCCTGTATCTGCCCAGATTTTCTTCATTGGCTCGTGTTCTATTGCCGCATGGCAAAAAAGTCCGATTGTAACCTTCACCCGTTCCTTTAAGCGTTTGTCTAGGCGCGCCGCATTGTGAAAACCGTGAATTTGACAAGGAAGTCCGACTACGGCGTAAGAGCCTGGGATTTCCCGAATTTCCTTAAACACAACATTGGTCGGTGAGATCGCATATTTTGCTTTGGTTGCTTCACGAATTGCGTCTTCGGTTCGTGCAATAATCGGAACACCTTTCCATAGTTCCGTTTCGTGCGATCCGATAACGACGGCTCCGTCTATAATCCCTCGTCTGAGCAGCGAAAGCAGCAGAGCCGTAACCAGCCCACCGCTGGTTGAGCGCTCGCGCACCTGGGGATCGGTAGCATACGCAAGATAGGCCGCCTTGAAATGACCGTGCATATCTTTGGGATCAGGAAACTCGCCAAACATTTGCTTGGCAACGCTAACCGCATCAAACTCGTCCCCGGGACAGACCTTTACGCATAAATCGCAGTCCGTGCATGCACCCAAATTTTTCACGACCGGGTATTCTTCGTCGTCGACCGCAAGAACGTCAGTCGGGCAGATGCCCACGCAGCTGCCGCAGCGATGGCAGAGATCATTGTCGATGATGTGCGCTAGTGTTCGCAGGGCCCGAGGTGGGTCCTCCGGTTTGCGAAAGTCTTCTTTGAACGGCTCAACGAAAGGGCCGGATTTTCTCAACTGAACTAACGTCATACGTTTTTAAATACACCTTGTAGCGTTCCTGGCAAGGCTGTGGTAGAGCCATTTCAGCATGAGCGACAACCTCAAACTTGCTTCAGGTGAGCAGCAAAATGAAGGGCCGGCGATGACCGCCGGTCAACGGCGCCTTACTGCCGGTGCGCAGGGTCAGTTTAGCGCGTATCGAAAGCTGATGGTAGGTGACAGCGGCATAGCCTGCCTTGCCTGCTTTGAGCTGTATAATCTGCTGATTGCCCCCATGCCCAGCGCGATTGGCCTGGCACTGCGTCAGAAAGCCTTAAAACTTTTCTTAAGCAAATCCGGCGGAGGCTTGATTGTCGGAAGAAGCGTGACATGGCGAAACCCCGGTGCGATATCGGTCGGCAGCAAGTCGGTTATTGACGACTATGCGGCTTTGGAGAGCCGAGTTGATGATGATTCGGGTGAAGAGTCTTCAATAACAATCGGAAGTCATGCTTTCATCGGCAAGCACAGCATCATTCTTGCGAAACCTGGAAGGATAGTGCTTGGGGACGCGTGCAATATCAGCAGCCACTGCCGGATTGCTACCCAGTCATCAATAGAAATCGGCAGAAGTGTGTTGATAGCGGCTTATGCTTATATCGGTCCGGGCAACCACATTATTGCAGATGCCGAGACGCCGATTATGGAGCAGGGCATGGCGCAAGGACGGGGTGTCAGGATAGGTGATAACGTTTGGATTGGTACCAGAGCGACTGTGCTTGACGGCGTGACGATCGGCAGCGGTGCAGTTATAGGTGCTCACTCGCTTGTTGCCGAGGACGTACCGGAAAATGCAATAGTTGCCGGCACGCCGGCCAAGGTCATCCGCTACCGCAGTTAGAGCCATCCATTCATTGATGGCATAGCTCTAATTTACATACTGAATAACTTTGTTCGAGCTCTTGAGCTGTTCGAGATGCTTGGCAAGTGCGGCATTTCTGCGATCTTCAATAATCTGCTTCTTGATTGATTCCGAGATTTCCTCAAACGGCGGTATCTGTCCACCACGGATATCTTCGACTTTAATAATGTGAATGCCGAAATTAGTTCGCACCAGATCACTTATCTCGCCGGGTTTAAGGGAAAAAGCGGCCTGGGCAAACTCAGGGACCATTTGGTTTCGAGTGAAGTAGCCTAGGTCTCCGCCTTTGGCGCGCGTCGGGCCCTCTGAGTATTCTTTTGCTGCTTTTTCGAAATTACTGCTGTCGCCGCGAACAATTCTCAGTACGCGTTGAGCTTTGGCGGTAGTCGATGCAACCTCGTTCTCACTTGCGTCCTCTTCGAGACGGAACAAAATATGTCTCGCCCTAATTTCAGTGGGAATGCGGAAACGATCGGGCTCGTTCTCGTATAAGGCCCTTGCTTCGGCGTCAGCAGCCTGGATTCCTTGGAACACGATCTGTTCCATATACTTAGAGAGGAGCAAATCGTTATGCAGCAGAGAGTGGAACTTCTTTTCGTCAAGGTTGTTTCGACTGAGGAAGTCTTCAAAGCTGCCGCCGGCTTTAGTCTGCTTCTTGATATTGGCAGCGAGAGCGTCAATTTCTTCGCTCGTCACCTTAACTTCGCTGTCTTCGGCGGCCTGCATCAGCAGTTCGCGTTCGATCATAGTTTTTACGACGTGTTTCCGAACAAGATGGAGTTGCTCTGCGCTCAAGCTCTTGCTCTGAGAGGGGAGTCGGCGCTGCATTTCCGCATCTACTTGCTCGTGCGTGATTTTTGTCTGATTTACTTCTGCCACAACCAGATCACTGCGCGTTTTTGACCTGGGCTGCTGGTTTTGGCTATGAGCGCAGAGGGGCAGCAAAAGAGTAAGGCAAATTAAGAGGAAATAAAAACGGCGCATAGTTTTAGGCTCCAGAGTGTGCTTTCAGAAGCTCGCACGAGTTGTTATTAATAGCAAGTTGAGGGGCTGTTTGGCTCCGGTGTGCTAGACCATTCCCATGTCATATGAAGAATCATCTCTTGAAGCTAGCGGGTTCAGTCCTAATCACAGCTTTACTGTTGTGGGCTATTTTCTCAGAGAGAGGATTAGCGGATTTTGTTTCTATTATCGCCAATGTTGAGAAGTCTTGGCTTGCGATATATCTATGCCTGAGTTTGACGGCCTTGCCGCTCAGGGCTCTGCGGTATCGCTTGATACTGCGAGTGATGACCGAAGCCGGCAAGAATCTGACTATTATGCAGGCAGTGATCGTCGCTGCGATCCGAAATGCACTTGTTG
>JAUIIP010000015.1 GCA_030431555.1 bacterium
GATTGTGCGACATCAAAGGGCGGCGTCTCAGAACGAATTTCAGGCCTGGTGCTGCCCTTGGGGTCGACCGTGAATATGGATGGAACGGCGCTGTATGAGGCAGTTGCGGTGGTATTCTTGGCTCAGGCGTTCAACGTCGATCTGGGTCTTACGCAGTTGGTGCTTATCGCGATAACTGCGACTTTAGCAGCTGTCGGAGCTGCAGGTATCCCCAGTGCCGGACTAGTGACAATGGTCATCGTCGTGCAGGCAACGAACCAAAGCTTGTTGGCAGCTAACCCTTCGGCGATAGCAATTCCCGTTGCGGGTGTGGGGCTGATTATCGGCGTCGATAGGATCTTGGATATGGTTCGCACCACGGTAAATGTGTGGGGAGATGCTGTGGGAGCCAAGCTCATTGATGTGAGAGCAAAAGTTAAGGGCATTTAGCATAAAGCGGCGGGATTAAGGATACGATAACTATTATATGCGTTTCGTATTTGTGCTTCTTGGTTGTGCCTTCGCGGCAAGTCCCGCTGCGGTGTCGGCGCAGGAGGCATCCTCAAGCGAGGTCTGCCAGTATACAACTGATGAAGGTGTGATAACGCTTGCGCAATCTAGTGCGGATGTTCCGCAGAAGCATAGACCAACGGCCAAGTGTTTCACTGTAAACCGCAGCAGCGCGGAGCCGACCGAAAGCTCGGCCTCAAGTCCATACTCGAGATCTTACCCGCTAAAAACCAAGCGTCGCAGTAAGTCTAGTTCGACTGGAGCGCCGAGACTCGCCAAGCCGGATGAGATCGAACTCGAGGGAACGATTCGCCGCCAGGAAATATCGACTTCGCTCGGTGTCATTAAGCTGCGCTGGCCGAGGGTTGTTGAACGTGACTTCGGACGAACTCCTTCACGCGCCGTGATTGAGGCAGCTAGAGCGGTGAGCCGTGCGCTCCATAGACCTGGCTTTCCGCCCAGAGTCAGGAATATGGAGGTCGATTGGAATGTAATCTTTTTGGACGAGAAGCTGCCCGAGCGTCAGATACCAACAAATCTGATCAGCAACTGTCACCCAGGCTGGATGACGCCGCCCGGCAATGTCTACATCGTTGCGCAGCGTGCAGCCGCCGGCTGCGGAGGTGCTGTTCGTGTTCGAGAGAGCGTTGCCGATGAGAGGTTGGCCGAAGTCTTGGTGCATGAGATGGGGCACGCGGTGGAGTGGCAGCTTTTGCGCGAAAGAGGAACATTCGATCGGCTGCGAGCAGAAGGGTTTGCTACCTGGTTTGAGGGCTTCGTCGCGTCCTACTCATCGCTGCTGAGCCGAGATCGAATCATTCACCGGCACGTCTATGCTGCGAAGTCGTCCTTGCGGCGTGAGCCGCACATGTTTCTTTTTCGGGGCGATTCGGAAAGCTATGCTCGTGCGTCGATGTTTTTTGAAGCTTTTGTGGATCGCTTCGGTATTTCTCGGCTTGTTGATGTATACGATCTCATGAGCGAGCAGCGAATGTCGTTTTTCACTGCGGTTAAAGAGGAAACCGGATGGAATGTTGAGCGTTTTAATAAAGAGCTTGGGCGTTTCGTCGAGCGTGCAAATTGACCGAATACTTTGGTAAGCTGTGGCGTCTATATAACGGAATGCTCACGCGGGAGATTGTATGAAACGTTTGACGTTTGTTTTGCTCGGGCTGCTGATCGCAGCGGGGCCGGTATTCGCAGAGGAAAGCACTCTTTACGTACAGTCCGCTAACCAAAAGCTGTTCAAAGTGCCGCATGGTGTGCCCTTGGCAACCCTGCAGGCGAATACCCCTGTTAAAGTCGTTGAAGACAAGAACGAGTGGGTAAAGGTTTCGGTAGAAGGTTGGGTCAGACGCAATATCTTAGTGAATCGAGCCGTTCGCAGCACTAATCCAGCAGCGAGTTTGCAGCCGCTTACACTTCATCAATATGTGGTCCAAGACAGCCGCAAGACGGACCCTAATGGACCGAAAAAAGTCGATTTGATTTTGCGCGTTAAGAACAACACGGAACGAACCGTCAGTTCTTGGCGTGCGATAATGACTGTGCAGGATCCTACGACAAATCAAGTCTTGTTCAGTATTTCCGTGAGTCACGCCGACGCCAACATACCCCCGGGCAAGATTGGCGAAGTTAAATACTACTGGGATCAGGGTGAGAAGCAGTACGACATCCTGCTGAACAATTACCCTAACAACCTAAAGATTTCGTTGTTTAGGCTGGAAGTAAACTATTAGCAGCTGATTCTTGCAGTCAGTCCGGAGTTCGGAAGCCATATGGTGTCGGTACCGAGCTGCCCTGCGAGTGATTCCGCTCCCACAAGCAGCGGACCATCCGCAGTTTGTCGAATTTCGGCATCCGCCAGCCCAAGCTCGGAAACCTCCTCTTCCATCAGATTCTGAGCACGCCTAAGATCGTCGTCGATCTGAAAAGTCTTGGGGGATGCCACAAGCGGATGCGCGGGATCGAAAAAGTAGCTGCAGTCGTTTGCCAGCAGGTGCTTTGAACTGGACGCAGTCTGGACAAGAACGGTATCTGCATAGAGCAGGGAGTGGCTCGCAAGTTGCTTTGCGATGCTTGTGATGTTTTCCGGTATTCCGTACAGGCGTCGAGCGGTTGAAGTTGAGCCTAAAATATCGCGCAGCATGCTCGTATCGGGCTGAGTACGTTGACTGAGTTCCACACATCCCGGTAGGCGATGCGGCCGTCGGTTCAGGCCGCCTTGCAGTCCGGCGACGCAAACTGCTCCGGTTATGCCGTCGAATAGTATCGCCAGTTCACCCGCAGTCTCACGCGGTTGGCTCTCCCCACGGTAGGTGTGTTGGTGTTCTCCTAAGTCCAATAGACCGGCGAAGGCGAGTTTTTTTATTAGCTGTGCAGCGGCGCTGTCGGGGAGACCCATAAGTGCGCCGAGATGTCGGGTCGTGAATGTTCCTTCAACTCTTGCGATCTCAAGTGCGGCAGCCGCCTGCTCGCTCAGCAGCGAGTGAAATTTACAACTCACCACGGCCTCAATTACAGGCAGCTGGGGTCGCCACATTCTAATAATCGGCTCCTGGATTCGCTTGGCCGCCATAGAAAGCAGCCGCGATCCAATCTGCATACTTCGAAGGGTCTGCTCAGGTATCATAAATAGTGTTTAGCGGAACCTCTAATTTGTGTCGGCGGATATAGCTGAAGAGTTGCTCCATTACCTCGAATCCAGGGACCTCCCCCCTGTCAGTGCTGATTTTAAGAATTTGCTCTATGTCACCGACTATCATCAATCGACGACGTGCTCTCGACAGCGCGACGTTTAGGCGTCGGACATCCAAGAAAAATCTATACCATTGTGCGTTGAACGACTCTGTGTCGGCAGGGCAGCGCACGAGAGATAGAATGATTATATCGCGCTCTTGTCCCTGGTAGGCGTCCAATGTAGATGCGTCCGCAGTAACATGGCGCAGATTTAAGTTGCCGAGGGCATCAGAGATGCGCTGAGACTGAGCGCTGTAAAAAGAGATAGCTCCCACCGTAAGCGGTTCACGGACTTCATTGTCTAGGTGGGTTAAGAGCTGAAGCACGACTTCCGATTCAGCTTCGTTGAAACGGCTGGTTGACCCGCTCGGTTGGCGATCGAAGCGCTCGCTGCCGAAGGATTTCGTTGAGTGGTAACTGAGTGCCTGAGGGAAGCCTTGCAGCGGCAGCTCTCGGTCGTCATTCTTGATGCCGCTTTTTAGCTGCTCTTCCTGATAAAACACGGCAGCGATAAAGTCCGCGATCTGCGGGTGCATTCTGAACTGCGTTTGTAGAACGGCCTTGTAGGATGGCGGAAGTTTTTGGATCAACACTTCGAATAGGCTGATCTCCCCAGGGGCTTCAGTTGTTTCATTTGAAACCTCCTCCCAAGCCGACATCACTTCCTGCGAAATTACCGGAGGAAGCTGTTTGTGGTCTCCGACAAGAACAACTCTTTGGCCGAGCTGCATCGGCACGAGTGATTCCATCGGGCTCGAGCGGCCTACTTCGTCCAGAACTACGAGTTCAAACGGCGGCTCGCAGAGGAACTGTTCCTCCTTATCGAAATGCCGACCGAGAAAGCTGTGATCGCTGCCAATACATGTCGCGCCGATAACATTGATAAACGGCCTCAAAAACTTTGTAGGTTTGAGCTGAGCTTGCTCGACGAGTCCTCGCCAATGTTTGATTGCCGGAATGCGTCTTTCGATCAGCGCAAGCTGCGATGCCGCCCAGTCGGCGATCTGGCCAAGCTCAATCTGTTCATCTTGCGGCAGATCGTCTAGTCGTGCTCCGCTGCCGGATATCTTATCGATAGTGCTGAGAAGCATTTCATTAAGTTTGTTTAGCTGCTCGCTATGCCTAGGGCCTTCAAGCTGCTCAAAGTCTTGAATTTTGGAGATGAGTCCTTCCGGTCCGGTCAGCTTTCTGAGTAAGTCCTGGGCGAGTATGAGCCGCTCAAGCACGACCTTTGACTGCTTCTCCGCCGCCGCCGCAAACGCAGCTGCTCGATCATCAAGCAGTATTGGAACGACCGAAGGTAGAACGCGTTCTTCCCGGCCTAGGCGTACGCATACCGTCTCCGGAAGATCGATCAAGCGCTCCAAAACATTATCGACGGCCAGGTTAGACTGACTGGCAATCAGCACAGGACCGCCGCCGCGGGCCAAGTGCTGTCTGACTACTTCGACAATCACGCTGGTTTTACCCGTGCCGGGCGGACCTTGAATGCAAGATATCGCCGCAGTATTTGAGAGGGCGAGTTCAACAGCTCGACGCTGCGCAGTGTTCTTAAATATTCGCTCGTTAAAGCATTTATTTAGCGTCTCAGGCTGAAACTTTGCTAATTTTTCCGGTGCGCAAAGTGCACGTTTGACGGGAGATTTTCCCGCGCTTTCTCTCATCCACCAGCGTAGTGACCAGCGCTGGACATCAAACGGTCTTGTATCGCGCTGACTGACCAGATGGGCTTCCGCGGGAATACTCCCGACCTCAGGCATCTCCAGCCGGATCGAATTCTCCGCGCAAAGTTCAATTTTGACTTTCCTTGGCTTGCTGTCAGCGCTTTCCAGCAAATATGCACGATTTGCGTCTTCCCAGAGTGCAGTGGACCCATGCGTTTCGAATTCGATCAGTCTATGACGGCCGGATCGGGAAATCTCCCTTGGATTGCTGATTCGCAGTGTCTGCGACTCGCCAATCGAAAGCGACTGCTCTAGTTCTACAAACTCTCGCATCTGCTGAAGAGTCTGATTAAACTGTTCTTCAGCGTTAGCAAGCTCGGAGTCCCTCGAGTTATCAGCGGTTTCGCTCATCAGAGCAGCGATTGCATCTTTTATGACTCGCGGTGTGCCGCGGCGAACCTTCTTGCCCTCAAGGTATATAGGAGGAAACTTTCCGCGCAGGTGCTCCGGCAGACCGAGCCACGGAGTGCCCTCATCTCTGCGAATCTTGCAAAGCCGTCTTCCAGAGCCGGAACAAAGACGGCAGAGCCCCCTGGACTTTCCGCGCCGGTATTTTCCGCTGCCCCGGCAGGCTTCGCAGCGCAGTCCAATTGGCCGTTCTTCGTCACTCACAATCCACCTGAGTGATTGTTCGACCGGAACTTTTGAACAGATATGATGCCTGGCGCGAGCAGCTAGGTTAACTTTGTCCGAAGCGATTAAGCGTCCGCAGTAAAGCATACGATGCTTTCCAAACCGTTCTACCGGAAGCACTGCGAGTGGGCTCAAATCAAGATACAGTCCTGAGCGTCCATCATCGCGTGGTGAGAAAATCCACAAATAAATAGGCGGGCGCTCGCTGGGCGTATCAAGAAAAGCGCGCAGCGCAGCGTCCAGGGGCTCGTGGAGGAAGCCGCGCTGTTTAAGGAGTTCGAGATCTTGCTCGGAAGAGCGTCTGATCCAAGCTACGTCCAAAAGCAGAGGTGTAGGGAAGAGTCGTGACAGCCATGGCTCTTTCGGCATGAACGACTTTTCTGCTCTTTCCTTAAACTCCTGCATTGTATTCCTAGTCGGGGATTCACACGGGCGCGGAAGAATGATCATTCCATTTTTTGTATTCGTAATAAAGGGTGAATTCCTGATGGTGTGCGGATTAGGGTTGAATTCGATGGAAAAAAGAGGCCGGGACAGTTTCAGGCCGAAGCTGTCCCGGCAGTGCGACGGGGTCGGTTAGGGTTGCAGGACTAAAGCTGCAGTTTGAGCAGCAAAACCTTTTAAAACCTGCTGCAACCTTTCGGTCATTCTCGTTCGTAAATACTGCATCTTGTGTGCCACAAACATAAGTTTCGGGGGTGACAAATTGCTGAGTAGCGCGAAGGTCCGATCTGATTGGTGTTATCTGTGGATATTGCCAAAAATTGTCCGGTAGCTGCCCATATTTAGGTTGCGGTTTTCGGGTAGCGAAGGCCGGAGGTGGGAAACGATATTCAGCATACTGTGCATTTATTAGCAGACCGCGAAGCTGCGGGAGTCGATATTTGGGAGGTAACAGAGCCCTGGAACCTCAAGACAGCGGGGCTGTCATGAAAAGAGGCGGGAGGCGCGGCAGGCTGTCTCTGGATTACTATATTGTACCCGCCGCACCGTCCCGCGAAATCGCATTGTCCAAAAAGCTCTGTTGAGAAGGGCAGCGGGTGCGCAGGGCCTAAGCTGCTGTGCACCCGCTGCGACGCTTCATCGATACATACTCGGTCTCTCCTGCGACGCTAGCGTTAGCTTGGAGAGAAGAGTCCTGATCCTCGCCCGTTCTGTGCGGCGAAGTCAGGCCGGGTAGGTACGTTCCGTACGGCTTGACGATCGTCACCTGGCGCCTAAGCTGCGGCGGCCAGGTTGCTCTCGCGCCCGATCATGTGCGTGACGTTGCGCCAGGCCTTGTCCATGCGATCCGGGTTGTGATCGCTGGCGTCGTTGTGGCCGATCATGGCACTGGTCATCGCACGCAGGCGGTCCGGCTCGGAGGCAGCCATGTGGGGGAACACCACGCGGAACGCGTCGAACATCTGGTCGGCCTGAGGGAAGGGGTCGGTCGTGACTCCTCCTTCGGAACCGATGATGCCGCGATCTCGCGCGCAACGGATCAGCGTCGCACCGATGCACATCGTGCCGGCCGCGTTGCCGCCGTCGTCGTCGTTACGCCACGCGACGGGCGCAGGAGACGAGCCCATGTCTGTGAGCAGCTTTCTCAACATCTGAGGCCTCCTTGTCCCTCTCGGGACGCTGGGTTTGTGCAGCAAACAGGCGAGGCAAAGTACGAAGGTCGCCTCGTCTACAGCAGCGAATACGATTCGCTGTGGCTAGATCTAGCTGCGGTGACCGAGCCGCAAGGCGCCAGAGATATCGGTGCATTGCGGCTCAGCACCGCTGCTAGACGAGCTGCGTCAACTGAAGCATCAGGAGGATTTTAGACAAACAAAACCTGAGGGCACTGTTCCTCGCGGCCTACCGGATATGCCGCGAGGTTCAGACGTTCACTGAAGGTCGTTAATGACGATGTCAAAGAACTCAGGGTAGTCTAGATTAAACTTATGCTGTCAGTCATAAATGCGTCAATCCGGCAGTCCAAGCGCCACCGCCAAGTGCCTTTAAGTCTGCTTTGCCAGTATGCGCATTCTGCAGCTGCTTAAACTTTGAGGACAATTTATCGAAAGACTGGAGTTTTCAAGTACTTGTTTTCCTAGTGAAAATATCTGCATTTGCTTATGTATTTTTCCTGAAGGAAAATAGGGGACTCCGCTCATTCTTAGTCTCGACCGAGTGTATTCCTATGTTCAGTTTCCAGATGATGTGTTTCATCTGGGAACTGGCGGCTGATAGTAATATCAAGGTTTTACCCCTTTCGTTCACAATTTTGCGCCAAGTCGACATGACCAGAGATCCGCCCAGCCACGTACTGCCTGCAGTCTCGGCTGGGAGGATCTCTGCTCTTGCGCAATGACGCGTTAGGCATGTCCGAAAGGAGGTTCTTCCATGAACCTGTTGTCTGTTGAAACCCGGAACGAGGTCTGCGTTGTCACCCCGAGTGGTGCAAGCCTTCACAGTCGTGAAGTGCTGGATGTGTTGTCCGGCGAGGCTGAGTCCATTCCGGTCGGGTCCGACGTGATCGTCGACTTGGGCAAGATCAGGGCCGACTACCAGGAATGGGTCGGAACGCTGATCACGATGTACCGCCGTGTTACCGATGCGGGGTACAAGTTGGTCGCGTTCGGTTCGAGCAACGGTATGGCTGACAAGCTGGCTGTGACTCGAGTCGATGGACTGATCAAGCTCGTCGCAACTGAGGAGGATGCACTCGCAGAGGTGAGTGTGTGACTTCTCCCAATACACGAAAAGGAGGAACACCATGCTTCGTGTGAAGAGGCAGGGGACGACGACTGTCGTGACTCTGACTCGTGACGTGAACAATCACGCCGACAACGCTGTGCTTCTGCAAGAGTTCGGGCGTCTTGAGGTCCATGGCAACTTCGTCGTGAACCTGGGTGGAAAGCGGCTTCATCGGGACAACCGTGGGCCGCTGGTACACCTCAACCGACGTGTATGCGCTGCAGGACACAAGCTCGTGATCTGCAACGTCAATGCACTGTTCATGCGGCACATCGTTAGGGGTGGTCTCGCCGGCCTCCTTGTCATCACGCAAGATGAGGAGTCCGCACATGACCAGCTCGCGGCGTAAACCACATGAACAGATCGTCACAGGGGCTTGGCAGGTTTTATCACGGCATCGGCGAGTCTTGCCGAGTGTCTGTGATTTGAAGGACTCGTCCTTCGGCCGCCAGCCCCATGCTTTTAACTCCGCTCCGCGACTGTTGAATTAAGTTCTCCGACGGCGATTTCCCTGCTAATCTCAGCTCTATGAGTGACTCCAACATTCTCCACCAGGAAATTAAGTTCAGCTTGCCGATTGTGCTGCTGACCTTTGGCCTAGCTACATGGTCGTTCTTCACTGCGGTTTCTACCGATGATCGCCTGACGTTGGCGATGTATATGATACTGGGTGTGCTTTGTGCGCTGGTTCTCGTCAATTATTTTGCCGTCATGATTACGGTTGACGCTCACAGCCTCTCTTGGCAGTACGGCTTCGGTTTTTTAGGAAACGGCGTAGATCGCCGCGAGATCGAAGGTGCGTTTATTGGCCGTAACAATCACTTTACAGGCTGGATCTTTAGCCCATTCAGCGAGAAATGCGTGATAGCAGTCACTAAAGACGGGCGAAAAATACACATTCCTTGCTCGGATCCGCCGGGTCTTGTCGGTATTCTGTCCAGAAGATAATCAGTTAGGCGCTGCGCAAGACTTTGAATTGCGCCAGCAGCTCCGAATAAGAAGTGAATTGATCTGATGCATCTAGCTCGTAGGGCCTGGCGTGCTGGTTGTAACACAAGGCATGCCAACCGTCAGACTTAGCACCGAGATAGTCGGTTTCGAAATTGTCGCCAATATAAAGTATTTTATGTGCGGGCAAACCAATCAATTCGCGCACTCGTAAAAAGCAGTCCTTGGAAGGTTTCTTAAAGCCGATACTCGCGGTTGGGATAATGTGATCAAACTTTTCGTCCAGCCCCATGTCTTCCATCAGGCGAATGATTCGAGAATCGTTGTTGGATAGAACCCCCGTGACGTAATTATTGTTCCTTAGATAATCCACGAATGGGACAATTCCTGGCTTCAATTTTCTGCTGCGTGCATAAGCGAACTCCTCGTAAACGGCCTCATAGAGCAGCTCCCGCGCTTCGGGCAGCGTTAAGTCATCGAGAAGAAGCCCGATAAACTTAAGCCACATGGCTTTCTCACGTTCGGGGCTGGTCGTGTAACCTCCGGCTTCATTTCGGTATTCCAAACGGATGCTGTTCCAAGCCTCGCGAACACGCGCGTCGATTTGATTCGGGCAAAGGCTGAAACTGTGCTGATTAGCGACGCGCGAATATAGCTCGCCGATACTTGCGCTAAGCTCGACTATCGTGTCGTCGGCATCGAAGAAAACCACCGATACGTCTTTGAGGTGTTTCATTCGTTTGATTCCAGAACACGATTGATTTCCGTTAAAACCTTCTCGATGATGTCGTCAGAATGCTTATAGTGATCTGCGGCGTATTCGAATAAGGCTCGAGCTTCGGGAAGCTGACGATCGATAACAAGCTTTTGCGCTCGTGTTATGGCCATTTGGTATTCGAGTTGAGAACCCGCCCATGATTCTCCAGCCGCCTGCTCAGGGTTCTCCAGCAGGATCGCTTCTATCGTTTCGGTGTCTAGAGGCGATTCGCCAGTTTTCCTAAGTGAAACTATGTGGGCGATAATCCCTTCGGCAGGCTTGGAAACATTTCCGATTGGGTGGATTAGCTCTTCAGCACTGCTCAACTCAAAACCTCCAGCGGCGCAGGCTCGAGTGAACCTGTCGCGGTCGTACGCACGCACCGCAAGCGTGTCCTCTTCTACTGAGGGCTGCTCGCGTCCTAGATATAGTTGAACACGCATTGAGCCGTTCCTCCTCAGCACCCGGTGCGACTCTGCGAGACAGCGCGCTAGAACTCGTGAAGGCATGATGCCTAAGGTTCCATAAGAGAAAATAAGATCGATCGAAGAGTCGCCAATCTGGGCTAGGTTAGTTCCGTCGACTAGTATTGCTTGAACTTTTTGCTGCAGCTCACGAGTTGAAATGAGCTGATTAGCTGCGGCCACAGCCTCATCGGAAACGTCCACGCCGATAACGGAATCAAAATAGCCGGCAGCGGGGACAAGCATTCGACCGACTCCGCAGCCGATCTCCAGCACCCGCTTGTTAGCAGTATTCGAAATTTCCGATCCCAGCAGCAGCAGCAAATCACGTTCTCCGGAGGCCAGCATCTGGTCGTCGGACTCAACCGCCTCGCTCATCCACATTCTACGGTCGAGCCGAATTCTCCGATTCCAGTCAGCCCTAAGTAGTGCAGCTAGATCCTTGATTTCGCTTGATTTAGTGCTCATCTGTGCAAATCAGATCTTATCTTAAACAAGTATAGGAGAATCTCTGAAGCGAATCCGCCCAGAGTCCTGACTAGAGGACAGCTTGGTAGCATGCGGTGTTTTCGAAAGGGGAAAGCAATGAAAAGTCATTTAGATTTTCGCTGCAAGTGTTTATTCGTCACAATTACGTGTCTATTTGCCATTGCGGCTTCGACAATTACAACCAGCCTCCTCGTCGAGTTCGTTCTGTAAACAGCTCAGATGACCTATGACTGATTGGCGCCCGAAGCAGTCTTCGTTACGGCAATCGTAACTTTGCTGTCCATTGATATCGGAACGGACATTGTTTTCGGCATTTGCTCAGTTGGCTTAATTAAAACTGTGCCAGCGAGGTCTTGAGTAAGTGTAGCCGTGATCGGCATTCCCGTGGCGAGATCAATCTTCATCTTGCCGTTCTGCGTACCGGAAACGTCTTGAGTTACTGCCGCTTCGGCATTCCCGCTTTCATCAGAATTGATCTTCGATGCGACATCTATTTCAGCGATATTGTTCTTCGTATCAACGAGCGTCCACTTATTGGCAATCGTCATGCTTGAGTTTTGAGTCATGTCGAAGGTACGCTCCCAGCTGTCACCGATTCCCAGCGGCCTGCCCGGATAAAATCCGAAAGTTTGGCGGAAGGTTGAAAGAAGACCTTTTTCGTTGAAATGCTGTTCAAGGGCTTGTCTAATCTTGTTAGCCTTCTCTTCGGGCATTTCTTCAAGCTTTAGCTTGGCAGTAACGTTCTTCAGCAGCTCGTCTACGCCTCTAACCGCCTTCGGCTGACCGGAACTGTCCAACACTAGGACGAATCCCTCTCCTACAATTGCAGCGAAGCCACGTGCCATCGGATGTACCACGGAGTCTGACTTGCGAGAGTCGAAGTCGACCTTAAACTTAGGGTGTTCTTGCTTGAATGTGCTCCAGTCATAAGTAATCTTTACGCCGGTATCCTCACCCTCAACTTCGACCGCGCTGAGAGTCATGCCCATCGCGATATTGGCAAGCATTGAAGTCTCCTGACCACCGAAAGTCTGAATCACATTCTGTTGTGTGGCGAACTCCATACTAAAAACATCACCGGGTTGCAGCCGCGGTCGAATTTCTACCATTTCGCCGGTTGAGCGCGGCGCCGATACGGACTTATCCGTATCTTTGCTCTGGCAGCTAACAGGAAGTACTAGAACTAATGTTATAATGGAGAAGAATAAACGTAATCTGGTCATGATATGGCTGCCTTGCTATTGCATTGCCGTGGGCATCTTTTCTGTGCAAAAAGTTAAAGTACCTTTAACAGGACAGCCCCTGAGTGTCCATTGTAAGGGAGTTCCCATCTCAAGCTGGTGTAGAATTGGCTGGTGATATACCCGACAAGCGCGGTCTGGCGTTGTTTGACTTTGACGGCACTGTTACCAAGCGGGACTCATTCCTGAGTTTCTTACTTTATTCTCAGCCCTTCTGGCGATTTTGCTGCTGCGCGCTGTTGTTGTCGCCCGTTATAGCCCTCTATTGGCTGAGAATTCTCGGAAACAATCCGGCTAAGCAAATGGTTTTGCGAGTTGTCTTTGGAGGCACACCCAGAAAAGATTACCTGCGCAGCGCTCAAGCTTTCGCAAGCGATCGGCTCCCGGCGCTCGTTCGGCCGGAAGCCCTTGAGCGAATAGAGTGGCATCGTAGGCTCGGCCACCGAATTGTGGTTGTGAGTGCCTCCTTAGAAGATTACTTGCTCCCTTGGTGTGAAGAGAATGGGCTGGAATTGCTGGCGACGAGACTAGAGGTTGTCGGGGACAGAATGACCGGGCGAATAATTGGAAGAAACTGCTACGGCGCGGAAAAGGTTCGGCGGATTCAGGAGCTGCTGGACACAACGGCATTTGATATCCGTTTTGCTTATGGGGACAGCCGGGGAGACGTCGAAATGTTACGGCTTGCCGATAAGCCGTGCTACCGACGGCTTTAAGAATATGGTAATTCATTCAGCGCTATGACCCAGAATAAAATCGCATTTCTAGGCCCTGAGGGGACATTTTGCAGCAAGGCGTTAAAGGATAATCTTCCGTCCGCTGCTGGAACGGCTTGTGCCACGATAGGCGACGCAGTCGAAGCGCTTGCGTCGGGAAAAGTCGAGGCAGCCTTTGTGCCGTTTGAGAATGTTCTGCAAGGACCAGTTGTGGAGACTCTGGACCACCTGCTCGCCAATAAAGACAGTGTTAGAATAACTGCGAGTTACTTAGCGGGTATCACGCATTGCCTGGGAGCTGACAATTCGGCCACCCTTGATTCAATAGACACGATCTATTCCCATCCTCAGGCACTGCGCCAGTGCAGCGAGTATTTGCGAGGCGCGCACAAGCAAGCCGGTTTGACGGCAGTTTCAAGTACCGCCGCTGCCGCTGAGCTTGTTGCTGACTCGGCGGACGGCCATTCTGCGGCGATAGCTCCACGAGAAGCGCTAGAGGCTGCTGGGCTTGTCGTCCTGGCAGAAGACATTGGCGACAGGACTGACAACAAGACCCGTTTCGTCCTATTGCGTCGCCGGGAGGAATCTCGGCTAGATGCGCCAGCGGGCGGGCCTTGGGCAACGACAATTGCGATAGAGCCGGGGAGAGATCGTCGAGGATTGTTGTATGACCTGCTTGGAACTATCAGCAAAGATCATGATGTGAATCTGCTGTCGATTCATTCGCGACCTGATACTCGCGGAGGCTTCGTCTTCTTCATCGACCTGGAAGGACAAGTCGGCACGCATTCGCTTGATAGCTGTCTCGAAGCTCTTGACCGATACTGTGCAACTGAGACCGGTCGTATAGCAGGAGTTGCTGTTCTCGGTTCATACAACAGGGAGCCGTTTTACGTTCGATCTATTTCCAGTATCGGCATTATCGGCGGAATGGGTTTGATGGGTCAGTGGTTCAAACGGCTGTTTGAAGATGCCGGATTTGAGGTACGGCTGAACGATGTTTCCGGTGGCGAATCGCTGGAGAAGGTCTGCGCCAACTGCGATGTCATACTGCTGAGTGTGCCTATGGCTTCGGCTCCGACGGTGATCAGCGACATCAGTAAGTTTGTTCGCCCCGGGCAGCTTGTAGTTGAGAACTGCTCGATTAAGAACAGTTCACTTCCTCACATGCTGAAGCATCTTCCACAAAATTGCGAGGTTCTTGGGATTCACACTATGTTCGGACCCCATGTCGAAGACCTGAGAGGCCAGAATGTCGTTATTACATCTACCGATAGATGCGGACAAAAAGCTGAAGAGCTAGAGAGCTTTTTCTACAAGTACGGAGCGAACATCCTCCACGCCGACGTGAGCGAGCATGACAAAGTCTCTGCTTATATTCAAAGCCTTTATCATCTAGTTCTTATCGGTCTGGCGGAGGTGATGCGTAGTGAATTTGACTCGGCAAGTCAGCTAGAAAAGTTTTTAACTCCAAATGCTCGAGCGCTGCTTGAGCCGATGCGCCGAGTGGTCGGACAAAGCGACGAGCTGCTTCGGGACCTTCAGACACTTAACGATTTGGCGCCTGTAACAAGGCAGCGTTTTCTCGATACTTTCTCCGAATTGGTTAATTCACTCAGAGACGAGGAGATTGACCGGCTTCTTAGCAGTGCACGACTGAGCGAAGAGTTTCTCAAGTAATGTTCAGAATAATCTTCTTTCTGCTAATCTTTACGTTCGGCGTAACTTTCGTTACAGGCAGCAGTATCGGGTCACAGATAGGCCTTGTTATCTTTGGCGCAATGATATTGTACGTCGTAACGAAAGTCGGGGTTGATATATGGCTTCATTTTCGCAAGCGAGAGGAAGATCAGGAAGCGTTCGAAAGCGTACTAGGTGAGCCGGCAGTAGAAAGCTATACCGACATAGACGCTTATGCTCGCAGGCGCCGCATTAAGTCCGTTCGGCGAGAAAGACAGTAAACGGATAAGCCTGCATGATCTGCGTTGTTATTTTGAAGCCGGCACTGCGCAGTAGGTTGATGTTCTCATCATAGCTGAACGGGACTAAGAAGCCTTCCAGGGCTTTTTTCTTTTGTTCTATCTCAGTTTCGCTGTAGCCGTTTCTGCGCTTGAAGTCGTAATAAAGTGTTTCCATCAACCGAGCTGTTTTCTCGTCATCGAACCGCAGCTTCTCGGCCAAGATGAAAATGCCTCCCGGCACCAACGAATCAAAAACGCGTTGTACCGTGTCTTGGCGCGACTCGGGTTTCGAGAATTGAAGTGTATAATTCATCATTACTACGGAAGCGCGCTCAAAATTCGTTTCTTCGAGCGAAGTGTTGACGAGTTCTACTCGCTGGCCGCAGCCTGCCATCTTGAGTTTCTGACGACAGCGCTCGAGCATATCACTTGAATAGTCGGTGCCGACTATTCTGGTAGAGTTGTGCGGACAGCCGAGGGCCAAGGAGACTAGTGTGGTGCCTGTTGAGCAGCCTACATCATACATAGCGGTATCGGGCTGGGCGTGCCTCAAGGCTAAAGTAACAGCTGTTTGCTGAAGCTCCCAGTAGAGTGGGATTGAGCGCTCGACCATATCGTCAAAGCACGCGGCCACCTTGGGGCCGAAGCTAAAAGTGCTGCTGCCGCTGTCGGCGTCGGAAAAAACTTTGTCTTGTCGGTGCGTCATAGGGGTCTCCAGCCTGCGTGCGTAATACTGAAGCAAATTCTTCCTAATCTCAAGGCTATCAGCTTGACGCCGCCCGCCGCTAAATACTATGTAATCGAAGCGATTTTTGAGGATTATCATGAACAAGAAGTTCAAAATTGCAGCGCTTTATCAGTTTGGAACTCTGCCTGCGGAGCAGCTGGCCGCCTGGTCCCGCGAACTCGAGGAATTTGGCCGGTCGATCGGCGTCATCGGCTTATTGTTGCTCGCGCAGGAGGGGATAAACGGCACAATCGCTGCTCCTGAGGAGGTCATTGATGATTTCCTGCAGAAGATTTTTGACATAACGGAGCTTCCTACTCCCGACCTAAAGTTCAGTACCGCCGATCATGCGCCTTTCCCTAGGCTCAAGGTCAAGGTGCGCAAAGAGATAGTTACCTTTCGCGCAGATCTTCCGGTTCCGGACATAAACGATGACTCTCACCTGTCTCCGCAGGAATGGCACAGTATTCTGGAATCGGGCGAGGATGTTGTCGTGCTCGACACTCGGAATCAGTATGAGACTGACTTGGGTATGTTTAATGGAGCGCTGGATCCAGGAATCGATGCTTTCACTGAGCTTCCAGACTACCTGGACCGCGCAGCGATACCCAAAGATAAAAAGGTATTAATGTACTGCACAGGTGGTATACGCTGCGAGAAAGCTTCGCTTGAAATGAAGCGGCGCGGCTATGCTGAAGTCTATCAGTTAAAGGGCGGGATACTAAATTATCTCGAACACTATCCCGCTGGCGAATTTAAAGGCGAGTGCTTTGTATTTGACCACCGCGTCGCTGTTGACGGAGATCTTCGCCCGAGCGTCAAGTTCCATTTGTGCCCGCACTGCGGGGATCCGGGAGATCTAATTGAGACATGCCCTAATTGTGGAGCTGTCTCTCGCGTTTGCGATGAGTGCGTCAAGAAGGATCCGGCGCTGGCGTCTTGCTCTAAAAACTGCGCATACCATACTAAGCTAAAACGCCAACGGCAGGAAGCCGCGGCCTCCTAGGCAGATTGACGGTATTTTCTCAGCAGCTGACGAGCCGGGTCTAGGGCGTCGTCAAGCGCTCTTTCTAGCGCGCAGGGTTCTCCGAACACGCTTGAGGCGATGTGTTCCGCGGCAAGCGGTGCCGACGACAGGCCATGTGAGCCATGCGCCGTATTAACATACAACCCCGGATGGCGCGTTTCTTCAGGATAGCTGGTGGGCGGCCTTTTTGGGTCAGATTTGGAATAGGCTTGTTGAAGTAAGTCGCTGTTCGGCACCATGCCAACCAATGGAAGCTTGTCGCGGGACTGTGCTCTAAAGCTAACTCTTCCGAGCGGAGCCGAACGGTCTAGTTGCAGCTGCGGGAGGTACTGCTCAGTTCGTTGTAGCAGCATCTCGTGGTTTTCTGAACTCAGTGCGTCATCATATTTATCGGGTTCGAAAGTGGCGCCGATTATGTGTGTGCCGTTTCTTGCGGGGAGAATATAACCTCGGTGGCAAACGGGTATCTTCAGCCTGGAGGATGCTTCGGTCGGAGCGGCAAACGCGAGCTGGCCACGGACAGCTTTAATGTTAAGCGAACTAGTCTGCTGAAACGTAGTGCTCGAAGTGCCGGCAGCTACTATCACCACCTCGCTTGATTCGAGAATCGCTCCGTTTCGGTCTAATAGCTGCCATTCGTCTTCGCTGCGCGACAGTTTTAGAATCGATTCGCAGCAGCGAATCTGGAGCCTTTCCCCGCAATCGGCGGCCAAGCCCTCGCAAAGGTTCCGAGCACTTACCCATCCTGCGGAGGGGAAATGCAAAGCGTTGTGTTTGAGTTTGGTGCCGGCTATGTCGGAAGCAGCGGCACAGTCGACCCTCACTGCGTGGAGTGCGTGGAAACTAAACTGATCTGCACGTTCGATTACTTTGCTGATACTTGAAGCTGCCGCTAACCTCAATACACCCGAGTCCGAAAATTCGATGGGTAAGGGGAGGTCCTTTATGAGCCGAAATGCATATTGGTACGCGGCATCGGACAGCCTGCTGCGATAGGTCTGTTCCGCGGCCGGGTGCGGCATGAGGATTCCCGCCGGATTACCTGATGCCCCGGCAGCCAGACGCTGTTCAGTTTCAAACAACACTACCGACACGCCGCGTTTTGCCAGGGCATGAGCGGTGGAGATACCTGCAATGCCGCCGCCGATGATGACCGCTTTACCTAACGATGTTGATTCAGGTGACGGCTTCTTTGAATCCAGCTTTGCACAAAGCATATCTCGCTTTGTGCCAAAGCCGCGCCGCTTAATAGGTGTAAAACCGGCTGAACACAGTCCATCTTTAACTATTCTGGCGGCAGAAAATGTCGCTGCGCTAGCACCTGCTCGGCTTAGCCGAGCAAGCTGTTTAAAAATATCCTCCCCCCAAAGCTCGGGATTCTTTGTTGGCGCAAATCCGTCCAAGTACCATGCGTCGACTTGTGCGGTAATATCGCCTAGGGTCAGTCTGGCGTCGCCGTAAACTAAAGTCAGGGCAGTGTTCCACTTATCGAAGTTGACCCTGTGAACACCTTCAACTGGAATCGGCAGGCGCTGCAGCAGTGCTTCGGTCTCCTCCGCTATCTCCGGCCAGACGCTGAGTGACCGTGAGATATCGTCGCGCGCGAGCGGGTACTTCTCAAATGAAAGAAAGCTTAATCGACCCTTTCCGGATCGTCGCCATTCGTGGAGAGTCGTGCAAAAATTAAGTCCAGTTCCAAATCCAAGTTCACCGACTATGAATCTTTCGGTCTTTGCCCACCTTTCAGGCAAGTTATTGCCACCTATGAAAACGTAGTTCGATTCAGCAAGACCGCTATCCAGGGAATAGTAGACATCCCCAAAGCGCGCAGACTCGGGCACGCTTCCGCCGCGCCAAATTAGGTCCGCAGTCATTTTCCTGATTCGACTCCGACCGGACGAAGTATCATCCAGTCAAAGATAAGCGAATGCTCTGGGAGTGCTGTCCCTTCAACTGTCGACTCGGCTCGAAAGACCAGAGAGTTAGTTCCCGCCTGCCATACTCCAGGCTCAATCTCGAACTGAGCTACCGAGAATCCGTTGCTGTTGGGTTCGATTGATTCGACGAAGTTATCGTTTATGTAAAGCTTCAACTTCGCTGTGAGCGCCTTTGAGCGGCCGCGCAAATATGCAGACTTTAGAGAAACGGTCGTTCCCAGGTGGCGATAAGCAAAGTCGCCGCGAACCAAAAATCCAGCGTGACTCCCGGTCATTTTCCGTACCGCCCTGCCATGAAGAGAGCCCCCGCTCTCCCAACCAAAGAGCGGTTCGAAACTTTCGCTGCCGAAATCAATGCGCTGCAGGCTGCTAAGCATTTCGCCGCCCAGTGACTTGCCGTATGAAACTGCGGTCATCCAGCGCGCCCTGTCCCAGTGCGGGGCAATGAAAGAGTACTCAAGCGGAGATGTACGGCGGATGAGTTCAATTGCCTGATGAAAGTCCGTTAATACGACTCCTTTAAAATCATCGGACGAGGCTTCGGCAACCGCTTCTTCCAAGCTCGCAATTTCTCGAAGTCTATCGCCCAGCATATGCAGATAAGCTCGTTCATCCCAAGCGAGTTCGTCATTAAATAGGCGGAGTACGGGGAAATCCGGTTCGTTTAGAACCGAGTGCACAAGTTGATCGATCTTGAGACGTTCTTTCTCGGCAGAGACATTTTCGTAGACTGCCCAAACATTTTTCCCAAGAAGGTAGTAGGCTAATCCGACTAAGAGCACTAAGGCATAGGCGGACGAGGTGAAAAAGCTGCGCCGTTCTGCCCAGCCTAAAATGCTTCGCACGGCAGCGTGAGTCATGTCGGATGCCAGAAGCCCGATCAGCAAAGCCACTGCAGGTGCGGCGGGTGTAATATACCAGGTCAAGCGGGAGGCCATCGCGCTGTAGAACAGCACCGGAACTATCGCCCAGCAAAGAAGGAATAGTGCGGCAGAACTGCGTCGAAATGCAGCTAGATACAGACCATAGGCCATGGAGCCAAGAATCAGCAGTGGCGGGAAAAATGCCCCATCGGCAAAGATACGGGTGAAATAGAACAGCGGCTTATCAGTATTGTGGAATCCGCTAATAGCCCGCTCGACTACCTCCAAACCAATCAGATTCTTACAAGCACCGTTGGAAAAAGCGCAGTGGTAAAGAAAGTAGGGGGAAGAGATGAGCAGAGTCAGTCCGAGGACAGTCCATAGGCTCCAGCTTGCCTCGCGCCAAAGCCGGCGTAGTTTGCCGCTAAGCAATGCGAATACTGCTAAGACCAAGAGCGGGACCACGCCAGCTCCTGACTTGGCTAGGATACATAGACCACTTCCAATGCCGCCGAGCACAGACCATAGCAAAATCGATTCGTGCCGTTCTGTCGATCTGGCAAGTTCCGCAAACACTTTCCATGCACAAAACATTACCGAGGCGAACAGCAGTGTCAGCAGCGAATCGATCACTGCCATTCGCGGTCCATGATTGAGCACATAAGCACTGCAGCCGAACAGGGCGACACAAGAGAGTAGCCCAGTCAGCCGAGATCTAAACATCACCCTGGCAAATGAGTAGAGCAGCAGAGCCAGCAGAACTCCGCAAGCTGCATCCGGTGCGCGCAAGGCAAAGCTGGATTGGCCAAGCAGGGAGGTTGCGGGCGGAGTCAGCCACATTCGAAGCGGAGGTTTGCCATAGAAGTATGTAGTGTCTACAAGCGGTGAAAGATAGTCTCCGCTGGCCTGCATGCCCTGCGCTGCGCGGACATAAATTGTCTCGTCGCCCATTCCAATCGATGGGCTGCTTAGGTTGGTAAAGCAGATCAACGCTGCCAGGCACCCTACAACGAAGAGGTCAAACAGGGTCAGCAGAGCATCGAGCCGATGCGGCGCCCGGCTTTCGCTTTGCACAAACTGCCTAACATTTGGTTCGGCTCGCGGTGGTTCAAGCGAGCTTGCTAGATTCGACGGCATTACATATCACCTCGAGAGTAGGCACATATATAAGATAGGGAATGGTGATTAGCAAGCAGCGTTAGGGCCTAAGAGAACAGCAGTTCCATCAACGCGTTAAACCAACGACCAGCCATTTTAAGTTCGCCAGAATCGTTTGGGTGGATTTCGTCGAAAGTGTCAGAGGAAACGTAAAAGTCGCTGTACTGATCGACAACGATAACCGGGGAACCGCTGGATGAAACTGCATGGGCCAGTTCTGGTATTCGCGAATTAAAATTTTCGATTTTGTCACGGTTGCGGCTTGAGGGGATCAGCTTTGCCAGCAGAATTTGCACATTAGGATTCACTGCGCGCAGTTCGTTTATAATCAACTCGATCTCCAGCAAGGTAGACGGGACGCTTTGAGACTGGAACAAGTCGTTGGTGCCAAGATGCATTAAGACAATGTCTGGTGAAGCTAATTTAGCCCATTCCGGGATGTGCTGAAGGATCTGATCAGCGCGAAACCCCCAGTGACCTTCACTGTCTTGATCAAAGTTCGGATCTCGCGGCGGGCTTTCAGGACCGAAAGTAATCCCGGCCGACACTCCATGGCGGCTGCCGACGAAATCAACAACACAGCCGCTTTGCTCAAGCATTTCATAAAGCGCTTTTCGGTAGCTCGAGTGACCAACCGTTGACTCCGTTATAGAATCTACGAGCGGCATGATGCGAAGGGGCGCTTCTGCGGTTCCGCAACTGCTCTTGGACGTTGCCTCGGTCTCACTTGGTGCAAGAGTACCGCGATCAGTTGAACTAAAGCTCGGGGTGTCCGCAGCGCCGCCACCTCCGCCGCCACAGCCGGAGAGAGGTGCCGCTGAGGCCAGCAGCGCGAGGGCCGCCAAAAATCGCAGTTTTTCCATGCCGCAAATCCTCTAGGAGCATAATGCCGAATACGACTCATCGAATGCAGCTCTAGTAGGCTGTGGGCTATATAAATAAGGTTGCGGAAAATTTCAACAGCGGTGGCTTAGTCAAAAACTGCGTAGTCTTCTACTAGCCTCAGTTTGGTGTCTGCGGATTTGGCGCTGCCAGAGCTTCCTCCGCCCGAGCTGGAGGAGGATGTGGAGGAAGAGCTTTCCCCTGAGCTCGAGTTCAAATTAAACCAAGATTCCAGCAAGTCGCAGCCTGACGCCTGCTCAGTAGGAGCCCTGGTGTCTACTCTAGTGCGTTCTGTATAGTCTGAGTATTTCGTGGCAACAGCATAGTCAGTGTAATTGTACTTTGTTGCGACCTGGTCCATGTACTCAACTTGCTTCGCTAAAATGTATTTGTCGTTCTTGAGTACTCTTATTTTAAGATCAGGCGTGCCAGAGCTCGAAGTGGAGCTTGAAGAGGTTGAGGAGCTGGAGGAGCCGGTGGCCCCGTTGTCGCACCAGAGAACGGACGGGCAGCTGCCCATTTCAGCTACTGTAGAACTGTTGGAAGCCTGGCAGGCCGAGCGGTACATGATTTCGTAAGAGACGAAAGCGAGCATGCCGATAACGGTCAGGGCTAGTGCCTCTGAGGTGAGTGTGACGGAGCCGCGCTCCGTTTTCCCAAATTTTCTAATAAATCTAATCACCGTTGGTCCTGAACCTTGCGTCCAAAGAGATAACCGTCAGTTTATGTATCGGCGGATTAGTCAAAAATCTTTGTATTTCGGTTCTTTATGGATTGAAATTTTTACACGCAATATTGGCAACTTAGCTTGATTGGGCTTTGTTAGCTGCTAAGCAGGCCATAGCAGACGATCTTAGCTCTATGTCTGAGAATTAACTCAAGTTGGCTGCGGTTATAATCGATTATCTCTTTGGGAGCTGACTGCTTCTAAACAATTGGGTGTCATGTATTAGGTTTTAGTGGTTTCTCGCGGATGATGGATTGTTCAGACGGTAAGCGCGATCAATTTGGCTCTGATGCTTCTGAAAGGCGCAGGAAGAAAACTTCACATCAGCCAATCTCAATTTTTCCAGCCAAGCGGATTACTAGCTCGATAGACGCGCGGATGCGCGGCAGGGCTCGTTGCCGGGTTCAGCGCAGTGGCCGCATGGGCGGGATGTCTCGACTTCAGATGGACGTTGTGCCGGCAATAAGCTGGAAGGTGTTGCGACCTATGGCTCGTCGCACCTTAAACTGGTTGAAGAATGCCTCAGTGCTGACGGCTTCACTTCTGGGAGTCGGCTTTGTCACGCTATCAATCGGCTTCACCGGTTTAAATCCGCTTGACGAGCTGCACGCTCAGCACCAGCAAACGGTTGAGCAGAACCGTGTGCGTGAAGCGGTTTCAGCAATGATTCCATTGGTGAAAGATGGGAATGTTTCCAAAGTTTCGGTGGTTTCCAGAGTAGCTCAAGAAAACGCAGTGCAGCCGCTATTCGGTCCACTTGCGGTTGATGCCTGCAATAGTTGGTGTTCATCGGAGCCGGGGATGTCCGCTAAACTTTGTAAACTCGGCTGCGAACGCTTGAGTCTAGAGCAGTACGGCAGACGGATAACTATTTCAGATGCTTCTCCGGTCGATGACGCAACGCAAATGTCTTCGAGGTGTCAGCTTGAGCGCAGCAACTTTGCAGTTGATGAATCGAGGGCTGCCTGGAAGGAAAGAATGAGAAACGCTTTGGACGTTCTCGAGGCATCTCATCTTGAAGCCAGCTCCAGCTATTCAAGAGCGAAAGTCGGTCATGCTCAGATGCTGCGAGTTAGCAGCTTCGTTCAGCTTCCGCCTTCTGCGTCCGATGCGGATCGGAATCTAACTCAGCAAATGGCGGAAGTCGCATGTTTGCGAGTAAGTCTGGCATTGTCTGAGATGGGGCGGCACCTTGCGATGCAAGCTGGGGATGTTGTCAGCCAGGGCTACTACTCAGAATTCAGCAGTACGCTGCGACCTCTTGTCAGTAGCCGCGAATCGGCGTTAGTAGCCAGTGCACAGGAAGTGAGCGGGATACCTAGCCTGTTTCGAGGATGAAAATTTCTCAACTAACAATCACCGTATTTCTCTTGTCGAATTTTTTGGCGGTGTTGCCGGGGATTGTGCTTGCGGACGAGCCAGGGAAGCAGAAGAAGACCCAACAAACCGATGCTTCCAGCAAATCTTCCGACAAATTGCCGTTTATCACACGTAGTTCGGCAGGGTGGGTTCTAGCTACTGTGCCGGAGGAGGTTAAGCAGCTGGCGGTTTGCAAGGTGCTAGGTCGTAAATACGCTTGTCTGCCCGAGGAGAAAATCCAGTACGGGGCAGAGCTTGCTGACGTAGAGCGCGTGCTGCTGAGCGGCTTCAACTGAGTTTTGACAATCAGCACATTCCCCAGTAGTCTGTGCGTTCAGAATAATCATAAAAACTTACGAATTTTATAGAAAATGGCTTCCAATTCAAAAGTCACAAAAGCTAAGCGTGCAATTCGCGACGAGAAGATGCGCAAGCGCCGCTTCCGTAAAGAGAAGCGCAAAGATCGCCGCCGCAAAGCTGAAGGCTTCGTAAAAGTTTAGTTTATCAGCTGGACTTCTAGCGAACCGAGGTCGGAGCGGCGAAATCTACGCCACCGCCAGCACTTGGCCGAAGTCTAAGCACATCCGCCGCAATCTCTCCTACATTTTCTGCTGTTAGTTGAACTATGCCGTAGCTATTGGGCTGAGTTAAGTACTGCGATTCGTGAAGTCCCAGGTCTACTCCGCCGTGCGGTCCAAGGACGACCGTCGCCTGATAAGGCGCTTGGGAAGGATTATAAACAGTTAGTAATGCACTAGTGGTGTCATTCTTCGTATTAAACAACCTTAACCAGTCGACCAGGTTAATGTAGCGATTGTACGAGCCGAACATTTCAAGTCCGAGTGCCTCCCGTGATTGCGAACCGTACATTGACATGATGCTCCCCGCCCCGTCCCTGAAGTAGAACATGCTTTGCGCGATTATTGGTCCACCCGATTTCGACTCCACCACAACGGAACCAGAGGCCCCTGGAGCTAAGTATTGGCTGGCCGAGATGTGAACTTGGCTATAAGCAGGCAGATTAAGAGTTTGGTTGTGCTGAAGGCCGTCCGCATTTGAGTAAAACTGCACGCGCACTTCATCAGTGTCAGCGCCTGTGCTTGTTATTTCCACCCAGTTTTCACCGCCTGCGCCGTTTGAAATCGGCGCATATACTGCGCGTGCGGTACCTGCTCTTCCGAGCAAGGGAAAGGCAAATGAGTAAGTCGACGGTGCGGCCGTCGGAGGAGCATTGCCGCCGTATCTAAAAAGCTGACTTATATACGGGGAGGTCGGGTCGTCCGGTATTATCTCGTTGAGCCCATAGCGGTATGTACCGGGATTTTGATGGCCGCCTTCGATGTCCTGACGGCCAAGTGGTCCGACCACCAAATGGTAGTTTCCGATTTGTTCGCCGTTCTCATTGTAGCGCCGAACAGTAAAGCCTTTAGCCTCCGAAGGGTGAAGGTTAACTACTCCGAGCCACTGCGCTACGAGATTTCCGGATTCACCGGGATTGAGGCTAGGCTGGTAGGTGTTGAATGAAACGTATGAACTTCCGCAGGACGGCTGGACAAAGGGAACTCCGAAAGCAAACTCGTATTCGTCGCTTGCTCCCGCGGAGCGGTAGTAGAACATTCGGCCTTCGAGCAGGTCACCGTATTGCGCTGAAAATTCTATGGCGACAATCCCGTAAGAGTTGACAGAGAAGCCCGGCATTAAGTCGATGAAAAAGTCCTGCTGCTGACGCGCACCAAGGGCCAAGCCCTGTTGATGCACAAGCTGACCTGAAATGTCGTAAAGTTTAATAGTCAGAGGTAGGCTGACCGCAGACTTGTTTACCAACTCCAAGACGTTTCTGAGTCCGATGTGACCGTTCCAAAGAGTATAAACAGGACTTCTCAGATGCTCTTGGTAGCTTCCCGGATCATTGGGATCGCTGCCGTCGGCATTCTCCTGAGCATCGGAAACACAGTCACCGTCCGCATCGGGACCCAAACCGACTCCGCTGTCTAATACCGCAGTTAGGTTCCTAAAAAGCGCATTCACTCCGTTGACTAGTAGCAGCCCTCCGTTCGCTGTAATCTGCATGCCCGGCTTATCGCCCTTCAACTGGTAAACACCGTTCGGCACGTCCTTCAGGCTATAACTTCCGTCGAGTAGAGATGCGGTTGCGGAGTCTCCGGCGCTGATTGCGGCACCGACTACCGCGAGTCCCGAGCCGAAGCTGACCTCGCCCGAGACAATATCCGTGGTGCCGAGCTGAACGATTTGTCCGCGGAGTGCACCATTGGGGTAGCTGGCGCTGTTTAGGCGCAAATAGGCTCTGCCTTCCCACATTTCGGCGACTTGGCCGCTTGAAACTGAACAGCTGCCA
>JAUIIP010000016.1 GCA_030431555.1 bacterium
AGGTGAGTAATTCGAACCGCTGAGTCTGTAGTGTTTACGCTCTGACCCCCCGGGCCGGAAGATCGAAATACATCAATCCTCAAGTCTTTCTCGTCGATATCTACTTCGACATCTTCTGCCTCCGGCAGCACCGCGACGGTGATAGTTGAGGTGTGTATTCTACCTTGGGTTTCCGTCGCAGGCACCCGCTGTACTCGGTGAACTCCCCGTTCATACTTGAACTCGCTAAAGGCACCTTCACCTTCTATTCTGGCGATGACTTCCTTGAAGCCGCCAACCGACGACCGTGAGGAGTTAAGGACTTCGACTTTCCACCGTTTCTTATCAGCGTAGCGGCAATACACAGTGAACAAATCTTCGGCAAACAGCGCCGCTTCGTCACCTCCAGCGCCGGCACGAATCTCAATAATAATGTTCTTGTCGTCGTTCGGATCCTTAGGAAGCAGCAATATCAGCAGCTCTTCCCGCAGTTTCGCTTTCGCCTGCTCAAGACTTTTGACTTCCTGGCTGGCAAGTTCGCGAAACTCAGGATCCTTTGCCTCCTGAAGCAGTTCCCTGTTCTCATCCAGCTCTTTTGAAACCTTTAACCAAGCGGAATATTTCTCGACAATTGGCTCAAGCTCCGCATGCTCCCTGGCATATTTCGTAAAAGCTTGTCGGTCCCCGACAACACCAGGGTCGCTGAGCAGACTGTTCAGCTCCTTATAACGATTCTCAACTTGTGCAAGCTTTTCTAACATGGCGGTCGGCGCTAAAAATTAAAGAGGAATTATGTGACAATTGAGCTAATCTTTGCAAGCTTGATTATCTTGTGGGCGAGAGTAGATCAACTTACTTTGCATTATAACACCAATGAAACCGTATCGTAGATCGAAATCTATCCGTCCGCTTATAGCGGCTTTGGCAGCTGTCGCAGCTGGTGCGGTTTACTACATTTTTATAAACTCTCCAACGACAACACCGCCGCAGGCTCTAGCCCGAGCCGCCGCCGCCGTTAGTCGCGGGGAGTTCCATAAGATAGAACCTCTGCTAAGCGTAGCAGAAACGGAGCCGCTGATTAAGAACTGGGCACTGCTGCTGCGTGGACAGTCCGCGTCCGCCAAGGGCAACCTAGATCTGGCCGCCAAGTCCTACCAAGCGATTCCACCCAGCCACCCTGCTTATTTGGACGCGCAGACAGCTCTTCTAAAGTTTAGCGCCGATCTGAATTCCGATTACTCCGAGGAATTAGCGGATGCACTGGTCAAGAACGCCAAGGGCGCAGGTAGGCCAGAACTCGCAGCACAGTTAATGCTTGAGAAAGCTGAGCTAGCCGACCCTCAAGACCGCTGCTCCCTGCTGATGGAAGTTCGCAAAGCCTACCCGCTAAGTGAAGCGGCCGGACTGGCGCGAGAGCAAATGACGGCAGAGTCGGAAAGTGGAAAGCCGCTTTGTCAGTCAATGACTGTTACGCAAATCTTCGAAACTGTCGATCAACTTGTCCGTGAACAGCAACACGACGCTGCTCTCAGCGAAATCCAGCGCGCAGTCGGCATCAGCGACGAGAACTCCGAAGCTGCTTTAACTGCACTGCTTCGCGAGGAGAGAATTTTAAGAAAGCTTCGCAGACACGAAGAGGCAGATCATCTTCTGCTTGTAATTAGCGCTGACGGTGCTCAAGGAACAGCAGATGAGGCGCTTCTGCGAACAGCCAAAAACGCCTGGAACGTTAATCACCACGATCGTGCGCTTACGTTTTTAGAGAAGTTAATCGAACGCTTTCCCGAGAGCCCACTCAGGTCAGAGGCAAATTACATTCTCGGCAGAGTCCTGGAAGAAAAGGGCCTGTTTGCCGACGCCAAAGAGGCATACTCCAGAGAAGCAAAGAGCACTGCCGCTGACGAAACTCAACTCAAGTCGACCCTGCGCACCGCGTGGCTGTACGCCGTTAGCGGAGATTATCTGCATGCAGCTCAGCAGTTTATTCGGCTGCGAAACCAAACAGAACGCAGCGAATTAAATACAGCAACTCTGCGGCCCTATCTAGCACACGCGCTTTACTGGGAACACGTTTTCACAAGCAAGCTTGCGACTGAACAATTGAAATCCTTGGAGGGAGGAGCCGGGAGCGAGGAACTGAAAAAAGCTTTCGGGAACCGAATGACCCCGGAGTTTGAAAGTATTCAGTTAGTAGAAATGCTTGGTCCGGAAAAATTCGACCCGATATGGAACCAACTGCTCGGAAAAGACTCCGAAGATGATACGGAGCGCTGCACTATCAGCATGCCGGCGACACTGCGCCACACCCTTACAGTTCTTTCAACCGCCGACTTACACGAATTTGTACGACGGGAGATAAACTGGGCGATTCGCCTGCTTCCCGAGAGCAGCGCAGGTGATTTTGCTGCCGCAGCGACCAAAGCTAAGTTGTTTTCGGATTTCGGCCTTTACCACGAATCGTCGACAAGCGCAGAAGTCGCTCTGGACCTTGTCCGCGATCAGAAAGAGTTGCAGCACTGCGCCGCACTAATGTTGAGGTATTCCTACCCGCGCGCCTTCGAAAATCTGGCTGCAAGTGCAGCAAAGCGCAGCGATCTGCCCCTTCCGCTGCTGCTCGCTCTAGTCAGAACCGAAAGCAGATTTAATCCCCGCGCCGTTTCCACGGCGGGTGCACGTGGACTCGCTCAGCTTATGGCCGAGACCGCGAAGGAAGAAGGCATGAAGGATGGAGACGACCTGTTCGATCCCGAAGTGAACTTGTCTCTCGGCGCTCAGCACCTGAGGCGACTAATGAACAACTATGATGAGGCTGTTTATGCGATAGCGGCTTATAACGCAGGCGCCGCAGCAGTTAACCGTTGGAAAACCCGCTCACCCAAACTCCCGCCGGAACAGTGGATTGAGCGCATCGGCTACCCGGAAACCAAGGCCTACGTCAAAAAAGTTCTGGCGGCCTGGAAGGTCTATCAGCGGCTGGAGTCGACCGAGTAAGCCGCTAAAGATACTAGTGAAAATATCTAAGCGCGGCTTTGACATCGCTCCTGCGCGTGATTACGTTTTATCTATCATCACCAATACAGGGATAGGGAAAATTGAGCGTTCAGTTTCAGGACTACTACGATACCCTCGGCGTTGACCGCGGAGCCTCTAAAGAAGAGATTCAAAAAGCTTATCGCAAGCTTGCGAGAAAGTATCATCCCGACGTCAATAAAGACCCCGGCGCAGAAGATAAGTTTAAAGAGATTGGCGAAGCTTACGAGGTTCTCCACGACCCCGAGAAACGCCAACGCTACGACACATTGGGCTCGAACTGGAAGGCCGGACAGGACTTCCAGCCTCCGCCGAATTGGGAGGAGATGTTTGGCTCCTTCGGTGCCGGAGGCCAGGCGCGAGGTCAGACTTTCACGTTTAGCAATGGCGGCGGCTTCAGCGACTTCTTCGGAATGCTGTTTGGGGATGCTCCGCGGGGCGGGGCGTCCTTTGGCTCCGATCCTTTTGCGTCAATGGGAGGAGGCCCGTCGTTCGGGCAGCATCGTCCCGCTGGACCTCGCAAAGGGCGCTCCCATGAAGCACAAATTACTATTTCGCTCAGCGACGCGTATAGAGGAGCAAAGAAGCGCATAACGCTCGGCGGCCTCGGAACGGACAAGTCCTACGAGGTGACTATTCCTAAAGGTATAACCAATGGTGCGAGCATTCGCTTAAGCGGACAAGGCGAACCCGGAGCTCAAGGCGGCCCGGCGGGCGACCTGATGCTTAAGGTTAAGATTGCACCTGACCCGCGATTCAAGGTGGACGGACGCAACCTTTACAGCTCCCTGGCAATTACCCCCTGGGAGGCGGCGCTCGGCGCCAAGGTAGTAGCACCTACGGTCGACGGGAGCGTTTCGCTAAACATCCCGCACGGCTCTGAAAGCGGCAAACAGCTGCGGCTAAAAGGCAAAGGACTCTCATCCGGCCCGGGAAAAGAAGGCGACCTAATTGTTGAGCTGAAAATAGTCGTGCCCAAGTCACTGAGCCCTAAAGAGAAGGAACTGTTTGAGGCACTAAAGGATGAATCAAAGTTCGACCCGCGTGCTTAACGCTTGTGAACTGAGGACAATGTTATGGATATAAATAGGCTAACGCAAAAATGTCGGGAAGCATTACAGTCTGCTCAGACGTTGGCGACTAGAATGCGGCATCTCGAAATCGATAATGAGCACCTGCTGCTGGCCCTGCTTCAGCAGACAGACGGATTGCTTCCGCGTCTGCTCGGCAAAATGGAAATCAACCCTCAGCCGTTGCGCGAGGCTCTAGAAGCCGAGATGCGCAAGCTGCCGGAATCCACCGGGCCCAACGAGCCCGATAAAATTTACATAACTTCGCGGCTCCAGCAGCTCTTCACCAAAGCCGAAGACGAGGCTAAGCGCCTCAAGGATGAATATATTTCGGTCGAGCACTTAATTCTTCCGATGATCGACGAAAAGAAGACAGCCGCGGGTAAAGTATTCGAGCAGTTCGGCATCAGCAGAAGTAATTTTTTAAACGCACTAATGAGCATTAGAGGTAATCAACGAGTGAAAGGCGAAAACCCCGAAGCGACGTATGAGGCCTTAGAGAAGTATGGCCGAGACCTGGTGAATGACGCCAAACGAGGTAAGCTCGATCCTGTAGTCGGCCGCGACGCCGAGATTCGGCGTGTAATTAGAATTCTCTCCAGGAAGACAAAAAACAACCCGGTCCTTATCGGAGAACCCGGCGTGGGTAAAACAGCGATCGCCGAAGGATTGGCACAGCGAATAGTGCGCGGCGATGTCCCCGAAGGTCTTAAAGACAAGACGATATTCGCCCTTGATATGGGATCATTGGTCGCTGGTGCGAAATACCGCGGCGAGTTCGAAGAACGCCTCAAAGCCGTTCTGCATGAGATCACGCAGTCGGAAGGACGAATTGTTCTGTTTATCGACGAGCTGCATTTGATTGTCGGAGCAGGAAAGACAGACGGCGCGATGGATGCCGGCAACATGCTTAAACCGATGCTGGCTCGAGGCGAGCTGCACTGCATCGGTGCAACCACTCTCGATGAGTACAGAAAGTACATTGAAAAAGACGCGGCGCTTGAGCGTCGTTTTCAGCCGGTACTTGTAGATCAGCCCAGCGTCGAAGACACAATTTCGATTTTGCGCGGTATTCGCGAGCGGTTCGAGGTCCACCACGGTGTGCGAATTCTCGACAGCGCGCTTGTTTCGGCGGCGGTCCTGTCTAACCGCTACGTTTCCGATCGCTTCCTCCCCGACAAAGCGATCGATTTGGTGGACGAGGCCTGTGCAATGATTCGTACCGAAATCGACTCGATGCCGGCAGAACTTGACGAGGTAACACGTCGGGTGATGCAGCTCGAAATCGAAGAAGCCGCACTGAAAAAGGAAACTGACAAAGCGAGCAAGGAACGGCTTGCTGCACTGAAGAAGGAACTAGCAGAACAGAAAGCTAAAGCGGACTCGATGCGGGCGCAGTGGGAAGCTGAGAAAAGTGGTATCGAGAAACTCCAGAGCTTGCGCAGTGAGATTGAACAGGTCAGACACCAGGTCGAAAAGGCCGAATTGGACTATGACTTGAATAAAGCAGCTGAGCTAAAGCACGGCACTCTGCCGCAGCTAGAGGCAAAATTAGCTGAGGAAGAGGCAAGCCTTGAACATAAACACGATGCAGGCCGACTGCTGAGGGAAGAGGTAACAGAAGAAGAAATCGCAGAGATAGTTTCGCGCTGGACCGGGATACCTGTGGTCAAGTTGGTTGAAGGCGAGCGGGAGAAGCTGCTGAAACTCGACGAGATTCTGCATGAGCGGGTGATCGGCCAGGACGAAGCGGTCGGCCTCGTTGCCGACGCAGTTATCAGAGCGCGCTCGGGAATCAAGGACCCCAAACGCCCGATCGGAAGCTTCATCTTCCTTGGGCCGACCGGCGTCGGAAAAACTGAGTTGGCCCGCACACTCGCGGAAAGCCTTTTCGACAGCGAAGAAAATATCGTTCGCATAGATATGAGTGAGTATATGGAGAAGTTCTCTGTATCGCGCTTAATCGGAGCCCCTCCGGGCTACGTCGGCTACGAAGAAGGCGGACAGTTAACTGAAGCCGTCAGGCGCAAACCGTATTCGGTCGTATTATTCGATGAGATCGAGAAGGCTCATGGAGACGTGTTCAACATCTTGCTGCAGATTCTTGACGACGGCCGCGTAACTGACTCTCAAGGGAGAACGGTCAACTTCAAGAACACTGTTATCATTATGACCTCCAACATCGGCTCCCAGTACTTGCTTGAAGGGGTTAACGACAAGGGGGAAGTAACGAAGACAGCGCGAGACCAGGTTAACCAAGAACTGCGAAGTCGTTTTCGACCCGAGTTTTTAAACCGAGTCGATGAGATCATCTTGTTCTCCCCGCTGACCATGGGCGAGATAAAACGAATTATCGACTTGCAGGTAGCGACACTCGCCAAACGACTGGGCGAGCGTAACATCTCGCTCGAATTGACCGAATCCGCAAAGGAGCTGATTGCTAAGGAAGCGTACGACCCGACCTACGGAGCGCGGCCGCTTAAGCGCTACATCCAGCGCCAGCTGGAAACGCAAATTGGGCGAGCGATTATTGCCGGCGAAATTAGTGATGACGCTGCGGTATTGGTTGATGCAAAAGGCGACAATCTCGACATTAGCGTTTCAGCCCCGGATAAGGGCCTTCGCATGGTTGGCTAGCAGCTTGCCGAAACAGTAAGGGATTATCCACCGCGAACGCTTCTAACGAACCTCAAATAGCCGGCCGACTCCACACGAGATGAGACGAATGTGTGGAGCCGGCGCGGCCGAGGAGGGAGAGACGCTACCCGTTGTTGGCTGAGTTCAGAGTGAACTAGCTGTCGAACGGGTAATCCGTTTCGCCGAGAAGCCCACGTCCTGCGACGGGAGTAACGGCGAGACTGGAGGACGGCGGCGTGCTACGGGGCGATGTGCCGGGAGTCGGTGGGCCGATCTGCTGGCGCGGTGTGTGAACCACAGGCGTGCGCGGATTTGCGATGCGAACTGCTCTTTCGCCATCGCTCATCAGCGGAACACCTCCGAGATCGATCGCCGGGTCGAACTGTCGTCCTCCTGAACGTTGTTTGGCCATAGGATTGTCTCCTTCTTCGCTAGGCCAATTCCGCATAGTGCGCTTCACTCCGAATGTGAAACTGTAAGCACGGGCGGAGAGAATTGACTTAGATCAACTCTCGCCACCCGCGCTTAGAAACCTTGTCTGGTGGGAAAAATCCCCGATTCTTTCGACAAGTCTTCGAACTGCCCTGAAAAAATTTCAATGATCTCACAGCTATTTCCTACCAATACACAGACCAATACATGAGGTCAAACGCCAATTCTTAGCGCGGCGTTAGCGAGGCCTTAGAGAAGTAATAACAGGATGTTAGCGGACTGCGAGAGCCTTAGGCTTTGTATACAGGATTAGAACATTCACTCTCGTCCCAGGTGGAAAATGCCTTGCCGCACAGGCTCGGCCTGACTGCGCCGGCGAGGTAACACGAGCCGATAACTACGCAGAGAGTCGCCGAACCGCGCTGCCGGGCAGACTGAAGCGCTTCGACAGGATTGCCGATCTGCTGCGCGCCGTCGAGCTTCTCAGCAAGTTGTTCCGTAGGAACGCTTGCCTTGCTGCCGCAAGTCGTTGCAACGAATTCCACCTCAGCGCTTGATTGCGCTCGAAACGCCGTAAGCTGGCGAGCCATCTCTCCCCAATCTTTTCTCTCAAGCGCAGCTACGACGAAAACGATTGAACTGAGCGCCGACCGCTTTTCGAGCAGTTCTGCAAGATAGCGCAGCGCAGATTCGACGCCGGCTTGATTATGTGCAGCATCAAGCAGCACCGCAGCACAATTTTCGGACTTAGGAGCAAAGTACTCAAGACGCGCGGGCCAACGCACACAGCGCAATCCAGTCTTGATGTCACTCTCGACTATAGATAAGTGCCTCGCAACTCTGACCGCCAGAGCTGCGTTATCCTGCTGATGGGCACCGCGGAGCGCTAGCTTACTTGACACAACCAGTTCCCTGTCTCGGTCCTCCACCCGTATCAGCGGCGAACCGACGCGATCTGCCGTCTCGGCAATTACATCAAAAGCCTCCGGCTCCAGCTTACCTGCAAACGCCGGAACCCCAGCTTTTATGATCCCGGCTTTCTCAGCGGCAATTAGCGCAAGTGTGTCGCCCAGCACATGAGTATGATCGAAAGCGATAGAAGTGATTACGCTTGCCTGCGGCCGCTTTATGACATTTGTTGCGTCGAGTCTCCCGCCAAGCCCAACCTCAACTACGGCCCAATCAACCTCGGACCTCTTGAACTCCACAAAAGAGGCAGCAGCGCTAATCTCGAAATACGACGGGTCGACTCCACAGCGTTCAGCTGCGGCCTTAACCTCCAGCAGGGCGCTATCGAAGCACGCTTCAGCACAGGGCAGCGAGTCAATGAGACAGCGTTCGGTAGGATCGCACAAATGCGGCGACGTGAACTGCCCGGTCCGAAAACCTGCCGCTCGAAAAATTGCCGAAAGAATCGCGCAGACCGAACCTTTGCCGTTTGTTCCTGCTACGTGAACCGTGTTGCAAGAATCCTGAGGGTTTCCGAGCTCACGGCAAAGCCGGGTGGGAATATCCAGAGAAAACTCACGTGAGCCGTCCCAAAGCGCATGCTGCGCCAGGTAATTCAAGCCTTGCAGGTCTTTTGCGCCAGGAGTCGTGTCAGTATTCTCAGTCAAGATAAACGCCAAGCTACTCTGCGCAACCGACTGTCTCCATCACCAAGTCGTGAATTTTCGGACGGAAGTCACGGATTTTAACGTTGTCGATCGACGGATGAATTCGATTGGTAAGCAAAACTACATCCAGTTCCTTCTCGGGTTCGATCCAAAGCGAACAGCCGGTATAGGCCAAGTGCCCCACGGCAGATGACGAAAAGTAACTACCACTGCTGCTGCTGCCTCTCGTCGGAGTATCCCATCCGAGCGCCCAGGTTGAGCCCGGCACCGTCTCATCTCGCTTCCAAAACTTCCGCACAATATCGCGAGAAAAAAGCTCACCACGCCCGTGCCAGCACTCGATCAGTTCCGAGGCAATCCTATGAACATCCGCAGCCGTGGAGAAAAGCCCGGCATGGCCGGCAACTCCTCCCATCGCCCAGGCGTTTTGATCGTATACCTCGCCGCAAAGAACTCTTTTGCGCCAGGAACAATCAGCCGTTGGAGCAATTCGCTCGGTTACGGCTTCAAGGCCGCTGCGTTTAAGCTGCGCCAGGTCGATAAAACCACTGTTACGCAGGCCTAGCGGCGCGAACAGCCGTTCAGTGGCCAGCCTGTCTAAAGCCTTGCCCCCGCTGACTACTTCAACGACATCGCCGAGAAGAATAAAACCGACATCGCTGTATTTGGCAGCTTTGCCCGGCATGTTCTCAAGACGCGCACGAAATATTTCGTTGTAGACCAGCTGTGCAGCAGCTCGCGTTCCCATTATGCCCGCGCGCTCCGCCCGATCGGCCTCCTGAATGCGGCGATAAAAAGGAATCACGTCGGGGTAGCCCGATGAGTGCGTAAGCAAATGCCGGATGGTCATCTGCTCCTTTCCGTAAGTGCCGAAGGTTTGAAAAAACCGAGACACCCGGTTGTCTACATCCAACTTGCCTTCCGCAGCGAGCTGCATAACGAGCGAAGTCGTTACAAGCGCCTTGGTAAGCGAAGCAACATCGAACACCGTGTCAGCTGCCATCTCTGAGCGCGAAGGCGTCAGCGAGCGAAAGCCTACGGCCTTCTCAAAGAGAACCTCGCCTCCCCTTCCAACCAATAGCACCGCTCCGGGGAAGACTTTGCCGTCCCCTGATGCTTCTTCGAGTGCAGCACTAACTTTAGACCAATCCATCTTTCTTCCTGATGTGCCTAAGCTACCGGAGAACTCAGCAGCCGCACCGTTCCTGAATCTATCTGTGCCTCTGCACCAAGCGGCAGAGGGATATTTAGTCCGTTATGGCCGAACGGAAAGCCCGTAATCACCGGGAAATCCGTTTCGCGCAGTATTTCATTAACGAGCCAAGAAAAAACGTCTTCTACCGAAGGTCCGTGCTTAGCCTCGCAGCGGTCAAAGCGTCCGAGGACAAGCCCCTGAAGCTTTTTTAACTTTCCCGCAAGTCGCAGCTGCTCGAAGCAGCGCTGAATGCGAAAGGGCGCCTCGCCAATATCTTCGACAAACAGAATACTATCATCCAGAGATGCTTCCCACGGAGTCCCCAACAATGTTGTCAGCGCTGTTAAATTCGACGCGACCACCTTGCCCGCACTAGTACCTCGGCGCAGCTCCTTGGCATTTTGTTCAAATCTAAAACCCGGATCGCAAAGCATAGCCATCAGACGATCGACGCTTTGCTTTGAATCATCGTTTTCGAAATATTCGGCAAATTCCTTGCTCACAGTTGGGCCGTGAATCGCAGGAGCATTTGCCGCTTCGTAAACAGGCAGCAAGAGGGTCGAAACATCCGAATACCCGACTATCGGCTTCAAACTTCTGCCTACCAGGTCGAAATCGATAAATGGCAGCAGCTCAAGCGTGCCGTAGGCACCTCTTGCCGCTATGATAACAGCCACTTCGTCATCAGCGAGTAGGTCGTGCAATGCGGCAACTCGCGCCTGAACAGACTCGCTGGCAAAGCCAAAATCATATTTGCCGTAGTAAGCGCTCGGATCGAGCGGCACCTTTATCTCGAAACCGAGTTTTCGCAAAGCAGCGCACCCTTTCTCAAACCGCTGCGGACTCGCGGGCGAACCTGGCGCAAAAATTCCTACCTTTTTTCCTGCAGCGAGCGCTGCTCCCCGTTTCATTAAGGCGCTCCGTTGTATAAAATGACGAGACTCTCTAATAACAGATCGAATCTGCATACACGACTGACGCAGATCACTGCGGAGTCAGAAGTTAACTACCTACAATGACTTAATTACTAATACAATAACTGCACATATAGTGGTTAATCTTTTTATATGGATATACTTAGAAAAGCTTTGTTTGCTTCGGTCAAAATAGATAGAAATTCCTTGTAGCCTGTGACCGCTGCATTGAGATGCTGCTAATGGAGAACGACAGCGCGGACCGCCCAGCATGAAAGTTTTAATCGTCGACCCGGATACTACCCGTTTGAGGACCATCAGAAGCATCCTCGCCAACTTGGGCTACAAAGCTGCCGATGTGGACAGTGAGCCTGACGGCGAGGCAGCGATGAACAGCATCAAGCGCAAAAAATACGACATCGTCTTCACCTGCACTAAGCTGCCGAGGATGGATGGCCTGACTTTGGTTGGAGAAATAAAGAAAGAGAAGCCGAATATTGCCATTGTCGTATACAGCTCCGAGCCCTCCAAAGAAGAGGTAGTCGCCTCGGTAAAGGCCGGTGCCAGCAGTTATTTTGTTCACCCATGCTCTGTGAGCGACATCGAGGATTCTTTAAGGCGAGCGGTGGGTAAAGCCAAACTATAGAGCGCCGCTAGGCGGCCCGGCACAAGGAAATTGCCCTAAATACGACGATCCTGCCCCAGCAGACCTGACCCAATCGATCATCTATGGTAAAAAGCGGCTTCCCCGAGCAGGAGCATATTTGGCTTAGTTAAATGTTTGAATCACTTTCTTCAAAGCTTGAAGGCACCTTTCGTAAGCTAAAAGGACAGGTAAAACTGTCAGAAAAGGATGTCGACGAGGCCCTAGTCGACATCCGCAGCGCTCTGCTCGAGGCGGACGTTAACTATCAAGTCGTAAAGTCTTTTTGTGAAAACGTCCGCAAGAAATCGCTCGGCAAATCAGTTCAGAAAAATCTAAACCCCGGTCAGATGGTCATCAAGTTCGTCCATGAAGAGCTTATCTCTGCAATGGGCGAGCACGTAGACTTGAATTTAAACAACGCGCCGCCCGTGGTGTTAATGCTCGTCGGTCTGCAAGGCTCGGGGAAAACGACTTCCTGCGGGAAACTTGCGAGATACCTGCGCGACGAAAGAAAGCGGCGCCCCTTGCTGGTGCCTGCCGACGTCTACCGACCTGCGGCAATTGAGCAGCTTAAGACTTTGGGGAAACAACTAGACGTAGAAGTATTTGATTCTACGGTAGACGACTCCCCGGTTGACATAGCGAAGCGCGCCGAAGACTACGCCCGCCGCTCCGGCTTCGACATTATGATCCTTGATACTGCCGGTCGCTTACAAATCGACTCTGATTTGATGGACGAGCTTGTCGACATCGTTGAAAACGTCGAACCGCATGAAATTCTGCTGGTAGCCGATGCCATGACTGGTCAGGAGGCGGTCAACGTCGCTAAAGGCTTTGACGACTGTCTAGACATCGATGGGATTGTGCTTACCAAGCTAGACGGCGACGCCCGCGGCGGAGCTGCGCTGTCGATGAAAGCCGCCACAGAAAAACCAATAAAATTCATTGGCTTAGGTGAAAAACTCGAGGCTTTGGAGCCTTTTCACCCCGATCGACTGGCATCAAGAATCCTCGGAATGGGCGATGTCTTGACATTGATCGAAAAAGCCAGCAAAACAATCACCTTAGAAGACTCGAAAAAACTGCAAAAGAAGCTCAAGAAAAACGAGTTCACTTTGCAGGATTTTTATGCTCAGCTGCAGACCCTGAAAAAAATGGGCTCTGTAAGTTCTCTGATGCAAATGATTCCCGGTGCCGGAAAGCTGGCTAAGGGACTCGACGAGGGCGTAGCCGAGAAAGAGTTCAAGCGCATTGAGGCAATGATTCTCTCAATGACTCCGAAGGAGCGAGAGAATTATTCGCTAATCGATGGGAGCCGCCGGCGCAGAATTGCAAACGGCAGCGGAACAACTGTTGAGGACGTCAACAAGCTTCTCAAACAGTTCACTGATATGCGCAAAGTAATGAAACGGGTTTCGAAAATGGGTCCCGGGGGCCTAGCAAGCCTAGCTGGAATGATGAAGGGCGGGGCAAAACTTCCGCCGGGACTGCGATAAATCAGCCGTAAACAAAAAGGAGAACAAACTGTGGCTGTAGCATTAAGACTTTCAAGACGAGGACGTACTAAGCGGCCGTTCTACCGCATCGTCGCGGCAGACGCCGAGAAGCGTCGAGACGGACGCTTCCTTGAAATGCTGGGGACCTATGATGTCCTGCAAGATCCTCCGGCAATCAAGCTCGACCAAGAGCGCACAAAATACTGGATCGAGCATGGCGCAAAGCCTTCGCAGACCGTCCAAAGTATTATCGCGAAAGAAATTCCGGGCTACTACGAGGAAATCGAGAAGAGACGCCTCGATAAACTCCAGGCGAGCCGCGCTAAGCGCAAAGCTGCCAGCAAATAGATTTCAAATTTCTCCATGTAATGTGGGGATTCAAATCGACGCTTAAAAACCAGTTCAATTAATTTTGAGCTGGTTTTTTTATTGTTTGATGTCTGCGATTAGCCGCCGGCTGAGTTCTCCCAAGTCGGCGTAAGTTGGGGACGCCTCAGGAAAGAACTTCTGCAGGGCATCATTGTGGCGAGAGATAACCGACTCGTCTCCGCGAACAAACGGGCCGGTAATCGCTTCCTCGAAGCTTACGCCGCGCTCTAAGCTCGTGAAGACCCCCCGCGCAACTGAGAGCATTATCTCACGCGCGTCCTCCTCCGATACCCCGGAGCGCTGAACCGAGCGCGCCGCGCAGCTCATCAGCGCCGCCAAATGACCGGCGGCAAACAACGTCCCGCAATGGTACAACGCTCTATTTACCGCATTCAGCTTAATGAAGGTTCCGTTCCAAGCCGCAACAAATTCTTCAAGCGAGGCCCCGAGAAACTCGTCACCTTCAAAGGTATAGACAACCTCGGACGGGAGAGAAGGCTGCCTGCGCCTAATAGGAATGCAGGGATGGAATACGCCGATTCGAGCTCCCAACTTCCTGAAACACTCGAGCGTCGATAGCTCCGTCGCACCGCTGAGGTGCACGACCGAGCTGCCTGACCAGTCGTCTCGCTGCGAGCAAAGTGTGCGTGCGGCCAGGGCAATTGAGTCGTCCGGAACAGCTATCAGCAAAAGTATGCTGCCGCTAAGTGCATCGGAGCACGCGGCGCAGTCTGAGGTAATGTCAGCGCAAATGGTATTTTCGGCTCCGGTTAAGGCCGCCGCTTGGCGCAGTGACTCCTCACTCCTTGCGATAAGCGCCTTAATCGGCACACCGCCCGCCGCCAGCATCGAGGCAATCGCTGTTGCGGCCTTGCCGGCCCCTGCGACTGTAAGTTCCATTCGCGACCTAGACAGATTCTAGAACGTACACACTGCGCTCACTCTCAGCGAATCGCTTCTGAAGTTGAGTGATTTCGCTGACCAGGCTGCTCAGCTCTTTCGACGCGCTGTCGATCCCGTCCGCAGCCCGCTGCTTAATTGCCTGCGCGTCACCCTTGAGACTTGCGACGTCGATTTCTCCTTTTTTCACCTTTTCCGCCGTCTCCCGGTAGGCGTCCCTAAACGGCTTTCCTTCGCCGACAAGTCTGTAAGCATAGTATGTCGCATACAACTCAGGGGTCATCGCAGCTGCGAGCGCCTCCTTGTTTACTGTAAACAAGCCTACGACATGTCGAATCATGTCCAGCGACTCAGCGGTATTAGCAACGGCTTTCATTACCGGCTCCTTCGAGTACTGGTAGTCGCGATGATAGTTCGACGGCAATTTGCCCACTACCCACGCCAGCTCCGACGCAGCTCCCCTAACCCGCGAAGCTCGCGCCCGAAGCAGCTCGAGAACATCGGGATTGCGCTTTTGCGGCATAATTGATGACCCGGTGGTCAGCTCAGTCGGCAAATCAAGAAAACCAAACTCCTCTGAAAAATAAAGGTGCATATCCCAAGCCAGCTTCTCGATCAGAGACGAGACCTCCTCGCACCAGCGCAGCACCCGCAGCTCAAGTCTGCCTCGGCTGTTCTGAACATCGATCGGGCTTCGCTGCACTCGCGAGAATGACATGAATTCGGCGGTTAAGTTTCGGTCGAGCGGCAGCGAAGCACCAAATCCGGCAGCAGCGCCGAGCGGGTTGGAATCCAAGCCTTCGAGAACCGAGAGTCCAAAGCGAATAGTGTCCAGGCCGCCTTCTATGAAGGCATGCATCCACATCCCGATACTTGAAGGCATCGCACGCTGAAGATGAGTGTAGCCGGGCATATCGACATCACCCAGCTCCGCAGCGCGAGCGGACATCGCCTCGCACCATCTCGAAACCTGCAGCAGCAGATCGATCAAACTTGCGCGCTGGTATAAGCGCATCGCCGTAATTACTTGATCGTTTCGCGAACGACCGGCGTGGATTCTCTTTCCGCTTTCACCGAGCTTTTCTACCAGCGCCGATTCGATTGCGGTGTGACAGTCCTCAAGCTCGGTAGGTATAGTAAACTTGCCGCTCAAGGCGGTATCCCGAACCTCTGAAAGCGCCTGCAAAATCCCCGGTAACTCCTTCTTCGAAAGTATTCCTGCTTCAGCTAGCATACGAGCGTGAGCGGCCGAGCCGAAACAATCCCAGCGCACTAATGCCAGATCCAGCTCCGGGTCATTACCGACCGTAAACTGCTGCACTGCTTCATCAAGCGAGCCGCCTTTATCCCACAATCTCTTAGCCATAAGGCACGGTCCTCAGTCGTTTTCATAAGCGCGAAAATACCTAGTCTGATTAGCACAGTGGGCCGGAATTTGCTATTAGATGCCGCACTATGATTCGCTTCCAAGTAATCACTCTTTTCCCCGAACTACTTCGGGAATTTTCATCAAACGGCTTGATGCGCCGTGCGGTGCAAGACTCGATTGCTTCTGTCGAAACAATCCACTTAAGAGACTTCGCGATCAACAATCAGGGACAGGTCGACGACAGTCCATACGGCGGAGGCTCAGGAATGGTTCTCCGACCGGAACCGGCAAAGAAAGCAATATGCGCTGCAAAGGCAAACGATCCCGACGCGCGAGTGGTGCTGCTGACTCCTCGCGGCAAACCCTTAAAGCAAAGCAAACTGCACGAGCTCTCTCAGCACTGCCGCGACGGCAAGGGACTCATCTTTCTTTGCCCGCGCTACGAAGGTGTAGACGAACGCATTGCTCATTCCTTGGTCGACGATGAAATAAGCATCGGTGACTACATAGTAATGGGCGGCGAACTGCCGGCGATGATTGTAATCGAGGGCATTTGTCGACTGCTGCCGGGAGTGCTCGGCAACAGCGAGTCGATTAGCGAAGAATCATTCGAGAGTGACAGGCTGGAATACCCGCAGTACACCAAACCTCAGGATTTCGAAGGATCGCTTGTACCTGAAGTGCTTCTATCCGGAAATCACGCGGCAATTGATCAGTGGAGAAAGCAGCAAGCTGAGCTGGACACCTGGCGCAGACGGCCGGATTTGCCGGAGGACCCGCCTAAGCCCGCCGAGGAAGTCAGCGCAGCATTGGTCCACTTTCCCGTAGTAGATAAGCGCGGCGACACGATCACTTCATCGATTACCACGATCGACCTCCATGACATTTCGCGTTCCGCAAAAACCTACGGGATATCGAGGCTGTACATCGTCCACCCCGTGCGCGCCTTGAGAACATTATCCGAGAAAATCAACCAGCACTGGGCCGAGGGCTTCGGACTCGAATACAATCCGAATCGCACCGAGGCGCTTGAAATACTAAGCATCGTTCCCACTCTGGATGACATGATTCTCGATATCGAAACCAGAACCGGAAAACTCCCGGAGCTGGTTACAACATCAGCTAAATCCTCAGACGTTAGCAGCTCGATTGCAGAGTATCGAGCGGCACTACCCTTTGTAGAACGTCCTCAGGTTCTAGTGTTCGGCACAGGCTGGGGTCTGGCGCCGGAAGTTCTTGAGCGCAGCGACCGCCATCTTGAGCCCCTGTTTGGTCCCACGAGCTACAATCATTTGTCCGTTCGCAGTGCCGCTGCAATAATGTTCGACAGATTGTTTGCTGCATCCAAGGGGGGATAGAATCTTGCGTCTTCGACTGATTGCCGTTGCGCTGATTTTCACTCCAATTATCGGTTACATTCTTTATCTGTCTAACGCGCTTCCCTACCAGCAGGCGATGGGCCTGGCTACGCTCGGCGCTGCCACACTGCTCTGGGTAACAGAGGCTGCGCCCCTTCCCGCCACGGCGCTTCTGATCCCGGTCTTAACAGTTCTATTCGGACTGCTGACCGCGAAGCAGGCTATGGAGCCTTTCGGTAATCCGATAATTTATTTGTTCGTCGGAGCTTTCTTTCTAGCCAGAGCGATGCAAAAGCACTCGCTTGACATGCGCATCGCTTACAAACTCCTCTCTTCCCCGCTCGGCGGCACATCGTTTTTAGGTATTGCCTGCACGCTTGGGTGCGTTTCGTTCTTCCTAAGCATGGTAATCTCAAACACTGCGACTACCGCCACTCTTTGCCCGATAGTCATTGGAATCATGGGCATCCTATGCAAGGAAGACGACGACCATCAGCGGACTGCACGAGCGACCGTTTTCCTTCTGCTGCTGGTTGCGTACTCCTCAAGCATCGGTGGAATTGCTACACCCGTCGGCACAGTTCCCAACCTGATAACCTTAGGGTTTCTGAAAGACCTTAGAGATATCGACGTTTCTTTTCTATCTTGGGTTCTATTCGCCTTTCCCGTCGCAATTACGATGTTCCTCTGTTCCATAGCCATGTTTTGCGTGGTCTTTCCGGTTAAGGGCTATGAGCATGCAAAGTTCGTAAAACTCAGAGCACATCTCAGAGAAGAACTCGCACGACTGGGGAAAATGAGTCGCGCAGAGAAACAAGTAGCGCTCTGTTTCTTTGGTGCACTCGTGCTCTGGGTCATGCCGGGGATCCTTTCAGCAGCCGCCCCTGGCAGCGCTGCTGCAATTTGGATGGAGCAACGAATGCCGATGTCTACTGTGGCGCTCGGTGCGGGCTTGGCGCTGTTCCTGATGCCTGCTGAGCGCGGCGGCAGCGAAGCAAACTTAACATGGGAAGATGCAAAGACAATCGACTGGGGCACGATAGTGCTCTTCGGCGGCGGCCTTTGCTTAGGTGCGATGCTTCAAGATACAGGCCTTACCAAGCTCGTTGGCGAGCTGGTGTTTGAAGCCGTGGGCAGCAATCAGTTGGCGCTTATTGCCGCCTCCGCTTTGGTAGCGCTGCTAGTCACGGAGCTCGCCTCGAACACCGCGAGCACGAGCATACTTATTCCGATTTTGATTGGAGCTATTCCCAGCGGCGCTGCCGCCGATGATTATGCACCGGTACTCGCTGCCTGCCTGGCTGCGAGCTACGGCTTCATGCTTCCGGTTGCGACACCGCCGAATGCGATTGTTTTCGGGACAGGAAAAGTACCCCTGCGCCAGATGATGCGCGCCGGAGTCTGGATGAATGTAATCGGTCTAGCAGCCGTAGTGGGACTCTTGCATTTTTGCGGCATCGCCGCCATTGCGCTCTAGGGCCGCATTCACTCGTCGTCCTCTTCTACGTTGCCGAGCTTCTGCGCGTCTTCTTGGCGTTTTTGCTCAAACTTCTCACGCATCTCATCAACGATCACGAGCTTGCCTTCGTTTATCAGGCTGAAGATACGTGAAATCTGCTCAGACTCCTCGTCGTCGATAACACCGTCCTGATGCACAAGCTTGATAAATTCCTCGTGCTCCTCGCGAGTCATCACCCCGTCTTCGACGTACTTATCGACCATTTCTTTAATGTTGTAGTCAGCCATATTATTCGATTCCCGTTGCAGTGCTTACTTTGCCGCCAAGAACATTCTATCAGTTATTTCTTCTTTTTGCTTTCCTCGCCTTCCGGTCGGTATTTGGCGATATCGAGCAATTCTAGCAGCTCCTTGCCCTCGTCAGACAAGTTCTCAACAAAAGCCACCTGCTGAGTCGTCAGAGTTGAAACTTTGTTTTCCTTGGCATGCACGACCAGCACGAATGCAGCAAATGGAAATCGAGGAGAGGCTTCAGTTTCACGGGCCAAGCCCCAGCTGCCGATGACAGTCTTGAGCAAACTTCCGTCGCGATCATAAACAACTTTGTAAAAGGGAAGCATGGACTGCTTATCTACCGCCAGAATCATTTTACCGGTCGTGTAAAATGGATCGCGCGGACTTAGTTCCAAAATCCAAAAATCTCGCGGCACAAAAAACACACTTACCGGCGCCCAGGGAGCTGCTCGAGGCAGGCGCTTCGATTGATGATTCCATAGCACTATCGAAGGGGTGCCTGCTCGGGTCTGATAGGGCGCACGCACGACCCTGGCATGAATATTACTGGCTTTGCCTGTCTCCTCGGTTTCAGCTTCTTCCGTCGGATGCGCAGAAACTGAACCCATGGCTTTGACTCCCGGCGCAAAGGAGTCGCTGGCAGCCGTGTCGTACACTCTAAGCGACGAGAACGGAGCCAGGAGCACCCGCTCGTCGACTACTTTCGCGTTAAACGCCTGAACTTTTCCTGACCATACAAAGACATCGTCGCTAGTTATAATACTGCCGACAATGTTGTCGCTTCGATTAGAAGAGAGCAGCATGCGATCTCGACCCGTCACCGGGGAATAAATCCACATTCTGTCTTCTTCGCCGGACAAATAACGACAAGTTATGCTGCTGAAGCCAAATACTACCGGGGGATCTAAAAGCTGAAACGCCTCCTGCATGAACAAATCGTCCTGCTCTGCTGCTTCAACTTGAGGGTAGTACTTAAAGAGACCGCCTGTGCTGTAGCGAAGTAAGGACTGGGCGCCTACCCATGACAGGTCGAGCTCGTACAAGACAGAGCGCCCCATTCGCTGAGCGTAAGCTTCGTTCCAGAGAATTTTATAGGCTTTGGCTTCCGGGTCTTTCTCTTCCGATATCTGCTGTGCGCTGCCGAATGGAAAACCGCGCTCAGCACCATTCGAGTCCTTTAACAGCAGACTGCGATCGGACTTTAGAGAATAGTAGTCCTCGGCCGAGCCGGCTCCGTCCCACGGCGGAAGGTAACTCCAGGGGAAGTTTAAATCCTTAACGACTCGGATAATAAGCTTGCCCTCTTTAAGCCATGCCGCAAGCGGGGCAATCAAAATCTCATGAAACAGAGATACGTTCTTTGAGGAGATGAAAAGCTTGGCTCCTTCATCGTCCGGCGCAGGGATCGGCGGGACACCCTTGGGTAGTTCTAGCCCCTGAGCTTCCTGCGCAGGCGGCTGAGCAGCGGGCACTGAGTCCGGGGCAGCTTCATCCGCGGCAAAAGCGGCAGCGATCGGGCAAAGCAGGACTAACAGGCAGGTCAGAAGCTGACCGGCTAAGTTGCTACACCTGAGGGGCATCGGTCGAATGGTCGAACGGCCGTTTTTCGATTGCACGCATTCGCTCGAGATGAGCCCGAAAAAGAGCCTCTGGTCCCTTGTCTTCAAGGATCCGCGAGCGCTTCATTAAGGTTTCCTTGTCTTCAATGAACGCACGAGGGTCGGGAGGATAGATCTCCGGATGAATCCCGGTATCCATTCTAATGGCGTCAACAGGACAGGCTTCCACGCAGTAGCCGCAGTATATGCAAAGAAGCGTGTCAATTTCGTAGCGATGGGGAAACTTTTCGATGTTTGGATCGTCATGCTCTGCCGGTTCAATGTAAATGCACTGGGCGGGGCAGGCAGTCGCGCAAAGAAAACAACTGGTGCATTTGATTGCCCCGCTCTCGTCCAGGGTCAACCTGTGGCGACCGCGAAAAGCCGGAGCGTACGGCATCCATTCATCGGGGTATTCAATTGTTGCCGCCCAGTCGGTTTGGCTGCGCTTCTTGATTCCAAAAGTCAGCAGCAAAAAATTCGCTAGGTTACGGAGCAAATTCCCGAAGGTGATACAAAAACCTTTTAGTATTTCAACTACGTAGAGACGCTCAACCAGCGTCATTTCCTCACGTCGTTTCATCGACCAATCACCGTAAGTGTAATTTACGCAAACATTTTGCGGCTATTGGGGCGTTCTGCCAAGTCATGCGCCAGGCGCCGCCCCAGGCATCTTCTCTATTACGTACTGACATTATCTAGTTTCAAGCTCGAGCGCCAGTAATCCAAGGGACTGTTTTCCCCAATTTGTTTGACTTTTAATGTATTTACGGTAAGAAAACACGCTTAGTCGATCGTGGTTATGGATTCAAGGCTGCAATGATACAAACTATTGAAATTTTCTACTCTTTCCAGTGTCCATATTGCTATCTAGCAATCGACCGTCTGTCTCAAATCGAGAACAAGTATGACGTAAAAGTCCTTTGGCAGCCGTTCTCGGCACGAGCAGCCGGACACAGCCACCAGAACGTGAACTACTCACCCGAGCGAGCCAGCTACATTCGCGAAGATGTTGTTCGCCTGGCCAAAAAGCAGGGAATGCCGCTGGTGATGAAAAGCGATTGGCCCGAGAACGAATTCGACCCGGAAAAGAGTATCCGCGGCGCGGTCGTTGCGGCGGACCTCGGGATAATCCTCGAATACAACATCAAGATGTTCGACCGCTGGTGGGGCGAATATGAAAACCCGAACGACCAAGGGTTCTTCATTCAGCTGTCAGACGAGCTGGATATCGATCCGAACGAATTTGCAGGCCGCATTAGCACGCACGACACCCGTGAACGAGTTCGGGGTTTCTACAAGCGCGGTCGGAAGCTTCAAGTATTTGATGTTCCCATGATAGTCATCGGAGAAGAGCGCTTTTACGGCTTAGACAGAATCGACGCCGCAGAAGAGCGCTTGGACAGCCTTGGTGTTCGCAAGCCTTCGTGGGCCTAAGAACTAGCTCAAGAATTCCCAGATTCATCATCGGTAGTGTGGAAAGCGGCTCCCGCACCGGTAGTATTGTAACTATCGTCGGGGAACAGGCTCACCATATTCACAGCGTTCTTCGGCTCCCACAGGGCGCGGCGATAGAGGTGCTTGACACAAGCGCAGTGGACTCGCCGGAAGCTTTTACCTGCAGTCTTGCTGAAATTCGCCCCCGAGAAGCCAAAGCCGATCTTGAATCGCCGCTGCAAATACCCGCTGCGCTGCCAATTCACATTATGGTGGGGCTGGCCAAACCCAAGACCTGTGACACGATCGTCGAAAAGTGCGTGGAGTTGGGAGTCAGCAGTATTTCTTTCTTCCAAGCCGAGCGTTCACAGGGCAGCCTCAAGACAGCCCGGCTCAAGGAAAAACTTCCGCGCTTCGACAGAATTGCGGCATCGGCAATGAAGCAGTCGGGCTTTCAAGAACCTTTGCCACGCATCAAAATTTTGCCCAGTCTCGCCGAGGCAATGAAGTATCACGCAGGCCGGCAGCAGGAACGAAACGCTCCGGACATTAAAATACTACTGTCGACAGCTTCCGCTAGGTTCGAACAAGCCTCTGATAATACTACCTTTTCCCCCAGCTTTCGGCTGACTGAGGCTTTAGTTGAGAAATCCCCAGAAAATGCCGAATGTTACCTTGTAGTGGGACCCGAAGGGGGACTGAGCGAATCGGAGGAACGAGCCGCTCTTGATCATGGCTACACAGCCGCTTCCTTAGGGCGCAAAGTGCTGCGCGTTGAAACGGCTGCAACTGCGGCTGCGGCCATAGCTTCGGCAATGCTCGGAAACAGCTAAGACCCACTCACTTAGTTTTGGTTTTTACGTTTTTAGATAGGTTTCCTTCGTTTAGCGCCAATGAAATGCCCCGTTTGCAGTTTCATATCTTCAGATAAGCGCGACATATGTCCAAAGTGCAGCGTGGATTTGCGCCCTCACAAGGAAGGGCTTGGCGTCAAGATCTCCCATCCGGATATTCCTGCTGACGAGCTAAGACGGCGCTACCGCGAGGCGGGACGCCGCAAGAGTCAGGCTAAAAAATCAGCACCGCGCAGCCCGAAAGCCAAGGCATCAAAAACGAAAAAGTCTTCAAACTGGCTTCAGCTTTTGGGTATTGGCGAAAAGAAGAAAGTTAAGCGCAAGGTCCGAAAAAAGAAAACGGCAAAAGAGGTGCGAAGCGCCGAGCTTGAAGCTGCGAGTAAAGAACTCGTCTCCTTCCCGGAACAAGCCGAGCCGTCAAAGGATGCTGCTCCGACAAAACCATCCGCAGCAAGCGAATCCGCCGCAGCGGTCGCACCGGTCGCACCGGTCGATAATTCAGAAGAGCCTCCCCAGCAGAGCGACTCAGCTGATTCAGTCGACGAGCTAGAACCCGCTGCGACGCCTCCTGAGGAGGTCACCCTAAAGGACAAGCACGCTGACTCAACAGCAGCACCACCGACAGCGCAACAGGACGATGATCTAGTTCCACCTGAGGCGGAAGTCGAAGAACCCATCGCGGGTGTAGATATTAAACCAAGCGAAATGCGCTTAAACATTCCGCAGGTGGCTCCGGAGGTCCTGGACCTGGGAGACACGGATGAGGACGAATTCGAGAAGCTGCTGGACAGCATGATCGGCGACGTAAGTTTTGACGTTGAAGCGGTTGCAGTTGAAAAGCCGAAAAAACGCGGCTCGGAAGGAGCCTTTGACCTCTCCGGCCTGCTGGATGAAGACATCGAAGTTAGCTTTGATTTTGGCGAAGAGGACGACACCGCCGGCGAGGGTGAAGAAGAAGACGATGAAGATGGTGATGATGATGATGATGATGAATTCGAAATCGAGCTGGCGGCTGCCGAAGAAGCACTTGCCGAAGATGAATCATCGACGGGAATTCCTGAGAACGTCCTGACTCATCTTCTAGAAGACCCCGAGGAGGAGGAACCCAAAGCAAACGACCGCCCACTCAAGCAATTGCTTGACGACAGTTTGAAGCCGCCCACAGTCACACCGGACGAAGTAACGCCCGAAATGATCACGGCGCTTGAGCTCAGCGCTGCTAACGAAGATCACTTAGTGCCAACAGAGCATGAGCACAGCGATCCTGCATCCGAGTCAGTTGACGAGACTTCGGGCGATACGGCTGAAACGGCCGGGCTTGATGACGATATTGCTTCTTACCTTGCCTCGATCGGCAGCGACGAAACTTTAAGCGTTTTGGTTGATGATAGTGAGGAAGAAACAGAGGATGAGGTCGAGACGTACGTTTCTTCGGTTGGCGACGAGGAAATGCTTGAGGTACTCGACGTTGTCGAAGAATCAGACCCTGAACCGCAGCAGGAAGAACTAGTCGAGGTTTTAGTCGAAGCCGATGCACCTGAGGCAGAGGCGGATGAACCCGAGCCGCAAGATGCGCCGCAGATAGCGCAGCCGCCGGAAGAGATTGCAGAAGAAGTCACCGAAGAAGTTGCAGTCATAGTCGAAGCCGATGCACCTGAGGCAGAGGCGGATGAATCCGAGCCGCAAGATGCACCGCCCGAACAGCCACGGCTAGAAGCTATTCCAGGCAGTGTAGAAGAATATGTTTCACTGATCCGCTCCACGCACTCAACTGAAGAAATAATTGACCAGCTTGTAAGCACACTCGCATCTATAAGCGAGGCAGATGCGCACTCGATACGCTCAGCACTTTACCCAGTGCACGAGACAGTCGACCCCTCGCATACGACGCAGGAGCAGCCTGCGAATGATGTCGAGAGTTTGCCCGCAAACAGGAACTTCGGCCCTGCGGTAGCCGCATTCTCGCAAATTAACGAGCTGCCGACGATAAGTCCGGCCTTGTGGACCAGCGCGTCAGACGAACTCTACGCATGCTGTGCGAGTGCATCCGAAGACTTTGAAATGGACGCGGGAGAGTTAGTAAGCTTTCAGCCCACAAACAGCGCCACTATCCTCTTCGACTTGGCAAGTCGTGAATTAAGCGGCGAAGCAGCTTATGACAGCACTGCCGAGAAACTGCCTAACTCCGCCGCAGCAATTATTCAAAGCAGCGAACTCGAAGACGAAATACGAAAGCTGGAGGAAATGCTCGGCGACAGCACGGCTGAAAGTCTCGAAGAAGCAGTGCTCGCCGTAGGCACAGCGATCGGAGCACCAAGCGGGATGAGTTCGGCGCTTGTGCCAGAGGTGATGTTCATCGTTTCAGACGAGAACGCTAAGCTCTGGAAGCGCGTCTTGGCCAAACTCATAGATGTAAGCGCCGTGGCCGCGCTCGCCGTCGCCGTCAGCGCGATGTTTTTCGGCCCACCGAACGCTTTAAGTTCCCTGCTCTCGTTGAGTGATTGGCTAAGCGGCGTCAACGCTCCGTTTGCAATAGTATCCGCCGCGTTCGCAGCGGCGATTTGGGTCGCCTACAATACTTCCTTTGTATTCGACCACGGGAAATCGCTCGGAAAAGCCACGCTGGGCCTGCGCGTTGCCAGCACTACAGATCTGGCAATTAGCTTCCCTCAAGCTCTTTCCAGAGCATGTGTAGAGGCTATTTCATTGTTCTTATTGGGCCTTCCCTTAGCCCTCGGCTTACACGGCAGAGCCTCAAAAACGAAGGTAGTAGCTGAATTCCAGCAAAGCTCTGATGGGTAATCATTCCCTAGCGGCTTAGTCTAAAAAGCTGTTTGACTCCCCCATACTCATTGTCGTAAACCTCCTCGGTGGCTTTCTTAAAGCCTGCGCCCAGGTAGCTCAGTCGGTAGAGCAGCGGACTGAAAATCCGCGTGTCGGCGGTTCAAATCCGTCCCTGGGCATTTTTCTTGCGCCAAGCGCAAGAAAATCGCCCGGAACGGATTTTTACAATATTAGCGGACTGCGTCCGCCGGCGTCCCTGGGCATTTCTGCCGCTGCCCAACACAATCGCCAGGAACGGATTCCTCACCAGATTAGCGGACTGCGTCCGCCGGCGTCCC
>JAUIIP010000273.1 GCA_030431555.1 bacterium
CTTCCGTTCGCACTGTCGTCCCTGATTCTCGCGCTGCGGGAGCCGGACGCGCTGAGTCTTGGATTCGACAAGGCGGTCGCGGTTGTTGTCGCTTTGGTTAGCGCGAGAACTGCGGCAATGGCCTTTAATCGCTTGGTCGACGCCGATATCGACGCGAAGAACCCGAGAACCCAGAATAGGCACTTACCCTCGGGTAGTCTCTCGGCCGGCAGCGTGCGAATGCTGGTGCTGTTGTCCTGCGCGGTATTTATAGCGGCAGCGGCTTATCTCGGGATGCATTGTCTGTTGTTGTCACCTGTGGTTCTTGCTGTGTTGCTGGGGTACAGCTTAACGAAGCGTTTCACTTCGATGTCTCACGCAGTGCTCGGCTTGGCTCTGGCTCTGGCGCCCGGCGGCGCGTGGTGGGTTCTTGTACCGCGGGTTGATGCTGTTCCACTGCTGTTAATGGGTGCAGTGCTGCTGTGGGTCGCGGGCTTTGACATACTTTACTCATGCCAGGACAAAGATTTTGATTCTGCTCATGGTCTGCACTCTGTCCCGGCGCGTTTTGGTATTGCGGGGGCGCTTCGAATGTCGACTTTCCTGCACGGGGCGGCTTGCATTCTGTTTTTTGCAGTTGGCTGGGCGGCCGAACTCGGAGCCGCGTATTATATCGGACAGTTGTGTATCTCGTCAGTAATACTAGCGCAGCACCGACTGGTCACCAAAGACGACCTGAGTCGTGTTAATCGTGCGTTTTTCACGTTTAACGGGGTGGTGAGTGTGGCGTATTTTTTTCTGGTATTGTTCGTGGCTCTTTAAGGAGCGAGCGCCAGCTCGACGCTTTCGCCTAGCAGCAGCTTTAGCGCCTTTAAGCAATCGTCGTCCATACGCGCCGTATCAGCATTCGCGTACCGCTCAAGGTATTCCTTAACACCCGACTGCGAAGTTAGATCGGCTTCTCGAGAGTTGTTCAGTGTGACGAGCTCATTCAACACGTCATCGCGGTGCGCGAGGCCGTACGCGATCGAACGCGAAAGGACGCGTGACACTTTTTCAATCATCTCCGTGCCGAGTGAACGCTTTATGACGTTAATACCCAGCGGTAGAGGGAGCTTGTAATTCTCTTGCCACCAGGCTCCGATATCGACGACCTTGTGAAGTTCCCTCGAGCGATAGCTGATCTGTCCCTCATGAATTAGCAAGGCAGCATCAACCTCGCCGCGGTTTAAGTAATCGAACACCAGCTTAAAGGGCTCTATCGGCACTTCGACACATGTTGCTCGTGGAGCAATTTTCTTAAAAACTGCCGCGGAAGTTGTAGTTGCTCCGGGGATCGCAACAGTTGCGTCGTTCAGATCTTCTAAAGTTAGTTTCTTTGGAGAAACTATTACCGGCCCGTAGTTTCTCCCGATGCTCGCTCCATGCGGGAGAATAAGATAGTCGCGTTGGAGCTGTTGATAGGCGGCTGCCGAAACAGCGACAACATCGTACTTACCCTCTGATGCCAGCTCGTTAAGCGTAGCGGTGTCGAACTGACGGAATGCGAACTCAAGTCCCTCGCAGTCGATGCGGCCTTCGACGATCGCCCAGAATAAAAAGAAGTCATCCGTGTCGGGACTATGTGCGACGCTCAGCATAGGCCCTTATGGCTTCCATCGCAGAACGGCTCTTTGCCGGTCGCCTTGCAGGTGCAGAGCGCGACACGCTTCTTCTCGCTTAGTTCGAATTTAAGCGGTTCTATGCCGCAGCCTTTGTGGGAGCCGTCGCAATACGGTTGATTTGTACTGCGGCCGCAGCGGCACCACCAGTACTCTCCAGGCTCAAGCTCAATAACTATTGGTTTCGTGTCTGCGACAACTCTATCGCTCATGATTGGCTTCCTTAACCGATGAGCAAGGTGCTCAAATTCGGAGAATAGCGGAACAATTTCTAACAGTATGGTTTAAACGGTAGCAAAAACTGCATAGAAAGCAACAGTTGAACTGTCATTAAAACGACAGTTTTGGTATCTCTCGGTGATAGACGTCCCGCTGGTATACCGAGCATAGTTTGATGTGCAGGGGTCGGGACGAATAGTTCTAGCGGAGGACTGCATTATGCACATTATGGTTCCAACCGATTTCTCCAGGGAAGCCGAGTCTGCTTTTCCAACTGTCTTAAAGCATGTCGAGCTGGTGGGTAAGGACTCTGCCAGGATTAGCATCGTTACTGTGATTGAAGACTTGGTGCCGATAAGTGTGCAGTTCGAGTTCGGACTGTCTTACGTGGATACTAAGGGTCTGCAGGAAGAGGCGACATCTCAGGCCAAGAAGTCGATCGAGAAGATCGCTAAAGAAAAATTTGCCGGATACAACGTAGAAGGTCATGTAATCATCGCCAGTCGCCCCGTTCACCAGGAAGTAGTAGAGTTTGCCGACCGCAATAACGTGGACTTGATTATTATGTCGACGCATGGCCGAACCGGTTTTAGGCATTTGGTGTTGGGGAGTGTTGCTGAGCGAGTTGTGCGTGAGGCAGGTATGCCGGTCATGGTGGTTCCATGCCCGGAGTGATTCGCGGATTATCGTTATCTAAACGTCACATCGTGTTAGCCGTGCTAGTGCTGGCTTTGCTTGCGTCTGCTTGCGGCAAGCCGGCTTTGCCGCCGGCAGTTCCACGAGATGTATACCAGTCCACTCTTGAGTCGTCCTGGTCGGCTGCGCTCGAGGCGAAAGATTACGCATCGGTGTGCCGTTTGGAGGCTGACGAGACCCAGAAGATGCTTGATGAAGCCAAGCAGGCTCTGGAGGAGGCGCGTAAGCTTCACGAAGAATGTAAGAATATAGTTAAGCGAATTCCGCGCCGTCGCAAGTCGGCACCAGCTGCCTCAGCCTCGGCTTCGAAGCCCAAAGAGAAGCCGAAGCAAGCCGAGAAGAAGCCTGAGAAAGAAAAAAAACCTGAAGTGCCTACGAATAATGAGGGACCCCTTTACTCGCCGTCGGACGCGCCGTAAGAGCGACTCGAATCCGTACGTAGAGCGCAGTTTTCAGCATCCTGGCCGCATTTTTGTTTTTGAGGACGCCGTCGCGGATATCGCGGCGGTAAGAAACTTGCTCGTCGGGCAGGATATCTACTGCGATCTCGGCTCGGGTTCCGGCGCGCACTTGCTGGGACTCGGGCAGCAGAATCCCGATGCGAGCGCTTTCGGATTTGAGATTCGTTACAAGCGTTCGGTTAGAACTGTCGAAAAAGCCGTTAGGGACGGCATTGATAATGTTTTCGTGCTGCGAGTTGATGCCGGCGCGATTGACCAGGTTTTTCCCGCGAGAAGCATTAAGGGTGTTTTCGTAAACTTCCCCGATCCTTGGGCCAAGCAGAAAAAGACTAAAAAGCGGATGATGCAGGCCGAATTCCTCGATGTGCTCGGAAATATGCTCGTTCCGGGAGGATTTGTTGCGCTTAAGACAGATCACAAGCAATACTATGACTGGTTTCTTTCGCAGGCAGAAAGCTGCAAAACGCTTTCGGTAACGCAGGCGGTCGAAGACCTTTACAGCAGTGCATTGCTCGGGGGCAACATCGCTACGGAGTTCGAACGGCTGTTCGTGTCTAAGAATATGCCAATCTACTATGCGAAGCTGATGGCATTGGAGAGATAATAAAGCGAAGGACCGGCCATGTCGAAAAAGTTAATTCTCACTGTCGCTATCCTCGCAGGTCTGGTTCTTGGTGTCGTAGTCGGACAACTTTTGTTTGATCCGCAGTGGCAAGCTTCAATGCCTCAGGCGCAGCACGCCCATGGCGGCTGGCTCGCCCTATTCGAATTTCTCGGCTTCACCATTTTTATGGGTTTGCTGAAGATGCTGATCATTCCGTTGGTGCTCGTTAGCGTCATCGTTGGCGTCACGAGCGTAGGTGATTTCCGAGCACTCGGTCGTTTGGGAGCTTGGACGCTCGCTTATTACGCCGGGACAATGCTCCTCGCGGTGACACTTGGTCTCGTTCTAGTTTCGTATTTTGAGCCGGGCGCAGCGATTGGCGAGGCTCAGTTGTCTCAGGCTCAACAGCACTTCGAAGGTGAAGCAGGCCGTACAGACGAAGTTATGAAATCTGCCGAGAGTGGGATTGTCGGAGTGTTTACCAATTTGTTCCGCTTGATGATTCCATCGAACATTATTCAAGCAATGGCGGAAGGGCAGACGCTGGGCGTCATACTTTTTGGGATCTTCTTCGGTGTCATTACAGCTATGATTGGGGAGAAGGGCAAGATCATAGTCGATCTTGTAAATGCTGTTTTTGAAGTTTTGATGAAGATGGTCGAAATCGTTTTGCTGCTCGCTCCGGTGGGCGTCTTCGCTTTGCTTGCCTGGACGGTATCCCGAATCGGACTTGGTATTTTCGGTGAATCGATAGGCGTCTACATGCTAACTGTAGTTCTAGGACTGCTGCTGCATGGACTTGTTGTGCTGCCGCTCTTATTGTTTCTCTTCACCAGAGCCAATCCGTTTCGCTACATGCATCAAATGCGTGACGCGTTGATGACAGCTTTTGCTACGGATTCTTCAAGTGCGACCCTGCCTGTTACGATGGATTG
>JAUIIP010000017.1 GCA_030431555.1 bacterium
GTAAAGGTCGTCGCATACAGGTAAACGGCGAGTTCCAGAAGCGCCAGCAGCGCGGTGTGCTTCGAGTCAAGCGCGGGACCCAACATTAGAAGCAATACATTTGCCGCATGCAAAAAAACGAACAGTAGGCCTAGCCGGCCTTGCAGTGGCTTGCCGTTTAGAAATGCCGCTATAAACTGTGCGCTCGCCGCAAAAATTAAAGAACCGAATCCGCCCCAGGCTACTAATAGCGCCGAGTACTGATTTTCAACGGAAAGAAAAGGTGCCGCGGCGAGTACGCTTAATCCCAATGTGCTTAGCGCAGCCTGGATTGGCCGTTCACAGCCACGGATACAAACGTAGGCAATGCGCGACGCGTATCCAGCAAAAATTGCACTGACAAGTAGTGCGGCCCAGTGCATGGAGAACATCATGCCCAGGCTGCCTATTATATATAGAGGAAGGAAGATAAGGGGTTTTGCCGCGAAGTCGAGTTTAGCACCCAGCATCTTACTTCCTGCCTGGGAAATAAATCCAAGTATAAACAAGCCAAAGAACAGATATACTTGTATGATTGCGTGCGCTCTTCGTAGGGCCGTGTAGCTTCCCTCAAGTGGAAGTATACTGTTTAAAACCAGCCACAAGTAAAGTCCGAACATCAGCGTTCCCACGACAGCGAAGATCGCCCCAAGTGCAAAAAACTTATCAGCGATAGGACCGTTCGCTGCCCGCGTACGCCAGTCCGCGGCTTGTTTACCTGACGGTCGTCCAATTGTTACGAGTTCGGAGCTGGCTGAGTTGGAAATATTGTCGGTTTCTTTCATCAGTATGTTCTCTCTATCAGGGCGAGAGTCGGAAGCGAGAATAAGAACCAGATAGAGCTACGAAACATCATTTTGCTATTGCTAGTCGTTGGATTCGAATAAAAATCGACGGCTGTGGCTACGAGAAGTGCTCCAAGCGCCGCTGTGATACCTGTAAACAGGTAAGAGATGCTTTGGGAGAATAGGGGCAGTGATGCAGCAATGGCTGCACACCCGATGGCACCGGAAAGAGCAAATAATCTTGGATAACGCCAGTCGCATTTTGAAATACTTCCGGGAGTGTGGAATTTTGCAGTTTGGTATTGCGTCCTAAGCAGCCAGGAAAGAGCGCAAAAGTGCGGTAGTTGCCAGGCTAAGAGCAGCAGGAATGTCAAACTCCCTATGACTTCGATTCTTCCCTGCGCTGCTACTGCTCCACCTAACGCGGGAAGGGCGCCGGGAAGTGTTCCGACTAGCATTGCAGCGCCGGTTGTGCGTTTCATCGGGGTATACACAAAAACGTAAGAAGTGAATGCCAGAACGCTCAGTGCGGCAGTTAGAGATCCGGGACCGGCGGCTAAGACTATAACTCCTAAAGAAATTAACCCAGCGCCAATCAGCGCTCCGGTTTGAGGCAAAATCGAGCCGGCCGCTATGGGCCTCAAAGCCGTGCGAGTCATCAGGCGATCGTGTTTATATTCCAGGACCTGATTCCATGTGGCTGCCCCAGCGAATGATAACGCGCAGCCTATGCACAGTAAGGTCAGAACTCTGAAGTCAACATCATGCTCTGCGGCAATAAGGTAGCCGAACACACTGCTCGCTACTACCCCGGGAAGCACCTGGGGTTTTATAAGTTCAAACAGGGCTACTGGCCGTAATTTTATATTCTTATGCAAGGCACTTGCTCCGCTACATCAATTGCTTATTAAAGTTGCATAACAGATGCAACTTTAATATTATCTGACTTACCACAAGGAGAGCAAAACGGAAATGAGACTAACTCATGCTAGCGACTTAGGGCTTCGGGTACTGATGATTCTTAGCCTTAGAGAGAGCGAGCGCCTGACAGTACCTCGACTCGCGGAGGTGCTGCGCGTGTCTGAGAATCATCTGGTTAAAGTCTGCCTTAGGCTTTCATCCCTAGGTTATATTCGTTCTGTCAGAGGCAGAGGTGGTGGAATCGAGCTGGCGATGTCACCGAAAAAGATGCGAGTTGGTGATGTATTAATGGAGCTGGAGGAAGATTTTGGCCTTGTCGAGTGCATGCGCGAAGAATCGGGTGCTTGTGTGTTGACTCCCGCGTGCGAGCTAAAGGGCTTGCTGGAAGATGCAACGGCGACTTTTTTTAATAAACTTAACTCAAAGTCGATCTCCGACCTAGTATCTAAGCCGCGTCGCTTGACCAGTCTTGTCGGTCTAAATGGTCGCGTTTAGTCCAGCGGCTAGCTTGGTTTTCATCTGAAATATGTGAACTATGTGCGATCTGCAGTCCAGCGTGCCGGAATGGCTAATTGAGCATCCCGAGACGGCATCGGTATTTGAAAAATTGGGTATAGACACCGCTTGTTCAGGTCGGTCTCTGCTTTACCTGTGTGAGCAAAATGGCCTGGATTCCGTGGAAGTATTAAGAAGATTAAATGAGGTAGCCAGTTAAAGGTGACAGCTCCCTTTACGGGTTTGTTTTGCCGTCTAGTGTTCGAGTCATGCCGACTCATTAGTCTAGGTCCAGACTCCATGATACGAGCAATTTTCAGGGCCCTCTCTATAAGTGCCTGTAATACCACTGATTCCAGGAGCTAATAGGGGTGGCGCTTTATTTAGCACGATAAATACCAAGTATCGCATACACACTAGTGAACAAATTGTACGCAGTTGAGCAGGGGTTTCTTGGGCGCCATACCGGTGCCTCCGTCCTTGTCCGTATAGTGCTCTCTTCATTTGACACTCGGTAGAAGTGCATCCGTTTCTTTCCTCGACCGTTAGCGCTCGAGGAAAGAAACAGTGATGGCAAAAAGGTTTTTTAATTGCCGAACGCTAGCAGAATTGCGGCTGACGTTTGAATTCCACGTTGTGAGATTCAAACGTTGGTCGCAAACGATTTCTGTTAACCGTATCGGCATGGGTCGCGACGCCATGCCTCTTGCTTTTTGGAGTTGTCCCAAATGTCTTCGACATTTGTGGTGCCCGCCGTTGTGTTCGCTGTTCTCTTCGGCTTCAGCAGCCGCGTGAAAATGCTCCGACGCAGTCCGAGTACTTACTTTCGATGGACTGTCTACAGAATTCTGCTCAACTTGGGAATCGCGTGGACGTACCTGTACTTCGCGCTTCCTGCACGAGTAGGTCCCTACCGGGGCTACGGACTTCTTATTGCGCTGATGTTGTTCGGAAACGGAGTTGTCTCGCGTAACGACTACATTAGCAATGGGTCAGATGAAGATGATGGACCCGGATGCTACATCTGGCAGGAAAAGTGGGTGACCTACCTGGCAATCCTCAGCTTTGTCCTTTGGTGCCTCGGAGGAGAGCCTAGCACCGAAAAGAACGCTCTGCAGGTGCCACTGGAGCCTTACCGGTCTCCACTTTCTGCTTCGAGCGTCCTGGAGGAAATCGACAGTGGAGAGGTCGGTGCCGATAGGGAGACGTGGTTCGCCTTTAAGCAGGGCAAGTCTTATGCGGCAACGCTGCTGCTTGAGGGTGGAAAGGTCATTGTTACACCGCTCGAGTATAAAGGATTCGCTCAGTGGCGTTCTGCGCGGAATGAAGTCGATTGGGGATGGTTGGTTAGCGTAGAAGTTGGCGCGGAATCGAGGTCCACTTTCGTGCGCGCTGGCAGAAACGCTTACACACCCGGCGCGTTCATGGAGCGGGATCTTCATCGGCACATCTACGATAACGGCTACGCGAACGCGTATCAGCGTGGAACTACCTTCCGACTCAAGTCCCCTCAAGAAGGCTATTGGGTGATTGTCTTGACTCGTCCAAGTTGGATGTGGGCGGGAGAAAAGCCTGTTGCAGTTCTCGTGGTGCATCCCGTTACGGGAGAGATCACGGAATATGCTGTGAGCGAAGCCCCCGAGTGGACTGGATGGTAGGGATAATTAGGCGGTCGCGGCAAACGGCATGCTGCTCTGATTGATCTACCCATTTCGGAACTTGAATGAGGGGGTGGGGCATTTGGATATGCCTCACCCCCGAAGGAATACACAGAAAGGTGTGCCATCACTGTTTCCGCATATTTTAGCTAGAGCGAACTGACGAACAAGGATAACAGTTGCTTGCTCGCCGTTCCAGCCATCCTGTAGAGTCGTTTGGTATGGTCGTGGCTGAAGCGCTTATTGCCCCTTCGAATTGTTTCGTAGTTCGACGGCGCGTGACAGTGCGGCATCAATGTCTCGACATACGTTGTCGACACCAATGTCTTCAAGGAGGCCGGAACGTTCGAGTGCTGTGCGAGGCTGAGGTCGAACCCCGCTAAGGATTAATTGGCAATTGTTCTTTCGTAGACGTCTGATGAGCTCTTCAATCGCAAATAGTCCGCTCGCATCCAGTGCAGGAACGTTTCGAATCCGAAGTATCAGGCAGTTCGGGTCCGTTCCTACCCGCTCCATCGCACTCTTGAAGCGTGCGATGGCACCAAAAAACAGTGGTCCATGAACTTCAAACACTTGAATGTCGTCTGGGACATTTCTGATATCAATCGATCCGGCATCTTCTTTTTCATCATATTCTTCGAGCAGATCCTTTGTGAGCTGCCCTACCTCAGTTACTGCCTCCATGCGTTTGAGAAAAAGAAATGACGCCAGCACCATTCCTACTTCAATCGCTACAGTAAGGTCTATGAAGACCGTCAATAAGAAGGTCGCTAGCAGCACACATACGTCGCTGCGAGGAAAGGAAAACATCCTCAGAAAGAGACGCCATTCACTCATGTTGTACGAGACATACACGAGAATTGCAGCAATTACGCAAAGGGGAATGTGTCCGGCCAGTTTTCCAAAAACTGAAACAAGCAGGAGCAACACAACAGCATGAACGATAGCCGAGATAGGAGTCCTTCCCCCATTCTTGACATTAGTCGCTGTGCGCGCAATGGCGCCCGTGGCCGGGATCCCCTGGAACAGTGGACTTAAGAGGTTGCCTATTCCCTGGGCGATTAGTTCCATATTCGAGCGGTGGCGTCCGCCAATCATACCGTCAGCGACGACTGCCGATAGCAGGGATTCAATTCCCCCAAGAAGCGCGATTGTGACAGCCGGTTGAAACAGCTCAGTGCATCGAGCCCAAGTCAATCGAGGGACGCTGGGGGTTGGGAAGCTGCCAGTGATAACACCGAAGCGTTGTTCAATTGTTTCCACGGGTAGTTCTAGTATGTAGGTGAGTAAGCTCATGCCAATAATGGCGACGATCGAGCCTGGGACTTTCCTGCTAACTTTTGGCCAAACGACCAATAGTAGCAGGGTTAGAACTGCACATCCCAGTGCCCAAGGGTTGGCGAGGTGTGCCGAACCAATAATTGCCGTCCACTTTTCGACGAATTCCACGGGCAGGGCTTCACCCTGCAGCCCCAAGAAATCTTTCATCTGCGAGCTGAAAATGAGGACGGCGATTCCACTAGTGAACCCGACAGTGACCGGAAAGGGGATGAAGCGGATAAACAGGCCCATTCTCAGCAAGCCCATGCCGATGAGCAACAGACCTGCCAAAAGGGTTGCGATTGCGAGACCGTCGTAGCCGTGCTTTTGCACGATCCCGTAAATAATAATGATAAACGCTCCGGTAGGACCGCTTACTTGAACTCTACTGCCACCGAATACCGCAATCGCAAAGCCTGCGACAATTGCCGTATAGAGACCTTGTTCCGGGGACACTCCCGATGCGATGGCAAACGCGACGGCCAGCGGAAAAGCTACAAAGCCCACCACGGTGCCGGACATCAGATCTGCGAAGAACTGTGAACGACCGTACTTCTCTCGAAAGAGGGTGGTATAAAGTTTGGGTTCTAGTCGTTCCTCCATTAGGGAAGTTTTTATACTCCTGGTGCGGCAGACTAGGGAAGAAAAAATTAGAGCAGGCGCTTCCCTTGAGAGCAGTTCCAGTAGAACCGGCCTTCGCGCCCCTACAGCCCTAGCCCGTCAAGCCTTTCTCGGATACTGCGGCGCAGGAAATCGGTTTTCTTTTCGTCCAGACCTATGCGCTCGAGCTCGTCAATCGCCGGCGCTATTTTGTCAGTAACTCGACGAATTGTTGACTCAACAGCAGCTTCACGCAAGCCTCCCCGCTTGCCCCAGGCAACAAAATCCGCTACGCGCAATTTTGTCTTTCTGCCTTCAAGCTCAAGCGCCATCGTTTGATCGCCGTAGGGGAGTGTTGAAACTAAGTCATACGCCGGCGTGAGGACGACCCGACCGTCTTTCGCAATAACGCTCACATTCTTTGCGTGCATGTCGCCGTTGGCAATGAGGTAGCTGAATACCGTGAGCGCAAGCAGTTTTGACTGCTCAATAATCGGCGAGCTCGCAACGCTCGATATGCCCTCGGCAATCTCGCGCATCGAAAGCCGGTACTTGTCCTGCGGATAGCGGCTCAAAAGCTGGCAGGCATCCTCCTGATGCAGGCGGGCGATCTTCTTGGCCGACTTGTCCCACACACGATCGAATCGCTCGACGAGCAATGCCGGGACGGAGTTGATATCATGAATTACGCTTGTTTTTGCCGCATCAAGGCCGCAGGACGAGGCAAGCTCCATAAAAAAATGTTCATTTTCAACCAAGCGCGGGAACTTCTCGGGAGCGAGCTTCATAAGGTAGCGCTTCCTCCGCTTGGCCACGGAAACCGGAAACGAGATCATTGCAGCGGATATTTTCGGCTGAATTCCCGGAATGGCGATATCGGCACTGCTGCTCTCGAGTCCCAGCGATGCGAGACTCTGCTCAAGCAACTCCTTGAAAGAAGCCTGCTCTAGTTCGACTTCGCCGGAGCTTTTCTCTGCAGCTACCTTTCCGTCCAAGGTCACAAAAACATCACCTATGGTGTCGCTGCCGGAAGCTGCCAGTAAACTAAACATATCGTCAGCGGAAGTTTTCAGTGCGGACACAAGAGCGGTCAGACGCAAGCCTTCGGGGAGTAAACCGGCAAAGAAAGGGTGTAGGTTGTCGCCGCTTATCTCATAGTCTTCATCCGTAAGCGGCATCGCAAACGCTACGGGGCCAAGTTTCTCATCCTGGGCTCGTTCGAGGTATTCCGGGTCATATGCGAATCGCGCGCCGCTTTTTGTGCGCTCGATCACCCCGACGCGATGTTCTGCTTTATGAACATGTACGCGGTCTATGTCGCGGATCTCTTCGGGCTTCATTCGCTAAGCTCCTCGGAAACGCTGACCCCCAGCGTGCCGCGAATAATATTTAGCTCCAAGCCAAGCACTTTGAGCACATCCAGCACTTTGTCCAGCCGCACACTCGGCTTTCCGCGCTCAAGCTGCGAAATGAAATTCAGTCCAACGCCCGAAAGCTCTCCCAGCTGCTGCTGGGTGAGCTTGGCCGCCTGTCGCTCGGCCCTGATGACACGACCTATCTCTTCCGACATCTCCAGCTCCTTAGTGAACGCGTTTTCACTCGCTTGAGTGAATATCAGCTCCTGTTGTTTAGATTCTAAGAATCTATATAGGATTTTCACTTGTTCGAGTGAATTTAAGTCAGAATATCACCGAGATTGGGGATTTGCAAGTTGTTTTCACTCGATCGAGTGAAAATAGAGCTCAGAGGGTTTCTTAAACCTCTGACAAACCAGCCCTAACCTGAGGTTTGGAGCAGTTGCGCTGTTCGAAGTAAGCCCCTCAACGAGCAAGACCACAGTAAATCCCCCCAGCCTGAAGGTTCCAGATACTTTCCCCAAAACTAGAAGCAGCTAATAGACCAGATCCTACAGCAACCTTTGCTAGTGCTCGGTCGAGCACTGTGGTGATGACTTATGTTTATATTTTGAGGAGTGTTTCTCGTCCCGATAAAACCTATGTAGGTTTAACCGAAGATTTGCGTGAGCGATTGAGGCGTCACAATAGCGGAGGTGGCGTTCACACTTCGCGGTACAAACCTTGGAAAGTGGAAACTTATATTGCTTTTTCGAATCAAGCTAAAGCGGAATCGTTTGAGAAGTACTTGAAGCAGGGTTCAGGGTGGGCTTTCGCGAAGAAGAGGTTGGTGTGTTAGTTCTGCTACGCCAAGGCTTCGCAGAACAAGTTATGAGTGGGTCCTGCTACGCCAAGGCTTCGCAGGATCATTCTGCTTCGCTCGGCTCCGCAGAACAAGTTCTGCGTAGCTCGGCTCCGCCGAGCGAAGCAGAATGGAGGTGGGGGGAGTCGAACCCCCGTCCGTAAGCCCGATCCTAGACGCGTCTACATGCATAGTCCGAGATTAAATCTCGCTATAAGTCTGCCCCTCGGACAGGAAACCTGTAGCCAGTCTAGTAAGAGTTTCGGTGCGAGACGCCTAGACATCGCTTCACACCTAGCCCGTAAAGTGAGCTAAAACACAGACACGGGCAGCCCGCGTTTCAGCCGTACTAACTTAAGCGGCTAGTACTTCTGGTGTATAATCGTCTTGGTTTGCGATTACATTTTTGTGGCTTGATAACCCGGCCAGCCACGTCCGGGACATGCAGCGAAAAGTTTCGTCGACTCACGTCGAACCCAGATCACCCCCAAAAGGGGAGTGCACTATATATATTGTAAGAACGACTCTTGCCATCGTCAATTCCGCTAGAGCTGTTATTTTTCAAAAACCGTTCTGTTTCACGCTCTTAGCGTCAAATATTAGGCGCGGTTACTCGAATTTTACGATTGCGCGAGCTGCGGCTTTACGCTGATCATAAGCACCATGAACGCCCAAGACTCTTCGCAGCCCCCTCCACAGATGAGCGGCCCTTCCTGGGGGCAGATCTACGAGTTTCTGATGAAGGCGTTCATCTGGGGATCGCTGTTTGCAGTGCTATACGTTCTGCGCTCGTTTTTCCTGTTGATATTTCTTACGTTTTTGTTCGCATACATCCAGGACCACGCAGTTCACTTTCTTGAGCGCTACCCAGGGCCGCGTTGGTTAAGATGTGCAGTGTCCGCAATCGTCCTGCTAGGAGTGCTGGTAGGAATTGGCGCTTATATCGTTCCTCGCGTTATCGATCAGGCGGAGGTCTACGCAGACAAATATCCCGGCTACGTGCAGGAAATCGACGAGACGATTATTGAACTCAGTAATTCCTATCCTATCCTCAGTCCGCTGCTTGAATCGACTGACTCAGAGATGACCTCGCCGTCTGCTAGGCTGCTGCAGTCGCTGATTTCCGGCGGCGAGCACGGCGTCTCTCAGGAAGGACTTAGAAAAACAATCGGGCTGATTCGCGGGCTGGGTCAGGCACTGCTTGGTATTGGCTCGGCATTTTTGCTCGCTCTGCTGTTCTCGTTTCTAATTGTGCTCGATTTGCCGCGTTTGTCTGAAGGTGTGAAGAGTTTCAGCGATACGAGGGTCGGATGGGTCTACGATGAAGTCGCCGACAGCATTTCAAACTTTGGGCGAATGCTCGGTCGCGCAATCGAGGCCCAGTTGTTGATCGCAATTATTAACACACTGCTGACTGCCGTCTTGATTCAATTTCTTGGGGTGGGCGACAAAACCGCCTTCCTCTCGCTAATCGTATTTCTTTGCAGCTTCATTCCGGTGGCGGGTGTATTTATCAGTTCGGTTCCGATATGCCTGAGCGTTCTTCCGGTTGGGGGTCTCGGCGGAGTCGGTTTAGCAATACTGTTTATTTGGATTATCCACATGATTGAAGGCTATATACTTAACCCGAAGATATATGGTCATCACATGCGGCTGAACCCGGTAATCGTGCTGATAATACTTACGGTCGCCGGGAAGCTGTTTCACATCTGGGGGCTGATTCTTGGCGTTCCCGTCTGCACCTACGTGTTCGCGCACCTAATACAGCGCAAGCCTGTAAGATCGCATCGTTCGGTCAAGGTTCCAGTCCCGGCGTAGTCGAATTCTTACTTCTTGTATTTCTCCAGCGCACGCCGCGCCTCGGGTGTGTCGATTTTCCTAAGTGCAAACGCTGCAGAGCTGCGCACGCCGCCGTTCTCGTCGCCAAGCAGTCTGGCAAGTGGTCGAACAGCCGCTTCGGCGTCGCTTCCATATGAGCCGAGCTTCATCGCTGCGCTGTTTCGGATGCTCGAGTCCGAGCTGTTGAGCTGTTTGATGAGTTTCGGGACTTCGATTTTCGGGTCCGAGCAGCCGCAAGGGGCAAGCAGTACGAGGACAATCAGCAGTCTTACTAGGGTCTTCATTTGCTCAGCCTAGCAAAGCTTTCCATAAACATCGAATAATGACTGAACAGTAGCGGCACCAAGGTGGTGGCGTAGATGGCACGGCAGACAATTGTGCCGATTGGCCAGCCGCGCTAAAATACGCGGTCCAGTCTTTTACAATTCTTTTGGGGAAGATATCGCCGCTTTCCTTTTAGCAGTTCGTGTGCGGACTGCTGTGAGGTGGCGGTGACGTGCAAAACTCAAGGGTTTTTGACGTGCTCTCTTAGCAGAGTGGTTCGTTGTGCCGCAAGGTGCAGCGAACCACTCTGGTCAATGCTGGTGCCCGGAGGCGCGCTGTTCCACTGTGGAGCGGCAGCGTTTAGTTTCCAGCCAAATGGGAGACACGGAATGACATCCAAACTTCCCGTATCAGACGATTCCAGCACGCGGACATTCGTTCGCGGGATGCTGGAGCAGGACGGTATCGAAGGACCGTTTCTGCTTTCCTGCGGCAACGCCTTCGGCGGCGATGCGATGAGTACCTGCGTCGAGGGCTGTGGGTCGGCAACTGCCTGCATGCCTCGGGCGTTTAGGGGCACTGCGCAGTCGATTCGGCCGCTGTGTCAGCCGGTCGGCGCGCACCCCGAAGCCTCGGACGAAGCGATCATCGCTTTCCTGACTTTCCTCGACATGCTCGAGAAGGATGGAAGGCCGCTTCGGCGCATCGCGGTTGAGATCGAAGTGCTGTGCTTCGAGCGCTGCCAGGTTCCCGTTCCGCGAGGTAAAGCCTGGTTCACCCGTGTGAGGGAACTCAACCGCTCGCTGATCAAGAACCGCGATGCTTCGATGACGATCGAGGTGCATAACGCCGACGACGGAGTCTCGACGCTGCGCGTGTACTATGCCGTCGGTGAGGGGGTTGCCGAAGCGTTCGAGCTGAGCGTGGACGCAATTCTCGACCTGCCGGGCTATGACCTGCAGGAGCGCGTTCGGGTGCTGGCCAGGGTAGCCGGTATCCAGGAGTACTCCAGGGCGAAGTGGGAAGCACGCAACACCGGCAACGCTCCGGCGTTGATGAATGTGCTGCTGCTTCAGCCGATTCGCGGTCGCAGCAAGCGCGGCGAAGGCAAGCTCGGGCCCGACGATGTCAAGCCGCGCCGGGTTCCGCGTCTGGAGATGGCCGGTCTGCGCACGCGCGGAGACTGGCGAGCCTGGATGCAGCTGTTTAACACGCTGCACCGGCGGATGCTCGAACGAGATCGCAGGCGCTTTCGGTCGGATGGCTAAGCGCTAGCGTTCAACTCTGGTTCTCCGACCTACAGTGGTCGTTCATGAGATGTTTTCATCGGTAACGCACGTCACCGCATCTCATGAAAATTTCAAAGAAATTCAATTGGGCGCTGGAAGCCAGTGTGGAGAAAGAAGTTAAAATGGAGGTCGGCAGCCACGCACGATTGCTCCACACGAACGTTAGTGAACAAACCTCGACCCGAAGGTCAAAGGCGCCGCAACTACACAGTTACGGACTTCTGAGAGAGGTCTAGCAATCTAGACCGCCACCGAAGACCTAGGCCTTGGTGGTGACGAGCTGCTCCGTCGAACCCGCGAGGGTCGGAAGGAGCTGCAGAACCCGCTGCTCCACAGCGCGAACGAACCCGGTGAAGTTCTTGGGCTGCTGCGTGTGGGCGGTGACCATGACGAGCGGGCTGCGCTCGCGCTGCGAGATCACGAACTCGACGCCCTGGGGCTTGAGCTCGTCGATGATCTCGGGCTTGAGCGTGACGATGCCGAACCGCTTGGCCGTCGGGTCGTTGAAGACGACCGCGAGCGGCTGCTTGTCCACATCGCGCAGCGCGTCGAACATGGTCTCGAAGGTGGCGGTGGGCTCCATGACGATCAGCTTGCCGTTGGCGAGCGTCGCGTCGGTGATGGCCTCGGTCGTCGGCATGATGGCCTCGGACTCGGCGACCAGCGGGATGAGCTGCTGCACGGTGGTGCCGCGCAGAGCCTTGACCCGCATCTCCACTGCCTCGGTGAACCGCCCGAACAGCGCGGCGTCCTGCGGCTCGGTGGTGACGAGGACGGAAGCCTGGCGACCGTCGAGCTCCAGCGAAAGCTTGAAGCCCTCCGGAAGCAGCTGCTTCTGGATCTCCGTCCCGAACCGCGTGACCAGCCCGAACTTCCCGGACGCCGTGATGAAGGCGACCGCGAACGGGTTGTTGCTGTCCTGGAGCGCGTTGATGGCCAGCTCCATCGGGGTGCCGGCCTTGAGCACGAAGAGGCGACCGTTCGCCAGCTTGCGCTCGATGGAATCGTGGTACTGCATGTCGGAATCTCCTAGATAGGGACGCATTCGTCCCTTGTGAGGAAACCTGTGTGCGGAACGCACGATTGTGGCTGCCAACTCTCCGTTTTTGGCTCTCTACCTAGAGCCCAAATGGCAGAGTTGACTGAATGCCAGCGCGTCTATTCTATAAAGAATTGTTAAAGAACTGTTCGTATTTAGTCAGTGTCTTTCGTGAAGGTTCTGTAACCATTTTGTTAGCGCATAGCAAGAATTGTATGCAAGATTTTGCGCTACGTTAGCGATATATCGGGGGCAAAAAGCAAACGATTGCTGCGCGCAGCGGTTGTAAGTTTTTTCGCAGTACTTTGCTTTCGTGGTATTCAAGGGCCCTGCTGGAATAGAAATTTTCCTAATGTACAGTTTTTTATGCACGAATCTCAGAAGGATAGAGCAATCTGTGCGTTCGCCTAGTTGAAAGAAAGCTTCGATTCTATGTCAGAACGTGTCCTGCCGATTGATGAGGTGTTTTTTAATTTAGACACCGAAACAACCCATCAGCAAATTGCTTCGCTGGTCGTCCTAGACTGCGCTCCGGACATGTTGAGATTCAGGCGAGACGTCGAGAAGGTTGTCGGCCAGTTCCCTAGGCTGCGCGAGCGGGTTTTGCGCGGCTGGCGCCCGAGGTGGGTGGAGCATGAAAAGTTCTCCCTGGATCAGCATATTCGAGAAGTTGATGCCGGCGGTAGGCCGCTGCTCGATGAGGCAGCGAAAGTTTATTCCGAGCCAATGGATCTCAGTTTGCCGCTTTGGCGCTTTACCATAATTACAAATGCGGCGGGCGGCGAGAGTGGAGTCTATTTTGGGCTGCACCACACTTTGGCCGACGGTGTGGGTGGGCTCGAATGGGTGCGCACGCATTTTGCCGATTCGAGAAGCGATGCAGCGGCGGGCAAGCGCGGCGGCAGCAGAGTGCGCAAAGATTCATCTACTAAGCTGCCAGCATCATTTGAGCGGAAAATTCTTATCAGCTGGCTTCACTGGCTGATAGATTTCATAAAAACTTCAGTGCGCGGGCCGATTAACGGGATTAACTCATCTAAACGCAGGCTGCATTCGGCGACTCTTTCCTTAAGCGATGTAAGAAAGATTAAACTCCCAGGCGGCATGACCAAGAACGACGTTTTGTTTGCAGTTGTTGCCGGTGCTTTGAAGCGTTACTGCGAAGGTCGTAATCAAGCGCTGGACAAGGTCCACGTTGTAATGCCGGTAAGTTTAAGGAATGTGTCCGAGCGTTATGCTATGGGCAACAAACTGACGGGCGTAAGCGTGCCTCTATCGCTAGGCGGAGAAACTCCTAAAGAGCGCTTAAGGGATGCGCATGAGATACTTAGTGAGTTCAAGCAAAGCGGCGTAATCGGAGCCTATGCTTCGCTTGCCGGTCTGCTTGCCAAGCTGCCTGCCCGAATGATGCGCCGGATGTCGGAAATTCAGGCGAAGCGCACGAACTTTATTCTCACTAATATGCCTGGTGAGAAGCGGCCGCGTTTTGTTGCCGGGGCTCAAATTACGGCTAACTACGGCATCCCCGCTCTGATGCGCGGACACGGATTAGCCTTCGGATTTTTGACCTATGCCGGGACAATCTGCTGCGTTGTGGTTAGCGACCCGAATATCGTGCCCGACGGTGAAGTAGTCGCGCGCTTTGTCGAAGAAGAGGCTGCGCGGATGCTTGACGCTGTCGCTGGGCCTGTTCAAGCGGGTGATTGTTTGACCCAACGTTCGCCGGCCGAGTCACGCTCCAGTAGATAGACTTCCCCGTCGCTCAAATGGTCGTCATGCGTCTCTGCGTCCAGACTCCAGTCTATTAGCCGTGGTTTGTCTACCTCAATATCGCTGATAGTAAAGCGATCACTGCCGTTATAGATCGTGACTGTGTCAGTAAAAGTTAAGGAGTAGCCTGGCTTCTTGCTGGTTTGGATTGTGATCTTGTTGTTGCCGAATTTGAAGCTCGTCTGCTTCTTAAACTCCCAAGTGTCACCGTCGCTTTCGCTAACGTGTGGGTCACCCCAAATTCTCGTAGTTTTGCCGTCCGGACCCGTGATCGTCAGCGCCTGCTCCTTGCCAAGGAACTTCACACTGAATCCGTCTTCGGTCTTCACGACCGCTTGGCCCTGCTCGTTGACGCTGGCTTGAAGAGTCTGGCGCGGAGTGCGCGGCCCGTATAGAAAATCTTCGAGTTTGGCGAAGGAAGTTCGCGGCTGAGCGGATGCAGACTGCTCCGGGTTTTGAGTGGTGCTTGCCGTATTGCTGTGGGCGGCGGCTACACTGGCTGCTTGAAGGCTTGTTTCCACGGGTCACTCTCCTGCCGATTTGTGAATACAGATATCTCGTCCGGATAATCGTCCGGTCAGCAAAAGAGTTTCGTCAGAGAAAAATGGTGGGCGTTAAGCCACTTCGCTCGTTTCAGAGTTTTGCGCAGCGGCCTGAGCTTCTCTACGCTCAGCTTCAGCTCGCTGCGCATCAGCTTCGCGATCTGCTTCGCGGGCGCGGCTGCTTTCTTCGCGCCGCTGAGAGCGCTCTGCTTGTGCTCTATTGTCAGAGGCTTCTACTGGTCTAGGCATTGTTACTTCCTCCTTGATACTAAGATAATACTGCTCTACTTAGTAATTCCAGTATGTTAGTAGGAAAACTTGTAAATCTTCCCTTTTCTTAGTTATTTTCCTCAGCTATATAATCGGAAGGCACAGCGCTGCGCTAAATACTATGGAGCGCTGGTTTACTTAGTAAAGTTGCTTACTTAAGGTGTATATGGCCAGAAAGCCGCTCAGCAGTAAGGACAAAAAGCTCGAAAAGCAGTTCAAGCAGATATCTGAGTTGTTCACATCTCGTGGAATTCAGGTTCGGCGCGAGAAGCTTTCCAGAGGCCCGGCGTTTAGGGTTAAGAGCGGTGACTGCGCTATTAGCGGAGATAATTATATCTTCGTTGACCGCCGTTTGCCGCTGGAGCAGCAGTCTTCGGTTCTTATAGATTACATACCCGCGATCCAGGACAGCATCACTGAGGAAGAGCTTGAGGCGCTGCCTCGATCGGCTCGGGTGCTGATGGAGGCTGTACAGGACCAGTCCGTTCCTGTGGACTAGGCAGTTTGTCCTTCAGTGTCATTACGTAATTTGCTACGGCTTGTATCTGTGGCTGCGTGAGCCGTCCTTTAAATGAGAGCATGTTGCGGCCTTTTCCCTCGCTAATTGTGTGATAGATGTCTTCGCTTTTTTCGCCGTAGGCAAAATTGCCGCTCAGAAACGGTCGAGGCGCAGGGTTGTACAGCAGCAGCGCCTCACGCGGTGGATAGCCATTGAGCCCGTGACAACTCGAACAAAGTTTCTCGTAAATAACTTTTCCATCAATGGTCGAGTATCGTGTGTCAGCGCGAGCATCGGCGAGTTCTCCACAGCAAATCAGCGTTACAAACAGCGCTGCATAAAGGAAAATTCTTCGTCCGGAAATTTTAAGCCGATCAAAAAACATGCTACACATGATCCAGTCAATCTGCTGCCCGAGGACCGCACCGATGTTTAGTTTCTTCGCACGTTCTTCTGGGCAATTCAAACTACTAACGGAGCCGCCTCAATGATTTTCGACGCTGTTTTTGGCGCTTTCTCGAACGATCTAGCAATCGATCTGGGCACAGCGAATACCCTTGTATACGTTAAGGGCCGCGGAATTGTCGCGAATGAACCGACGGTTGTGGCAGTTCAAGAAAACGGTAGAGATGTCAGGCGTGTAGTGGCGGTAGGCACCGAAGCCAAGTCAATGCGCGGCAGGACACCCAAGGGCATTAAAGCAATTCGCCCGATGAAAGATGGCGTAATTGCTGACTTTGAAGTTACCGAAGAAATGCTGCGGCATTTTATCCAAGGGGCGCACAATCGTCGTGCCTTGGTTCGTCCGAGAGTAATTATCTGCGTTCCCTTCGGAATTACCGAGGTAGAGAAGCGCGCGGTCCGGGAATCTGCCGAGTCGGCAGGGGCTAGGGAAGTCTTTTTGGTTGAAGAGCCGATGGCTGCTGCCATTGGTGCAGGGCTCCCAATCACTGAAGCTAACGGTTCAATGATTGTCGACATTGGCGGGGGGACTACCGAGGTTGCCGTTATTTCGCTGAAGGGGATTGTCTACTCAAAGTCTATTCGCGTAGGCGGCGATAAAATGGACGAAGCCATTATCAATTACGTCAAGCGTGCATACAATGTAGCTATCGGTGAACAAACCGCAGAGAGAGTGAAGATCGCCGTGGGTGCTGCGCTTCCCACGGGTGAGAATCATAGAGTTGAGATCCGTGGCCGTGACTTGGTTGAAGGTGTGCCGAAGACGTTCGAGATTTGCGAAGAAGAAATCCGCGAAGCACTCTCCGAGCCAATAAAGCAAATAGTTGAGGCTATTAAGCAAGCTCTTGAACAGACTCCACCGGAGTTGGCAGGAGATGTTGTCGACCGAGGCATTACGCTCTCTGGCGGTGGTGCGCTGCTAAGAAACCTGGATGCGCTCGTTAGATACGAAACGGGGCTTCCGGTTGTGCTGGCTGATGATCCGCTAACTGCGGTAGTTCTTGGATCCGGAAGGATTTTAGATCAGCTCGAAAGCTTAAAGGATATTACAATCCAATAACGCGAAGGCTTATGCTCAGCGGTTTTTACTTGTCGGCAGCGCTGCCTGCGGCAATTATCGGTTATGGCAGTACGTGTTTCCTGGAGTGAGACGGCTCGATGGCGGACTTTATACGCCGACACAGCTTATTTCTTACCGCGCTTGGCTTGATCGCAGCCTCGTTCCAACTAATGAGCGCGAGCATCGAAGATACAGCGCTGCCGCGAATTGGCGGTCGAGTGCTGCATTCTGCGTTGGCTCCTGCTCAAGAGCTGCATCACAAGTCGCTGTCGTCTGTAAAAGACGTTTGGCACCAGTACGTCTGGCTGATTGGTGTGCAGAAAGAGCGCGACGAACTAAAGCGCCGGCTAAAGCTGCTTGAGGCGCAGAACTCGCGGCTGCTCGAGTACGAGCATGAGAACAACCGTCTGCGGAGACTTTTATTCTTTAAGCGCAGAACCGGTTACGACGGCGTCACTGCAACTGTAGTCGGCCGCGACCCCTCGCATTGGGAGCGAACGATTACTGTCGACAAGGGTAATGAACTGGCTGTCGAAGAGGAAATGCCGGTTGTCGATGGAGAAGCGATAGTCGGTCAGACTACAGTCGTCTCGCCTGGCAGCGCCAAGGTACTGCTTATTACAGATAAGAGCAGCGCGATCGACGCAATAGTCCAGCGCAGCCGTGCCACGGGAGTTATCGAAGGCACCGGTTCGGATACTCTACGATTTCGTTACGTTTTGAAGGAAATGTCCGTTCAGCCCGGCGATCGAGTGATCGCTTCGGGGCTTGGCGGAATTTATCCGAAGGGAACGCTCATCGGTGTTGTGGTCGACGTGACGACCCCTAACAGCGGACTGTTCCATGAAGTTACAGTAAAGCCCAGCGTGGATCTGCGGCGCCTGGAGAATGTGTTAATCGTAACCTCAGAACCGGAATCGCCAGTCCCCGAGCAATCTGACGAGCAGCAAAGCTCAGAGCAGGGGGATGAAACGGCCTAATTATGTTTAGAGCAGTTGTCATTTTTGCGTTCGCTTGTTTGGCAGGATTGATTGTTCAGGCAACCTTAGTGCATTCGATTTCGCCGTACGCCGTTGCGCCTGATTTTATTGTTATATTGGCGCTGTATTTGGGACTCAGGGTTCAAAGTCCTGCAGGGGTCTTAGGTGCATTTCTGCTTGGAGTAGCCGGAGACTTCGCTTCCGCTCAGTTTGTGGGACCGACCGCGGCAGGCGCAGTTGTCGTATACGGCCTAACCGTCATCGTAAGTAGTAAAATCTACGCCGAGCATCCGTTTACGATGGGCCTGCTTGCCCTGTTTTGTTCAATTGCGGATTCGTTGACGTATATGTTGATGCTCGCCGTTTATATCGATGTTGATATGTTAACGGCCGAGGTGCTTCGCGGTATTGGATTAGAGGCGCTGCTTACGGCGTTGATTGCACCTGTTGTAGTGAAACTTCTTGAGGCCAGCGTTCGAAGTTCGATTACTCAGACGAAATATAACAACGACTCTTTGAGGAGGGCTCGCTGATGCGCGCTGGCTCGGGTCGTGGACACTTCGGTCGCAGACTGGCTGTCGGGGCGCTGCTGGTTTGCGTGTTCTTTACGCTGCTGGGGGTTAGACTGTGGTACTTGCAGGTTGCTCAGGGCGCATACTACCGGGACTTGTCGGAGAACAACCGCACGCGAACCATTCGAACCGTAGCTCCGAGAGGGAATATCTACGATCGCGACGGACGAATTCTTGTGCGCAACAGGCCTGCATTTAATGTGTCCCTAATGCTCGAAGACGTTCCTGAGATGGGGCAGGCGCTGAAACGCCTTTCAAACATCACTAACCGGCCGGTAGAGGATCTGGAGGTGAACTTAAAACGCGGCACTAGACGCTATCCTTTCGAGCCGCAGGTAGTTATGGGGGATGTGTCTCGGGTAGAGCTGGCGCGAGTCAAAGAGCGCAACTTCGACCTTCCAGGCGTGATAGTCGACATTCTTCCTGCGCGCGCATACCCTCACGGTGACTTGGCGCCGCATGTGCTCGGCTACGCGCGGGAGATTTCCAAGCCGCAGCTTGATTCGTCTTGGGCTAAGGAGTCTAAGTATCGAGCCGGAGATATAGTTGGTCAGGCGGGGATTGAGCGTCAATGGGATCCTTACCTTCAGGGGGATGCAGGTCTGCGCCAAGTTGAAGTTGATGCTAAAGGCAAGCGGCGCGGAGAACTGGGGATTGTCGACGACGAGCCGGGGCAGGATCTTTATCTAACTCTTGATCTTGACGTGCAGCGCACGGCACAGGATGCGCTTGGCGAGGAAGTCGGAGCGGTTGTCGCTCTTGATCCGCAGACAGGTGATGTTTTAGCTCTGGCGTCTACTCCTTCTTTTGACGCGAATCTGTTCTCAGGTCGCATACGCACGGACGACTGGAAGCGACTCAGAAACGACAAAGACCACCCGCTCACTAATCGCCCGATAGCAGAGAATTATGCGCCGGGCTCCACCTTTAAGCTGATTATGGCGGTGGCGGGGCTGGCTGAGAAGGTAATAACCCCTGACACTACATTCGACTGCCCCGGTTATTACTGGTTCGCTGGACGAGCTTACAGATGTCACAAGCGCAGCGGGCACGGCAAGGTTAACTTAGAGAAGGCGGTGACCATGTCGTGTGATAGCTATTTCTATAAACTTGGCCGGCTGCTCGGCATCTCCAATATCCACAAGTATGCAACTCTATTTGGTTTGGGCAGAAAGACGGGCATAGATCTGCCGGGTGAGAGATCCGGCGTTGCGCCGAGCAACGAGTGGAAGATTCGCTATCTTGGAGAACGCTGGTACCCAGGCGAAACCCTATCCGTTTCGATAGGGCAGGGATTCTTGACCACGACTCCAATTCAAATGGCGGTTGCCACGGCGGCTATCGCCAACGGCGGCCGAGTTCCAAAGCCGCGCCTGCTAAAGAAAGTAGTCGATCGCGAGCGCGGCGTCGTTTTTCGCACTGCTCCAGTGTTTAGCGAGACTCATGTAGATCCGAAGATTTTGAATTTAGTCAGCGGCTATGCTGAGGAAGTAATTACCGACAAGCACGGAACCGGCAAGCGCGCGGCAATTGATGGGATTCGGGTGGCAGGCAAAACGGGCACTGCTCAAGTTGTGGCCCTGGGAAAAGAAACCCTTAAGAAGGAGTTTAACGACCATGCGTGGTTCGTTTCGTATGCGCCGGCCGAAAATCCCATGATAGCCATTGCGATAATTGTCGAGAACGGCGGGCATGGAGGTAGCGCAGCGGCTCCAATTTCAAAGGCAGTCATGGAAACATTTTTCCGCAAGCGTGGAATGTTGATGGAGCCGGAGGTTTCTAATGACGAACAAGGGACTTCCGATTCGGCGCCGCAGCGTGTCCCCGGAGTAGAAGCGACCAATAGAGCCCATCAAAACGGCGCGGTAGGCTGATGACTTCTGCAATTAGAGTAGATAAGCGGGTTCTCAGCAACTTTGATTGGCTGCTAACTGCGGCAATGTTGTCGCTCTGCGCCGTTGGGCTTGTGATGTTGTTTAGCGCGGGCCACGTTCATGAGAAGAACTACAGTCCGACGATGGAACGACAGTTCATATCAATGAGCATTGGTCTCGGCGCTTTTGTAGCTTGCTTTCTACTTAATCCTACTTTTCTGCGAAGATGGTCTTTCGTCTTTTATTGGATTGGCTGCTTGATGCTTGCAGCCTTGTTCTTTAAGGGAGTTGTTGCGGGAGGGGCGCGGCGCTGGCTGGAGTTTGGAGGTTTTCGCTTTCAGCCGTCTGAGTTCATGAAACTTGCCTTGATTCTGGCAATGGCTAGAATTTTTAGCGCGGAGAATGCGCCGAAAGACGGCTACGACATGAAGTCTCTAATAGTCCCGGTCGTCGTTATGGGACTGCCAGTTGCCTTAATACTTTTCGAACCTGATCTAGGAACAGCGCTATGCCATTTACTGATCGCTGGCTCGATGCTGCTGCTTGCGGGTGTGCGTGGCTCGACTTTTTTTAAATTGTCGCTCGCCGCAATAGCGCTGGCTTACCCCGCTTGGAGCACGCTCAAGGACTATCAAAAGCAGCGCGTAGTTTCCTTTTTGTCTCCCGAACAGGATCCTCTCGGCAGCGGCTATCATGCTATTCAGTCAAAAATCGCCGTCGGCTCGGGCAAGCTGTTCGGTAAGGGATTTCTTGAGGGAACACAAACCCAACTTAGTTTCCTTCCTGAGCAGACTACAGACTTCATTTTTTCGGTTCTAGCAGAAGAGTGGGGTTTCGCCGGCAGCTTCGTAGTGTTGTCGTTGTTCGCGTTCTTGGTTCTGCATGCGTTTGCGATTGCCGGGAGATGTCGGGAGAGGTTTTCGGCATTCGTAGTCGTGGGTGTGGCGATGATGATATTTTGGCATATGCTGATAAATATCGGCATGGTCGTCGGAGTATTGCCGGTAGTTGGACTGACATTGCCGCTGCTCAGCTACGGAGGCTCGTCGGTGATCACCTTTATGGCCGGTCTTGGGCTGGTCGCGGGAGTCTCGATGCGCAGGTTTCTATTTACCTGACGCAGGAGCTACTGCAATCGATTGCGAGGCACGGGAGCGCCTTGTTTAGGCTGTTTTATTCCGAGCTTATGGTAGATTCGAGCAATCGATCTTAAGGCGCGCTTAGCTTCTGTGCGCTGAGCCTCGTCCCTCCCGAACATAAGCAATCCCCGATAGACTGCGATAGATTTCTGGAAAGTTTTCTCGCCTTTCTTCTCGTCACCTGTTTGGTATTGAGCCAAAGCAAGCCAGCGAAGCGAAGTCGCATAAAGACTAATTACGTTCGATGAGACACCGTCAGGAATGTAGCCGCTTAGCTTGTCAACGGCGTGGCGCAACGATGCACGTGCCTGACGTTTGCGTCCAAGAATATAGAGATTCTTGCCGTGTAGGAAAGCGCAGTTAGCTAGGTCTTCCGCACTGACGCACTTAGAGCGTTGACTGTTAACCTCTTCTAGTGCGTTAACGACGTCGCGGTAGATCATTTCAGCGTGTTCGTGTGCGCCGCTCTCGTCTAGCTGGTAGCCGTAAACAAACAGCTCTTCCGCAGTTTCGACTAACGGCAGCTCGCCGCGAATCATGCGTTCTTTTTTTATGTTGTATGTAGAATACATTCTAAAAGTTTAAGTACACAGCCAAACACCTATGCTTTCTATCGAGCATGCGTTTTTCCCAATCGAAATATTCGGGTTTCTACACCGGCGAGGCGTTTGAGCGGTGAAAAGAACAATGCCTTACAGTCGAGCGTTTTGTAACAGAGAGCAGGCGGCTTAGCAAGCTTCAACTCGTTTGAAAAAATGCGGGTTATCGCGTACTTAACAAGTCAGTCTAATTGATGCTGACAATTGAGCTGAGGGCCTGAGTGCGCTCCTTGCGCAGGCAGTGTGATGTCCTAGATACTACCGGGGATTTTGGTCGAGATACATAGCGGAGTAAATAAATGATTATTGTAATGAGGGCGGGTTCCTCGGACGAGCAGTTGAAAAAAGTAATCAACCGCATTGAGGAGCTGGGGTATCGCACTCACATAATGTACGGCGTTGAGCGGACAGTGATAGGTGCGCTGGGCGATGAGCGTGGCAAGGATAAATTGCTGACGCTGAACCAACTGCCTGGCGTCGACAAGGTTATCCCGATTCTAAGCCCGTATAAGCTGGCCGGAACGCAGCTCAAGGAAGGGCACACTCAGGTCAAAATTTCCGGCGACTGTGTAATTGGAAAAGGTCAGCTCGGATTAATTGCGGGACCCTGTTCCGTCGAAAGTGAGGAGCAGATCGTCGAATCGGCGCGTGAAGTTAAAGCTGCCGGTGCGAACGCGCTGCGTGGCGGGGCATTTAAGCCCAGGTCCTCAACTTACAGCTTCCAAGGTTTAGGTGAGGAAGGGTTGAAGCTTCTCGCTCTAGCGCGGGAAGAAACCGGACTGCCGGTTGTAACTGAGATTATTGACCACCATGATATCGATCTTATCGAGCGTTATGCGGACGTGTTTCAGGTTGGCGCACGCAATATGCAAAACTTTACCCTGCTCAAAGCACTGGGTGGGACGAAGAAGCCGGTTTTGCTTAAGCGCGGCATGAGCGCTCGCGTCGATGAGCTCCTGTTGGCGGCAGAGTATATTTTAGCAGCAGGCAATCCGAATGTGATACTTTGCGAACGCGGGATCAGAACATTTGAGACTGCTACTCGAAACACTTTGGATTTAAACGCAGTCCCGGCGATTCGAGAGCGCTCACATCTGCCTATTATTATCGATCCCAGTCACGGGACAGGTGTTTGGCGTTACGTTTCTACGATGAGTAAGGCGGCAATTGCCTGTGGCGCGGACGGCCTAATCATAGAAGTGCATCCGCATCCGGATAGTGCACTCAGTGATGGAGCCCAGTCTTTAAAGCCGAAAGTTTTTAAGCAGCTTGTGGATGAACTCGAGCCGATAGCCCGAGCAGTCGGCTGCAAGTCTTTGGGCAGTCGAATGTTCGAGACGGTTGATGATCGACCTTCGGCAGAATAAGTGAGGTGTTATGAGTGAATCTTCGGAAACATTAAGATTGATCCTAGCCTCCGGCTCACCCCGAAGGCGTGAGCTGCTTCGCAAAATTGCCGTTACGTTTGAAGTCGTTCCGGCAGAAATAGATGAGAGCATAGCGCCGGGTATGTCGGCGCTAGAAGCCGTTATAGCGCTTGCGCACCGCAAGGCCGAGAAGGTTGCGCAGCAGTATCGAAAGCATGCCGTCTTGGGTGCTGACACTACTGTAGTGCTGGGCGGCTCCGGCGGCGAAACTATATTAGGCAAGCCGAAGGACGACCAGGATGCAGTGCGGATGCTCAAGATGCTTAGAGGCCGCTCTCACACTGTGCATACCGGCTATGCGCTTTGCTGTCTTGACAGCGATATCATGGTTCAGGGTTCAGCAAGCACCGAGGTACAGCTGCTCGATGTGTCAGACGAAGATATCGAAGCTTACGTTGCAACCGGCGAGCCAAGAGACAAGGCAGGAGCCTACGCAATCCAAGGAATTGCCTCTATGTTTGTAACTTCTATTAACGGCTCTTATTCTAACGTGGTCGGACTGCCGCTCGCAGAGGTTTCGACTGAGCTTAAGCGTTGGGGAATCTGGCGTCCGGAGCTTCTAGTGAATGGCTGAGGAACGCTTGGTGGATGCGAACGCCCTAGCGCCGCGGCTCGATGCAGTACGCAGTCGAATAGCCGCAGCATGTTCGCGCTGCGGCCGCTTGCCGGAGGAGGTTAAGCTTGTCGCAGTATCGAAAGTTCAGCCCTTGGCGAAGATTCGCGCTTTGATTGACTGCGGACATCTCGTATTCGGTGAGAACTACGTTCAGGAAGCTGAAGAAAAGATTCATGCTCTAGTGCGGGATGACTCGCGGCCGCGAGCGGAGTTTCATTTGATCGGTCATTTGCAGAGTAACAAAGTTAAACGTGCGGTGGGGCTCTTTGATGTTATCGAAACCGTAGATCGACCTAAGTTGTTGCGAGAGATCGCGAAAATTGCGGCGCAGCGCGGCCGCACTCAGCGGATATTGGTTCAAGTTAATGCCTCAGGGGAAGCTTCGAAGCACGGTGCCGCGCCGGAGGAAACTCAAGAACTCTGCATGGAGGCTGCGCAGCTGCCCGCCCTTCAGCTCGAAGGTCTTATGTGCATCGGGAGATACTTCTCCCCGCAAGAGGACGATGCGCGAAGGAGGCAGGATTTTAAATTGCTTCGCGAGCTGCGCGACGAAGTCGAAAAAACCACGGGGCTTGAGTTGCCGCAGCTTTCTATGGGAATGAGCGCTGATTTCGAGCTGGCAATTGAAGAGGGCGCCAGTATTGTTAGAGTGGGCAGTGCGCTGCTGGGAGAGCGCGAAGTTAAAGGGACAGGAGGCTCGAGTGACTAGACAGCTATCTTCGATGAAAACGGCCTTCGTCGGCTGCGGCAATATGGGCGGAGCGATAATTCGCGGCTTGGTAGCAAAGGAAATAGTGCCCGCGAACTCGATAATTTGCGCCGATAGGATTGCGGCAAACACAGAGCGACTTGCAGCTGAGCTCGGAGTCGTCAGCGCGAAGTCTGCTGCAGAGGCTTGTTCCGCTGCGGACATCGTTGTCATAGCGGTCAAGCCGCAAGGTATTGAGGAAGTTTTGACGGAGATAAAACCCGAATGCAGCGCCGCACAGTACTGCATCTCTGTTGCTGCGGGTGTGACGCTGGCGAGACTTAGAGAGGGTCTGGGCAAATCGCTAAAGATCGCCCGCGTGATGCCTAATGTTCCGGCACTCGTTGGCAGGGGCGTAGCCGGTATCTATAGTGATGATGTTGATGCGGCTGCTCTGGCGCAGGAAATGTTCCAGGCAGTTGGAGATGCGGTTGTGCTAGATGACGAAAGTCAGATCGACATCGTTACGGGAGTGTCGGGCAGTGGGCCGGGCTTCATATTTTTAGCGATGGATGCTTTGGTTGAGGGGGGTGTTAGAATGGGTCTGGACCGCGCAGTTGCGCAAAAGCTCGCGGCTTTTACTGTGGCGGGCGCAGGGGAAGTTGCTGTCAG
>JAUIIP010000274.1 GCA_030431555.1 bacterium
CTCGATGGTTTGCATCAGACTAGAGATTCCTTCCAGTGCGTAGTATTCGCACTGCAAGGTCACGAGAACACTGTCAGCAGCGACTAAGGCATTTATCGTAAGCAGACCGAGCGACGGCGGACAGTCTATAAAAATATAGTCATAATCGCCACTTACGCTACTTAGCGCGTTTTTTAGAATAAGCTCGCGGCCAGGCTTATCGATGATTTCGACCTCGGCTCCAACCAAGTCGCTATTGGCCGGCGCTATCTGCAGCGTCTCGATTTCCGTCTGGACGACCACGCTGCGAAGCTCTGCCTCGCCCATATAGACGTCGAACAAGTTCGACTCTAGTTCGTGCTTGTCTACGCCCAGTCCACTGGTTGCATTGCCCTGCGGGTCGGAGTCGATAACCAGACACCGCTCGCCTTGCAGCGCAAGAGCAGCAGACAGATTGACCGCGGTAGTGGTTTTCCCCACCCCGCCCTTTTGATTAGCAATTGCGATTATTCGAGCCATGGAAACGATAGGTAGCACATGCTGAAAGGAGCTTAAACTGGGAAGGTGAACTGTTTTTGTTTCACGTGAAACGGTGCGAAGTTAGGCGTGGGGTGTTTCACGTGAAACATCAGCTTGCATACAAAAAGGCTGTTCCACGTGGAACAGTCGATGGCACAGGCGAATTGAGGCGGACTTGAAGATAGCCGTTGTTAGTAGCTGGTCGCTGCCGGGCCGTCTGGCCAGTGTCCTCATTCTCACAATTCATCCCTGAATTGTTCCGAGGTTGGTCCTGCTGCGGCCATCCATGGCCTTCGCAACGGACCAAATCCGGAAACTGGAAAGATGGCCAGTCAGCGATTACTACCAAGCGCTAGAGGTAGTTCGCTTTATTGAAAGCCTGTGCCCTTGCTGCACCGAACGCTGGTCCCAGCGGTAGAGGAAAGCTAATTCGAAGCCGCCGGGTGAAATCTTTAGGGTGTTAGATAAGGAGGATAGTTCCCTAATCGGTGGGCACCGTCTGCGAGACCCAGCGGAGCAAAGTCCACGAGGACAGCTGTGCCGGCGTTGAACGACTATCGAGCAGCAAAGTCGAGCAAAGAGAGGTCCGGGGCAGGGCAGGGGAGCTGCTATCCCGCGGCCGGATTTGGTCCGTCGTGGAGGCCATGGATGGCCGAAACAGGACCAACCTCGGAAGCGGTTCAGGATGAATCGCGAGAATGAGGCCGCGGGACAGCTGCTCCCCGAACCCGGCAGCAACCAGCCCTCAGCTCTCAGTTAAACTAAGATGAAGCTACTTAGAGACCGTCACCTTGCAGGAATCGGCCTAGAATCCCGCCTTCACCCTGCTGCGCTCCGCCGCCCTGCGGTGCCGCCTTGTAGACGCGCCCAGCCAGTCTGCTAAACGGCAGCGACTGCAGCGCAACCTTGCCAGGGCCCGTCAGGACTGCGTAGAACATGCCCTCGCCGCTAAACAGGGCGGATTTCACGCTCCCGATGTACTTGATGTCGTAGTTAACGCTCTCCTGGAAGGCGACAATACAGCCTGTATCGACCTTAATCTGCTCTCCAGGGGCTAAATCTCGAATGTGAATCGTCCCGCCCGCATGGACAAACGCCAGGCCGTCGCCTTCGAGCTTTTGCAGGATAAAGCCTTCACCGCCAAACAGGCCCGCGCCAAGCTTCTTGTGGAAGGCCATATTCACATCTATACCCATCGCCGAGCAGAGATAGCTGTCTTTTTGGCACAGCACCGGGCCGAGCTCAGATAAGTCGAGCGGAAAGATTTTGCCGGGGTAGGGGGCTGCAAACGCCACCTGAGCCTTGCCGGAGCGACCAGAGTGGGTAAACGACGTCATGAACAGGCTTTCTCCGGTCATCAGCCGCTTCCCGGCTCCGAGCACTTTGCCCCATACCCCTCCGTCATTTTCGCCGCCCAAGCGCGTCGACATCTCGATGTCCTGGGTCATGTACATCATAGCCCCGGCCTCAGACAGAACAGTCTCTCCGGGATCGAGCTCGATCTCTACGAACTGCATGTCGTCGCCGTGGACTTTGTAGTCTATTTCGTGTGCTGCCATCTCTCGGTTCGCTCCTAAGATTTTTGCCAAACTGCGACTCGGCGCTCCGCGCCGCTGGGCAGCTCGTATGAAAGCTCCCCGCCAAACTCGAACGCAGGATACTGTGCTTCGAGCGCCGGATCCAATTCCCAGCTTGGCCCGACCATTTCAGCGAGACGACCACCTTTAACTAGAATGAAGTCCGCGCTATTCATCATCAGCCCAACACGTCCAAGTGCCCGAGATATAAGAACTTCTTTTGGCGCTTCAGGCTTGTATTGCTCCACCTTCGCGCAAACCACTTCGAGATTATCCAGCCCCAAATTGCGCCGCACTTCGCGCAAAAAATGGCAACGCTTCTCACGCGGCTCGACCAGCACTACCTCGCAGTCGCCTCTCGCTGCAGCGGCAACAACTCCCGGCAGCCCCGCTCCGGAGCCAACATCGACCAATGAGTTCCATAGGAAGCTTTCGCCAAGCACAGTCAGCGCAAGCAGGGAATCGAGGATGTGTTTTTCGAAAATGTCGTCGCGCTCAGCAGGAGCGATAAGATCGATCTTGGTCGTCCAACGCTCAAGCATCGAAACGTATTCGCGCAGTTTCGCCGAGACTTGTTCGTCGCACAGAGAGCAGACGAATTCTTCGGCTGAGTCGATCATCGATTCGCCCCGGCAGCGCGCCGCCGTAGGTGAATCGCCAACACCGACATCGCCGCCGGCGTTACGCCGTAAATCCGTGAAGCCTGTCCGAGAGTGCGCGGTCGCACCTCTTCGAGACGCTCGCGAATTTCAGCACTGAGAGCAGAAATATCTCTGAAGGCAAAATCCTCAGGAATTGCAACGCCTTCCATCCGCTTCATGCGTGCGATTTCTTCGTTCTGCCGCTTAAGATAGCCGGAGAATTTAACTTCTGTTTCCACTCGCTGGCGCTCTTTTGAGTCGAGCATTTCACTCGGCGGATACTGAGCGCAGACTGCTTCGTAGCGCACCTCGGGCCTTCTTAGCAGAGCCTCAAGCGCAAGACCGTCATCGATTGTCGGAGTCCCTAGAGCACCGAGCCAATCGTTAGTTTCTCTTGTCGGTTTTAAGACAGTTTTCTCTAAGCGCTTCTTTTCGGTCTCGATACGCTCCATTCGAACTTCAAAGACGGCCCAATCCGCATCGGGCACAAGCCCAAGGCTGCGCGCAAGCGGGGTTAATCTGCTGTCTGCGTTGTCCTCGCGAAGCTGCAGCCGATACTCAGCGCGAGACGTGAACATTCGATACGGCTCCATTGCCCCGCGATTTATAAGGTCATCGATCATTACCCCGATATAAGCTTGGTCGCGGCGAAGGGTGAACGGCTCCTTGTCCGCAACGTATAGTGCGGCATTAATGCCCGCGATCAGTCCTTGGGCCGCTGCCTCCTCGTAACCCGTGGTGCCGTTGATTTGTCCGGCCAAATACAGGCCGCGATGAGCCTTTACACGCAGCGTCGCATCGAGTTCTCTCGGATCGACGTAATCGTATTCGACGGCGTAGCCGTGAACTAAAAACTCTGCATTCTCGAGGCCCGGAATCGTCTTTACGAACTCCTCTTGGACTTCTGCCGGAAGACTGGTCGAGATGCCGTTCGGGTAGACAATGTTGCTGTTGTAACCCTCGGGTTCGAGGAAGATGTTGTGTGTCGGCTTATCGGCAAAGCGATGAACCTTATCTTCTATCGACGGGCAGTAGCGCGGGCCGGTCGACTTAATCTGGCCGTTGTACATCGGTGAGCGTTCAACGTTGCTGAGGATGATTTCATGCGCGGCCTCGGTGGTGTGCGTTATCCAGCAGCTAACCTGCTCGCGCTCAATCGAATCGGTGCGAAAGGAGAACGGACGTACCGGTACGTCGCCGGGCTGTTCGATCAAGGCGCTGTAATCAATCGAATCTCGCCTTAATCTAGGTGGAGTTCCGGTTTTTAGCCGCCCCATCCCCAGTCCGAGCGAGCGAATCGAGTCGGCGAGTGTATAACTGCCGCCCTCGCCGTGACGCCCGCCTTTGATCTGCCGCTCGCCAATATGCATCAGTCCGCCTAGGAAGGTGCCGGTAGTAAGCACAACTGTGCGCGCCTCAATGCGCTCGCCCTTCTCAGTCATTAAGCCGACGACAGTCAAGCCGTCCCACAGCAGCGCTCCGGCAGCGCCTTCGATAACGCTTAAATTGGCTTCGGAGCTGACTGTGCGAATGATCCTCTCGCGGTACAACTCGCGATCGGCTTGCGCTCGCGAAGAACGAACTGCGGGGCCTTTTGATTCGTTGAGTGTTCGAAACTGAATCCCGGTAGCGTCAATCGCCAGACCCATTTCTCCGAACAGGGCATCGACCTCTTTGACGAGCTGGCCTTTGCCCAGTCCGCCAATCGCCGGGTTGCAGCTCATCTGTCCGATGCGATCACTGCGAAGTGTTAGCAGCGCTGTCTTAGCGCCTATCCGA
>JAUIIP010000018.1 GCA_030431555.1 bacterium
GAGGCAGTTCTTAATAACAAACGGCTCCCCATATTCGACGCCAATCATCGCGCCGTAAAACTGATCGCGAGCATCAATCGTGGCGATAGTTCTTGGAGAATTAATCAGAGTGTTCTTATTCTCGCCGTGCTTGGGCGGCGTAATTTGGCTCTTATAAGCGGAGATCGCCTGAATCTTACGCTGATGCGCCTTGCTGGTATCCACTACGAAGGATGGTGTGGAGCAAAATCGCATAAAATAATACAGCAGTTGGTTCGGAACATGATGCTCAACGCTCTCCTCGGTCTTGAACTGCCTCAAGCCGGCGAAAAATACCGCCCGCTCTATTAAGCTGCTGGTAGCGCTGTGATCTGGATGGCGTCCTTCCGGATGCGGGATCATAACAATCTTCGGTTGAAGCTTCCGAATAACGCTTACTGCGCGTCTTAGCTGAGTATCACTATGCTCATTAAACTCATCAGCTCCTGAGAGTGCGTTGATTCGCCCGTCAGGAATCTTCAGGTTCTCCCGGTAAGCCAAGCCGATTGCCGTCGCTGCTTTGGCAGCCTCCTTCGCTCGCTCTGTCGGGGTGCCGCTGGTTGCCAGCTCACCCTCGGTGCAGTCAATCACCGCGGTCTTGTAACCCTTATCGCCGAGTGCGATCAGCGTCCCGGCGCAAAACAACTCAACGTCGTCGGGATGGGGGGCAAAGGCCGCAACATCAATTTCCATGCTCATATTTTTACTACCTTGCTGACTGTGGAAAAGGGCTCGATTGCATCGTAAATTGTTTGTATGAAGGGCTTGCCGTAGCGCGCCAGGAAGTAGACAGAGCTAAGAGAACGCTCCTGCTCGCCGCCGCCTGGAGCAATTGCCGTCCTCAGTTTCCTCAGTCGGTCCTGAAGCAGTGTGTCGTTTGCGCTAACTGCCTTGATGTAGCGCTGTTTTAGAACGTCCAGTAGATGCTGCATCTTCTCTTGCGTTTTTTGAACCGGATTTTCTAGGGTCTTGTCGGCTTTCGTTAGCTCTTCCTCAAGAGAGCTGCTGATTTGCGATATCTTTGCGCTGGCCTCACTAAACAGCTTTTCCGGATCAACATAGCGCGCATCCGGATTCGACGCAGCCTTTGACAGCAGCTCCGCGTCAGGCATACGAAGATCTTCGGGCTTCAAGCCGGTTTTCTCAAGGAGCCGAGAAGTTTTTTCTTCGAGCACGACAAATTTAGGTCTGGGAATTATTAGTGGTTTGGGGATACCCAAAAACTCATACAACGGTGTGGTCTGCGCAGAATAATTCACTTCTGCGTCGCCGCCAATGTAGGCAACCGTCGGAAACAGATAATCCTGCAGCAGCGGCCTAAGGAGGGCGCTGCTCGAAAATTGCTCGGGAGAGCCGTCCAACAGCGTCCGAATTTTATCAGCCGAGATCGATTTATCCGCACCGACAAGCGTCCACTCATCGCCTCCATTCTCCAAGCGGTAGCGCGCTGCATTCGGTCCGCCGTCGTGAAAGAAGAACAAGGGCGAGGATTCGCGCACATAAACTTGCTGCTCATACCCGCTTTGCTCAATTGCTCGGCCTTGGGCCTTCAACATCTCGGTTATTTGGGCATGCTGCTCGAAGAATTTTAAGTAAAGTTCTCGCGAAAGCTGCTTGCCCCCGCCGATACAGGGGTCAAACAAAAGCAGCCCCCGCTCGGCTGTTAAGGAAGACAGCAGCGAAGTAAAAGCTCCGTTGAGTGTTGCGCCGGGTTCGTAGCTGCCCTCGAGTAGAGCGCTAAACCATGCCGAATCCGGAAAGGTAGAAAAAGCTTCCTTAACAGTCTCGACCAGAGTCGAGACACTGGAGTCTAGAGTGCGGGCTGACATTGACTTGCGCCGGTCTTCCTGAGGCTCTTCGGGCAGCGCCAGCTCCGAGAGCGCGCCGTTCGGAAGCAGGACCGGGCAGGTTCTCACCTCGTCGTAGTCGTGGTCTTCACTTTGCACCCAAAAAACTGCGACAGTCGGTCGACCACTTTCACTCTCAAGCTCCTCTGCGTACTTAATCGCGCCGAGCGCCTTATAAAGCGTAAATAAGGGACCAAGAAACAAGCCTGTCTGCTGCCCCGTAATCACAACTTGCAGCTCAGGACTACCGAGCTTTCGTTTTAGTTCTTCGGCGCCGGGTCCACTGAAGGCCGCGGCGTTTTGCTTCATCAGCAGCTCCACGACGCCCGGCGCAATTTTACGTTTCGAGGCAGCTTCTGACTTTGCGCTTCGAGTTGACTCGTCGAGGAAACTGCCCCCGAGCAGCTTCGATGCGGCGGGGTTTCTCTCGTAATAAGCTTCTGATAGTCGCATTAGTTTTATTGAATGTCCGAACGCTGAGCGAAAATTAGGAGTCGATTTGATTCCGCTGAATATTTAGAGCCGTCAAAATCGCCGAAAACAGCAACTGGTTTAAGCGATGCTCCGTGAAGGATGGAATTCATGCCGTTATAGTCATAAAGGCGTACCGACTCGTGGAAGGTCGATGTCTCGTTACTGGCTTTGTCAGTGATCTTAATTTTCTTTATTACTCGCTTGCCGTCCGAAGAGAGGAACCGACGCTGCGCTACGATTTTTTCTTCTGATTCCACGACGCTTTCGGGAACAAGTCCGGCGATAGTACGTTCGCTGTTAAGATAGTCTATGAAAATACAAGCAGACGGTGTTAGGCAGCGTTTCCATTCTTCCAGCAAGGCAAGATGATCCATGTCGTTCTGAAAGTAACCGAAGCTCGTGAACATGCTGACTATCAAATCAAAAGAAGAGTCGGGGAACGGCAGGTCGCGCATGTCGGCTTTCAACACCTTCGCCTTATCGTCAAACTCCGAAAGCTTGAGCTTAGCTGCATCCAGTGCTGCATCAGCCATATCAATCCCGACAGTTTCAATTCCACGTCTGGCAAACTCATAGACATGGCGGCCTCGCCCGCAGGCGATGTCTAGAACCTTGGTCGGTAAGCCGGCCGGAGAGTGTTCTAGTACAAAGTCGGCCTGACGCTTCGCCTCATCGTCGCTGCGATGGGCGTAAAGCTCGAGGTATTCCTCGCCAAACCATTCAAGATACCAGTCCATAGGCCACAACTCTGTCTGCGAAGGTTATGAATGATTACAAATAATTTAGAGCGAAGGCAATTGTTGAGGGCATTTGTCGGGCAATGGGACGAATAGATCACACCGCTGTCGAGCCATTTGCTCAGTTTGAGTGATCCAGCCCCATACTAAAGGCTAGCAGCTTCCCGATATCTGTCATCTGCTGGAAGCCGTCATAAGCCTGCCGAAGCTTCTTCGGTCCGTAGGCAACTACTAAAACCGGGACGGATGTGTGGGTCCCAGTTCCCCAAACCACGTCCTGTTGGTCGGCGATGGCTCGCGCGATTAAGTTGACTCTGTTGTTCTCGAGATACGGGTAGAATGCGGCAAAGTCCTTAATTACCGGTGATTCTCTGTGTCCAAGCTTCGAATGGCCCTCGACATAAAAGCGGTTGGGCCGCTTCGCAAGGACATCACGCGCTTGCTCGGCACTCAGCGAAAAGGGCGTCGATTCGCGGATCATCGAGGCCAAGCGCTGCGGGCTTCTCGCGATCGGGTCAAGGCCTTCGAATTCTTCTACGATGCTCAGCAAGGTGCGCTTCTGTGCGAACAGTTTGGCCAAGTTTTCACGCCGCCCGAAATTGTATCTCGGCTGGTAACTGATAGAGCCGAAGAAGCCTTGCCTGAGCTCTTCGGCTTCCGGGATATCTCTCGCAGAGTAGCTGAAGCCGAACGAGCCGGTTTCGTGATCTGCTGTGACAACGACCAGAGTATCATCTCTGCCCTTAGCCCAGTCGTAAACGACTCCCAGCGCTTCATCGAAACGCAGCATCTCGTGAAGCATTCTTCCGGCGTCGTTCTCGTGACCAGCCCAGTCGATTTGCCCGCCCTCAACCATAAGGAAAAATCCATTAGGGTTGCGCGACAGAACTTCAATTGCCTTGCCGGTCATTTCTTTAAGCGCAGGCATCGTCCGCCGGTTCGTGCGTCTACGCCGCAGCATCTCGATTGCATCCGGCATGCCCGATGGGGCAAACAGGCCGAGAATCTTATTCGAGCGGCTGGATTCGAGCTTGCTTTTGTCAAAAGCCAAATCGTAGCCGAGCGACTGTGCGCGCTCGAGCAGGTTTAAATCATCCTCTCGCGTGGACTTCAATTTTGAAAAGTTGCGCTTATCCAGACTTAGCTTCAGCGACTTGGCAGCGGACGGAATAAAGGTGCGCAAACCTCCAGATAGCAGAACATCGGTGCCTGACTCGATAAGCTGCTCGGCGATTTCGTTTTCGTATCTTCTGTGAATTACGTGAGAAGCGAATGCTGCCGGGGTGGCGTGGGTGATACGGGTGTCCGAAACCAAGCCCGCGCTTTTCCCGGCGGCTTTTGCCTTCTCTAAGATAGTTTCGGTTCGATTACCGCTCGCATCCAGGCCAAGCATTTCAGGTCTGCAGCCGATACCGGTTGCCATTTGAGTGGCGCTGCATGCTGAATCGATTACGAGGTTCGTGGCTCCATCCGGCATAACGGCGCCGACTTCGCCCTCCTGCATTAAGCGAAAAATATTTAAATCAGTTTTCGAGACGTGCCTGGAGTACGCTACGGCGAGAGCTATTTGTTGAGGCCCCATTCCGTCGCCGATTAAAAGAATTAGGTTCTTAACCGAAGTGGGTGAGCTCGCTGAATGCTGTTTGCTGCACGCGAAAATGCTGAGTGCGAGGGTTGCGGCCAGGACCGCAGCTTTAAAGCTCTTCATCAGGTTTACCGTTTGCACAACGCTGCTCGGCGCAGACTAATACATGGACTGGGAGGCGTAAACCCACGCGCCCTTCGTAGGGCTCAGGCGCTGGTGAGCAGTCGTCTCAGTCCGGTGCAAACTTCGCGTATACATGAGAAGCCGGTTAGCGTTTCGTTAGGGAAGGCGGAAAACCGGTCCCGGCAGGGCTGAGCATTTGCGAAGCAAACACCTCGAAGGTTAACGTTTGATTACTGCTCTTTTCTTGATTCCTATATATGAGCGAGACGCTGGAAAGGTTTAGCGACTGCTGATGCAGCCGCAGCTGGTTTTCCGGCTCACCCCAAGTCTCATAGCTCTAGGCAGCTCAATACATTCAATCAACCCCTAGATAATGAAAGTGAGGTGAGGCGATGCAAATGTCCCTTACCGGACTCGGCCCTCGTGTCGCGGTCGTTAGCGCGCGAGTGCTCGCGTATTTCAACGACCCTCTGCGCCCAGTTTTCCGCGAAGGAATCAGCGGACTGGGATCGATCATCGGCGGCAAAGTTCCGCTGATGAGTGTTCAGCCTGGTGCGCAAATGAGTGGAGAGAGGCTCTTTGCTCGTGTGGACCAGGAATTGCTCGAAGAGAGCGGGCTGGAGCGAAGAGGGGTGCTCAGACCGATCACTACCCTGTTCTGTCCTCAGCGATTCATCCGTTACCCGGTAGACAAGTTCCTCGAACTCGGCTTCGATCCCACCGGAATCGACGACGATCAGGAAGAGGTCCTTGTGTGGAATCCGACGGTGTATGTTTTCGCCTGCCGAGTCGGAGGATCGCTTCCCGAGGAACCGGTCGAAGGTCGCCGTGTTTTCGAGATCGATCTGATGAAGCCGAAGGCCAAGAAGAAGGTGAAGAAGCGCCATCGACCGATCATCAAGGCATGGAAGAAGCATCTGACGCACGGCAACGCGATTCCGCCGATCATCGAAATCTATGATGAAGATGATTCGCCGAACGGTGACGAAACGTCGTCGGAGGAAGTGCGCGATGAAGTGGATTGAATGCTTGGGTGCGAGTCATGCGCACCCTCACCGCACGAACGCGGTGAACAGAGCACGAGCGGGACCTCTTTATTTCAAAGGGCTGCCAGAGAGTCTCGCTCTCCATTTTCCGCTCGGTTTGCGATCTGCTTCAGCAGACCCCCGAATACGTAAGAGTGAAGCGGAAGTACTGCATACCAATAAAGCTTTCCGATAACCCCCTCCGGCCAGAATCGGGCGGTCATAGAAACAATGCACTGTCGGTCGCCGTCCGGAGTTATTTCAAACAAGAGTCTGGCTACACCGGGAAGTTTCATTTCTGCTCTAAGCAGCAGCCTCTTGTCTGCCACCACTTCTTCGACGCGCCAAAAATCTACCGGATCGCCCACCTGCATCTTACTTCCGACGGGTCTTCCGCGACGCATGCCTACGCCGCCAATCGCGTGGTCCATTCGCGCACGCAGCCGCCACAGCCAGTTCGCGTGGAACCAGCCATTGCGGCCGCCAAGACTGCAAATGGTGTCGAAAGCAGTCGGTGCGGAGGCCGCGACTCTGGTTTCGTATTTGTCGACGAATGAAAAGCTATTTTCTTCCGGCGTTCGCCACGCCATTGCCGCGGTCGTTGCGTCTGTCCATCTGCTGATGATGGTGCCCTGTAGTTCCTTGTCCAGGGCAAGCGAGACTGCTTGACGAAACGAAAGATTCTCCGTTCGTATCCATTCCTTTGCCCTGTGGTCACGAGAGACTACATCGTGCTTCAAGCTATCGACTAATGGCCTAGCCAGGTTCATCGGGACACTGGTAACAAGATTTAGCCAGTAGCTCGAAAGCCGCGGTGTAAGAACCGGAACGGGAATGATCCAAATTCGCTTGCCCATCACAGCGGCGCACTCTCGCAGCATGTCGGCGTAGGTCATTATTTCGCCGTTTCCAATTTCAAGAGTCTCCCCGATAGTTCGCTCGTCATTCAATGCGCCGATCAGGTATTGGAGAAGCTGGCGAATTGCTATCGGTTCACAGCGTGACTGAACCCACCGGGGACAAAGCATGACAGGTATGCGCCTAACAAGATCTCGGATGATCTCAAACGAAGCGCTGCCCGAGCCGACGACTATCGCCGAACGAAACTCAGTTACGGGAACCGAGGTGGAGCGAAGTGCATCGCCAGTCTTGTGCCTGCTGCGAAGATGTTTAGACAGAGTCTCGGAGCTCGATCCCAGTCCACCAAGATAGATGATGCGTTTTACGCCTGCGGTCTCGCAGGCTTTTGCGAAGTTCAACGCTCCGGTCTCGTCGTTTTCGGCGAAGCTGCCGCCGGAAGAGGTCATCGAGTGAATTAGGTAATACGCCACATCTATACCGTCGAGGGCGTCTTCCAGGGTATCGGGTTCGAATACGTCGCCGCGCACCACCTCGATGCCCTTCCAGGCTCTGCGTCTGAGCTTTTGCGGCGAGCGGGCCATCGCCCGAACAGAAAACCCTGCCTGATGCAGCTCGGGCACAAGCCGACCTCCGACATAGCCTGAGGCACCGGTTACCAGGATATTTGGCTTGTTCATCTCCATTTGTGGCCTAGTTGTTTTTCCCTGTAGGAAAGACGGGCTGCGGCGGGAAATCTTACTTCGGGCTCTGGTGAAACGACGCCGAGAGCGGTGGAAATCAAAGGCGAAATTTTAGGGTTTTCAGCTCATCTCCAGCTAAGGCCACGGAAAAGCTTAAAAAACCAAGCGCAGAAATCTCAGTAGATTACTATGAATTTAAGGCTGCCTATGCTACTATCCCCGGCAACACTGATGCGCGGCCGAACTTTGGTCATACGTGTTGAAGGCCTGCTGTTGAGCGTTGTTGCAGGACCTTAGTCAGGGCGTGTCGTTCGAATTGCTTTAATGCGGGCAGCCGGTATCGGCGGCCAAATTGAAATGACTAGCTCTGCAGACCTAAAAAGCTGCCTGAGAAGAGTTGCGCGCGGGGAGACGGAGTATTTGGAGCAGTTGCTCATACTTCTATCTCAGTCTCTCTTGTTTGTACCTGTGCGCTCTGCTCGGGAATTTGCTGAAAGTGATTTTCAGCGCCTGCGCATTCCGACGTTTAGTCGGGGCGCTACTAAAGTGCTGCCGGTTTTCGTAACCGAGGAAGCGTTGATCCTGTGGTCCGGTGATTATCAGTGCATAGGACTTCTCGGCGCAGATGTTGCGATCTCTGTGCCTGAGGAAGTATGGCTTGTAGTGAACCCTGGTCAAGTAACGGAGGTCGAATTGTCACCGTCGGAAGTAGCAAAAATTGCCAGAATTGATTCGCCCCAGCCCAAGCACTCAGCTCCGATGATGGAAGTCGTCGCTTCCCAGTCGCGCGAAGATTGCGAAAGTCATGCCATTCCGGATCCAAGTACAGTTGACGTAGAAGCGGTGCTCGAAGATTTACGCGAACTTCTAGATTCTCGAGAAGAGGTCTCAGAGGGATTTTTCGAAATGATCGGCGGAGCGTATTCGTTCGCCATTCTCGGAGTGCTGCGAAAGGAGATGGACAGTGAGAGTCGTTTCCTGATGATGGCTGATATAGCAGAAATTTCTCGCAAGCATTTCGGAATTGCCGGCGGGATCGAAGTATATGACGACTTGCATATGCCGCGTTCGAACTCCTGGGAACTGTTCCAGGCACTGACTCCATTCTATTCAAAAGATGCCCCTGAAAGGGTCGAGCCTGGCTCGGCCGCGCCGCTTCGAAGCAAGATTGAAAAGCTTCCAGCTGCGAAGGCTTCGGAGGACACCGAAGAAAATGCTCCAGAACAGGCCAAAGTGCTGCCGCTCGGCGGTCTGAGGACCTCCAAAGAGAGCTAGTAAAGTGCAGTTCCCACGGGAGCTGCCCGGCTTTGGCCCCCATCTAATAAATCTGCTAACCTGTCCGCTAAGTAAGGGCAGTGGACCGGCATTGACGGCATTGACGGCATTGACCCCATAGACATTTCAGACTTCGATATTGACGGAGTGGTTATGAGCAAGCGAATTTTCGTGCCAGACCTCATCCGTAAGCGTCAGCGAGGTGAAGCGATCACCATGCTGACAGCCTACGACTTTACTTTTGCCAGCCTTGTTGACCAAGCGGGAGTTGACGTAATTCTTGTCGGCGATTCGCTGGGCACTGTGGTTCAAGGCCATGAGACAACAATTCCGGTCACAGTCGACCAGATGGTCTATCATGTCAGCTTAGTTGCTCGGGCGGCCAAGTCCGCGCTTGTTGTTGCCGATTTGCCGTTCATGAGCTACCAGCCTGGACCTGAAGTCGCGCTTCAGAACGCGGGACGTTTCATTAAAGAAGCGGGTGCTGCGGCAGTGAAGCTGGAGGGCGGACAAACCGTATCCGAGACCATACGCCGAATCGTTGATGCCGGTATTCCAGTTATGGGTCATGTCGGCCTAACCCCCCAGTCGTTCCATACTATGGGCGGCCACAAGATTCAGGGCAAACGAAGCGCAGATGCTAAGCGGCTGCTTGCTGATGCCAAAGCCGTCGAGAATGCGGGAGCTTTTTGTGTTGTTTTGGAGGGAATTCCGGCAAGTTTAGCAGAGCAGATAACGAACAATCTCAGCATACCGACGATTGGAATTGGTGCCGGTTCCAAGTGCAGCGGCCAGGTTTTGGTGCTGCACGATCTCCTTGGAATCACTCCCCTCGGCGAGGGAGCGCCGCCTAAGTTCGTTAAACAGTATGCGAACCTGAAAGAGACAATTCTTTCTGCTGTCGCAAATTTTATAACTGATGTGAAAAGCGGCGAGTTTCCGACTACGGAACACGAGTATAAAGCTTCGCCTGAGAAAAGCGGTCCGCGCCGCGTTGTGTCTTAGTTGGCAGATGTTGATCGTACACAAACCTGACGAAATAAAAGCATGGGTCAAGTCGCGCAGAGCCGAGGGCTCCAGTGTTGCTCTGGTGCCAACAATGGGTGCGCTCCACGAGGGACACCTTAGCCTAGTCTCGATTGCTAAAGAGCACAGTGATTACGTTGTGCTTTACGTTTTTGTTAATCCTGCGCAGTTTAACGACCCAAGTGATTTAGAGAAGTACCCGCGCACACTTGAGAGAGACGTTGAACTGGCTAAAAGCAAAGGCGTCGATGTTGTCTTCGCTCCTTCGGCTGAGGATGTCTATCCTGCAGCCGGCGGCAAGCTCGCGGGGACTTGTTTTGTCCGGGCGGGCAGCCGGGCTGAGGGCTTCGAAGGTGACGGCAGGCCGGGACACTTTGATGGAGTCTGCACCGTTCTAAGCATCATGTTTAATATCATTGAACCGAGTGCAGCGGTTTTTGGTGAGAAGGACTATCAGCAGCTGCAGGTCGTTCGGCAAATGGTCGACGACTTGCAGATCCCAATAGAAATTATTCCGGCGCCGCTAATACGCGACCATGACGGTCTTGCTCTAAGTTCTAGAAATGTTCGTTTAACGGCGGAAGGCAGGGCGCAGGCCTTGGTGCTGTCCCGATCGTTGGCTTCGGCCGTAGAGTCTGTCTCCTCCGGAGAGTATGATCCGACAAAGCTGGAGCAAAATGTAGTACAGACGGTTGAATCGAGCGGGGAGGTGAAGGTAGAGTATGCGTCGATTGTAGATGCGTATTCACTTGAGCCTGTTAGTCGAATACAAGGTCCGTGTCAGTTTTTGCTTACTGCCACGGTTGAAGGTATTCGGCTGCTCGACAATGTCCGCCTGGAGCCATGAGTAAAAAAACATCGTCCTCCGGTGGAGGGCGCAAGGTAATCTCGACCAACAAAAAAGCTCGCCGAGATTACGAGATAATCGACACATTTGAAGCAGGCATAGTGCTGCAAGGCAGTGAGGTGAAGTCCATCCGAGACGGCGGGATTAACCTTAAGGACAGCTATGTTCGAGTGAAGGGCGGCGAGATATTTCTTGTGGGCTCTCATATCAGCCCCTACTCGCATGCTCCCGCAGACGCGCACGAGACAGTGCGGGATAGAAAACTGCTAATGCAGAAGAGAGAGATCGAACGGCTTGCCGCTCAAGTTCAGCAAAAAGGGCTGAGTTTGGTAGCCTTGCAGATATACTTCGTCCGTGGTCGCTGCAAGCTTGAGATTGGTCTGGGAAGAGGTAAGAAGCTCTACGATAAGCGCCGTGACGTTAAGGACAAGGAAGCAAAGCGAGCAATGGAGCGCGCAATAAAACGGTAATTATGCCTAGTGAACGACTGCGTTGTTGTCGCTAAGGTCGAAATGGACGCGGCCCTTTGCCAGCGACGAGAATGTCGAAATAATGTCCGGCCGGACCATCGCATTCAAGCCATAAAATATCTGAAATTGTCTCGCAGCTTCAATATGACTGCCTGCCTGGGTGGCTAAATGAATGAGTTCAGCAGCTTCTTTCATTGAGCGCAGCACGCGAGCCTGCTCTTCCAAACTGCTCTTAACGGTTTCAGGCTGATAGGGCTGAGCTTCAAGCAGGACTGAGCTGTGACGATGACAGCGCTCAAGCGAATGCAGCGCCGAAAATAGAAAAGTAATAATCTTTTTATCGATTGCCATACCAACACCTGTTAACATCTGTAATCTAATCAGGAATTGGTGCGGTTTTGCTTCAGGCTAATTTGTTCAAGTTTTTTAGTAACTTACGTGCTGTCGGGTGTTCCGTGAAGGCTAATTATCCGCGGCAGAGGCTTAATAACCGTTGTCAGCATCACAGAGCTGTCTTTATTCGACTGCGATTTGTGACCGAACCTAAGTTCATCGGTGAAGTTGAAGATGTGTTTGACGCGCACGGCCACGACCGCGACCAAAACAGGAACGTGGTAATACCTCGGTGAAGTGGGGGAGCCAATCTGAACTCCCAAGATTTTTTTGCTGGCGTCCCCCAGTAGGCCATCGACAATTTCATCCAGGTCTACAGAGAACTCCAATCCGCCCCCTACGTTGCTATTGGTGATGATGTAGACGGTCTCGCGCCCGACTGGTTCACCGGTGCCAGAGTTAACCAGCAGGTTGTACATCCCAACGTTAATAGCCAAGTCCTTCTTGTCGTGGGCGTAGAACGCTCCGCTTCCGCCGGTAAGGCTGGTTAGGATGGAGTCTGCTGCGTTGCTTAAGGCGTATTTCCCGGTAGTGGGCGAAACGCCTCCGCTGCATCCGCAGTTGGTGCAGTCCTCCGGGACGGCGCAGGCGCCGGCAGTGCCACATCCCATCGGCGTCTCGTCTACATACGGCAGTACGCACCAATTCATACCAGTCCCGATCTCTACTTCCGAATTAAGTGTCACAGTCAGCTGCTGCACACTTGCGTGTATGGCCGCTCGAATTTGCTGCTTTACTGCGGGGAAGCGGATAATATCTACCGCAGCCGTTGCGACCAAAATCAAAGTCGGTAGCGCGGCAGCGAGTAGAACAATGTTCATCTCTCCAGCTTGAGAATTTAAGCGTCGGAATGTCCGTGAGCGGATCATCGAATAAGCTCCGCCTCTTTTAGGCCCTGGGCCAAAAGTGGAATTACTTTGGATTCAAAGTCACCGTCACTCCAAGTTCCGGATTTGTCCGAGTATTCAACGAAAAGCTCTCCGCCGCGTGTTGCCGAAGTGACGCAGGAAGTGCGCATGGATACGACATCAGGATCGTCGACTGCATGAAATGGCAGTTGAAAGTTGTGGCCGTAATAAACGTTGATGTAGTCGATATCCGTCATATCTCCATAGTCTTCTGGATATTCGCAGAGCTTCTTTGCGCCACCGGCGCTTGGCACGCCATTGGTTGACCAGACTGCACCCGCGTCGTCGGTCAGGAATATGATGGCTCGCCTGTTCACGGGTGTGTTGTCGGATCTGCGTGAGTCTTTTATGTGAGCTATGGCTGCCGACATCAACACGTCGGCCGGAGGAAGGTAATACGACTGCATCGGTATATAACCGCTCGTATTCGGGTAGCCTGCCGAGAGCATCCAAATTGCTTCGCGGGTAGTTAGCGGCGTCCCGCTGCCCATGCTGTAATCATTGATACTTGGGTCTTTCAACAACGAACTGAGATCGGTCCGCGGCGACCAGTAAGCTGAATTAACCGGAGGTGCCGGAACTGCGAAGTTGCCGTCGCTTGTCATCGCTGCGCAGCGCGTCGAGGGAAATGCGTCCTGGTCTGCCTGGTATTCCAGTTCATCGGATGTCAACGTGGTCTGTCCGAAATCTCGCAGCAGCAGAGGCGAGCCTGCGCGAGAAGTTCCAAGCATAACCGCTACGCGGTGAGAATCCAGTTCAGAAAGCGTATCGTAAAGCTTAAGCGCACCGGCTTTAAAATGGCGCCACGGATTGCCGAAACAAGTTTCGGTTAGTTCTTGTTGTCCGTCCCAATCGGCAAAGAACGATTTTACATCCAGACCGTCGGCGGTAAAGGTATCGCTTCCTTTGTAGAAGGAGGAAGAGTTTTCAATTATCAGCAATACATCAGTGGGTTTGAGTCTAGCAGTAGCGCTGCCAACGATTGTGAATGATTCGGGCGTCACGTCCCCGATTGGGAAAATTTCAGGTGTAAATACGATCGAAATTGTTACCGTGATAGATTCCACTGAGTAGGGGACGGTGTTTGAGGTGGAGGCGGAATTGTCGTTTGTGGTGATGACGATGTCATCAGAGTCAGCGATCGGCCTTCCGTTGTCGAAGCGCAGCACTTCAAACCACGATTCAGCGGCTTTCTCCGCCGCATCGCGATCGGGCAGTGAAAGTGCGGCTGCTATCGCTACGTCGTCAGCTAGAGACTGCACTTCCTGACGCTTGAGCATGAATAGAGTGGTGTCTATGGCGAAACCGCCGACAGCAAATAGCGCGCCTAGAGTAATTGCGAGGAAGAGTGCGACGTTTCCCGACTGACCGCTGATCTTGAACCGGGCCATAGCTAGCTTCCTCGCCCAAAGTTATACAGACGGTAGGTGCCTTTCTTAGCAATGACGACTTTATCGGTGCCTTTTACTGCGGCCATAAACGGAGAGAGCGGATATACATAACTTACTGAGATATCGACTTTGCCTGTTGAGGACGGGGAGCCAAACTCGACCATCGCTCCATATGCGTTGCTGGCGTCCTCCCGGGTATCGACTCTCAGCGCTTGCTCCAGAATCCGGTACGCTGTTTCAGCCACAGGGCCAATTGAACCACTGGGATCGCCGTCGCCGTCTGTGCCGAGACTAAGGCGGTTGCTGGTAACAGCGCTGTAGCTGGTAGTAGCACTCGATGTCACGACATCCCATTCCGCATGAACGTCGGCCATAAATGTTGACATCTCGGTGTTTCCATCGCTGAAAAACTGCGTATCAGATCGGCAGCGCGCTTGGCCAAAGTGGTCATTGTCCATTTTGATGCTGGTTAAGCTCGCAGCGGCTGCGGCAATAGAGTCTAATTCAGTTTCATATGCATCACTGAAGCAGCCCTTCATGTAAATCATCAACGGAGTCGTGTCAGTATCTGCCCGCCAAACATTGTAGACGGCGGCGTCTCTCGCCGAGTCGCCATCGACATCGAGCAGCAGAAGCTGACCCTCTTTGGAAAAGTTAGGATCTACATTTTCCCCGCCGTTAAAGCTGTGCCACTGCCCAGTCCAATGCGCTAGGTGAACCCTGCGCAGGCCAAGAGCATAGCCTTGAGCTATATCTGAAGCGATAGATCGCCCGCAAGTTGTTACGGGAGCACCATCTACGGTAAGACCAGTCGCCGCGTCTTGGTCCATGCTCCAGTCGCTGCAATGGTCATAGCCACTGACTCCCTTTACGAAATACCGATTGGGTTTAATGTCGCCCAAGACTAGCGGTGCGAGTCGTGCGTCTAGATTGGTTTCAGTCGAGCGGTCGATTCCACCGGACCATACCGGAGTGCTGTGGAGGACCCCTCTCGGTGCAGCGTAGGCAATCGTGTCATCGTTAAGTAGCCTAAAAGGTGCTTCCTGACCTTTGGGAAGTGCTCCTGTATCTGCGTCCGGTACGGCAGCCGTCTCGCCGTAGCGGTCAATCAACCATTCGAGTCGGTCAACAAGTGTTCCGCCGGCATTCATCGCTTTGCCTCGGTGGGTGACCGCCCACATTCGCGCGTCCGCATAGCCGTCAATAGTTCGGTGAGTCACGGCCCTAGCATTTCCGACCCAGGGGTCCGTGCCGTCAGTGGCCTCGGTTGGTATCTGTGTGCCATCTCCGTCTATATCTTTGTCCGAGACGTCGATGTCTCCGTCGAGGTCGCGGTCGAGCCGTATCGCCTGAATCATCCCTCGGGTTGTCTCGGCAACGTATAGAAACTGACCGTCCGGAGAGACTGCAACGCCGCCGGTAGGCTCAATTGGCACGGTGCCGACCGGCTTTCGGTGATCGTAAGAAAAGCTATACGGGCCGACTTCTTGCGAGGGTGCCATCATTCCCCAGTGTTTAGTGTGAGGATTGTTGACCCATCTGCCGTAAACATCGCTGAGTTGTATGACTGACTGTTCATATCCCGGACTGCTGTTGGGATCGCTCCACCAGCCGCTTGCAAATGCAACTATGGGAAGCGAGTAGGGAGAATTGTCCCAGGGCAGCACTGCGAGATCGGTCGGATTGCGCACGGTTAGCGCGCTGGTTTTCGCGTGTGCCTGAGGAAGAGAAGTAGTTTGCTTCCATGATCCCCAGTTTGCGGCAATCACGTCGTCGCCGGTAACCCAGTTTCTATCCGCGCCGGACGAAACGACGATAACCCCTCCACCGGTAGCTGTTGTGCTATTTCCACTTACCGGCAGCCCCCAGTGACTGACCCCAATCAGCAGGTACTTTTGCTTGCTTGGGCCGTCATCGTAGAAAGCCAGGCTGTTGGGAATTCCGAATTTCACGGATGAGTCACTTGGCGACGTTCCCGCCGGCGGGGCCGTGATCGACCAATCGTTGTAGTAGCCCATGTAGCGATACATCCGCTCGGAGGTGTCGGTGTCTGCGTTGAATAAGTTGTCGGCGCCCGGATCGACTCGGAAGATTACACCACCTTCGTCGGCGACGAACATTACCTGGCGCGCCATATCAGAATCGTCGTCGACAACAATACCAAGCGGCCGCACTCTTACGCATGAAGGGTGAATTCCGGCATCTCTTGCTGCCTGGGTGTAGTCGGTCCAGGGAAGGGCCGCTTCACCTTCAACAGGCGGCGGGCTTCCGCTGCTGCTTGAAGAAACGGGAAGCTCTTCAATCGGAATCGATGCGGCGCCGTATGAGGAGCTGGAAGCCGATTGGCTGACGCTTACTTCCTCTCCCGGCCATGCCAGACGTCCCCGCGCTACCGCATCGTTTGGCAGCATTCCGAGACTTGGCTCTAGAGAGTCAGTTCCGCTAGACGAACTGGAACTACTGGAGAGGGCGGGGCACGTGACTCCGGGAACTACCTTTCCGCCGACGACAGTTGAAATTACTTCCGAGTCGGTACCGTCAATGTAGTTATCGCCTCCGGTTTCTACGATCTTTCTGACACGCGCGTTTCCGAAGTCAGCGATGAAGAGAGGAGCACCGCTCTTTCCAGTTGTAAATACGGCGCGTGGAGAGTCGAGGAAGGCGTCATGAGCGGTCTTGTTGTCATCATCGCCCCAGACACCTCCGTCTGCGCAAGTTACGCAGCCTTCATCTCCGTCCGCAGTTGGCGATGCCGTTGCGTCAAGCCGGCCGCGTGAAAGCGGATCTAAGTCCGGGGTGTTTGTTATAGTTCCCGAGAGATCCTGCGTGCCGGCAATTCGTCGCCATTCTTCAGTGCTCGATTTCCCCAGATCTGCGTTTACCACTGAGTCATTGCCTTTTGTGATTAGGCTGACTCTATGGTTGTAGCGCTCTACCACATATAGCCCGGGAGAGCTGGCTGAGGCAGGGTAGAACAACTGCCAGGGCATGATGTTTATTTCGTCTGCTTTTCCGGTGTAGCTCGAGCTGCGCCCCGCGGTTCCAGTTCCTGCAATGTGAAACAGTTCGTTGCCGCCGTCCCAGGTGAACCAGCCGACATCCACCGCCTGATCGCCGTCGTGGTCCTGGAACACGGGGCGCCAATATCTGCCGCTTTGGGGCTTGTACCAGTCCGTGTTCAAGTCGTTTGCCGGAGTAGTGTTAAACGAGTATGTTTCGAAAGCTCCGACTCCTGCTCCGTCGGCAGTGATTGCCGAGTAAATCCTGGTTGATAAGTGCGAAGCGGCTGTGGTGCCTTGAATAATCAGAATTGCAAATTGGTCCTGCGATGCTCCTTTGCTCCACCTTCCAGGAACGGGTATTACCTGTGTTGCCGGAAGGCCGGCGATAGTCGCCGACAAAGTATAGTAGTAGTAAGTTGAAGAAAGATTCATGCGGACACTCAGATTGTTCGAGCCATCCAGCGCCATTACACAGAAATCGGTTTTGCCGTCACCGTCGTAGTCGGCAGGGCAGGGAAGCTGCGGTGTAGTAGCGGATTTGGTGGGGCTGCCGGCTGCAGCGGTAATGGAATGCTTAAACAATCCCCCGGTAGAGCTTGGAATGACCCAATAGTTGTCAGAGCCTGACGAATTAAAGAACGCGATATCTTCGCGTCCATCGCCGTCGAAATCCATTCTTGAAGGAAGCTCATAGCGCAGTATTCCGATTTTCGAGCAAGCCGACGCGTTAAGAGTCGGGATAGTTTCGTTCTTAGGCTCGAGACAAGCGGGCACATGCACTCGCGGCAGATATTGAACGCCGTCGGTATAGGTTACTGAATTGTCGTTGTTAATTGTAAGCGATGGCTGCGTTACAAGCGAAAACGGGATTTTTTCAACCTGCGTGTTTTTTATGTCGGCTGAGGCAATCGTCCAGTCAGGCGGTATGTAAAGCTTGCCGTGCTTGATAAAGGAATTGGCATAGTCACCTTCAGTGTCACCGCCGGTTGTTGTGCTGTAAACGGTCTTGCTCGCGACACTTCCCAACGAATATGTGTTGTAGTCGCCTGGCTTTCCCGGCTCTGCGGCTGCCATAGTCTGCGCGGCTTCACTGATCGCACGCTCAACGACGGCCGTAGCTCGAAGGTATAGAAACAGATCCATCGATCCGAGGATGAGCAGAATAAGCACCGGCAGTGAAATTGCCAGAGTTACAAAGTTCATTACTCCGCGTTCGCAACGCAGGAGGCGAGTGAATCCCTTAGCCTCGCTGTTCATTTGGCAGATCGTCGATTTGCAGTTAGTGTTTTTAAGCCGCACTTATTTGAAAAACCTTGATTAGTTAAGTCGACACAAAGACTTAGCGGCTTGAGCCTGGCAGCTTCCAGCCATCAATTAATTCAAGGCCTGGAGAGTCGGAAATAGCATGGAAAGTAGTTTTTCTGCTTGTTTTAGCCAAATATTCCGGAGGTTTGGCTGCGCGCTGCTTGCAGGATTGGCGCTTGGCGGCTGTTCCCAGCTCGGCCGCTGCACCTTTTCGCCCGAGCTTCTGCAGCAGGTTAGCTCGGCCCGCGGTCTTAGCTTCAGCAGTCCCGCGGGCTGTGTGAGAAAAAGCCCGGCTCAGGCGCGGCGAGACCTTAGAGCCTCAATTCTAAGCAGCAATTCGCGGCGGGAGCTTGAATTCGAGGAGCAATTGCTAAAAGCGCTGTCGTTCGTTCCGGCTGACTACTCACTGGTTGACTCAGTATCAAAGCGTGCCTCAGAGACGGCAAGTGCTTACTACGACCCAAAAGCGAAGCGAATCGTCGTAGTGAGTCGAACCTCGAAGCCTTCTGACAATCAACTCAAGATCGTTTCACATGAGCTGACGCACATGCTTCAGGACCAGCATTTTTCGATCTCCTCGCTGATTGCTAAAGAGGTTTCAAGTGATCAACAGCGAGCGCGGACCGCTATACTCGAAGGTGATGCAAACGCCGTTATGATGCTGGTTACAGGCACTCTCGACTGCAACTACGAATGGGAGAGTGTGGTTCGCGATTTCGAGAAGCGAAAGAAAGAAGCAGTCGTGTTCGAAGAACCGCCGGCTTTGGCGATCATGCGTGGAGCATCGTATATCCTCGGCATGCGAAGAGTTTGCAAGCTGCTTGAGGAAGGCGGGTTCGAGGCGGTAAACAATCAGATTAAGGATTTACCCAAGTCCTCAAAGGTCCTGTTCGACTGGCCTGATGCTTCAAGCGAAGGCTGTTACCGAGAAGGCGAGGCGGATTCGCTCGGTGCTTTGGCCGGATTTGCGCTACTTGCATCGAAGAGCAATATTTTGCCGTCGATCGGCGCAGTTCGCGGCTGGAGTTCAGACTGCGCTGTGCGGCGGGGCAGCGGCGGCTTTGTCTGGACTATTTCTTTCGAGGAATCTAAGCAGGCCGCTGTTTTCGCCCAGGAATTGCGAAAAGTCCTCAGTTCCGATTCCGCTCGATACAGACACCTCGTTACGCTAGGCGACAACTTTTCGGCTCAAGTAAAGGTCGAAGCGTATACTAGATAAGTACCCCGTATCACTGCATGCATGCGCTTCGTATAAGCTGTAAGCGCCCGAGAAACTAAAGCGAGTGTCCAGGCTCGCCGAGTTCTAATGTAATGCGGACTGTGTATTCTGCACAGCGCGACCAAGAGGTTTTTAGGCGGTGCCTGATTCCCAGGAAAATTTACTGGTTTATTGTCTACGTCGGATGATTAAGCCGGCTATACGTTTTTGTCTTCGCCGCTCCCTCCACGTCCAAGATGTAATCGAATCCGTAAAGGTCGTTTTTATCGAAGCAGCGTGCGACGAGCTAAGTCTGCAGGGCCAGAATGTGAACGTCAGTCGACTTGCCGCGATGACGGGAATGCATCGGCGAGACGTAATGCGAATTTATAAGGCTGATTCTGTGGACGAGCATCCGCGTGGGCTGATTAACCGGGTCATCGGGCAATGGCAGCAGGATCCGAAGTTTACCACCAAACATGGACGTCCCCGTGTTCTGAGCTGCGAAGGTGAGCACAACGAGTTCAGCGAGCTGGTGCAGTTAGTAAGTCACGATTTACACCCAGGTACGCTGCTGTTTGAGCTGGAAAGAATCGGCGCGGTCAAGAAAAGCAGAGCGGGCGTTCGTTTGGTCGTTAGAGCGTATGTCCCGAAAGGAAATGCCAAGGAAGGGTATGATATGCTGGCTAGTGATGCTGCAGATTTGATGTCCGCGGTTGAGGAAAACCTGTTCGAGCCAATTGTCGTACCTAATCTTCACGCCAAAACAGAGTATGACAATGTATCGGTCGAAGCGATTCCTGAAATAAGGGAATGGTTGCTGCGCGAAGGTTCTGCGCTGCATCAAAAGGCTCGAAATTACTTGGCAAAGTATGATTTGGACATCAATCCCGACCGCAAGACGGGCGGTGGGGCGAGGGTCGTGCTCGGAACCTTTAGTTTAGCGGCCGAACAGTCCGACAAGAAATAGGGAGTTTGGCGGAATGGAAAATAGTTTTTCAATAGGGTTGCTCAGGTCACGCTTGCTGCTGTGTCTGGCTGCGCTCGGTTTGGTTTTTGTAGGCTGTGCAGGCGGCGGAACCGGCGGAACCGGTGTTAAGAGCATTTCCGGGAAAGTCGTCGATGATCAAGCACTGCCAATCGCGGGAGCGCTGGTTGAGATAGTAGATATCCAAGAAGGAAAGGCTGTAATTGACGAACCGGTGCTGGTGGTCGGGACAGATGTAACAGATGCCAACGGCGAGTTTGCTGTTTATTTAAAATCTGCTGATGAAGGTGACGCCGCGGTAGTTACCGTAAGTAATCAGCAAGGCAATCAACGCCGGTCTCTCGCAGCGGTTTTCGACAGAGTGGTCGCCGACGGCGAAAACCAGAGAGTGACGATTGCCGTCGGGCAGGAAGAAGCAGTTATCGTCTCAGAAGAGATAACACCTATTGATAGCTCTAGTGGTTCGCCGGCAGAGCAGCGAGAGCCGGAGCGGCAAAGCGAACCGGCGGCTGAGCCCGAGTCGGAAGCGGAGCCCGAGCTAGAAGCTGAACCGGTTCGCGAATCAACTCCTGGGACTCCGGTCGAGCCTCCTGAGGTTTCACCTCCGCCTCCTGCGGAAACCGTCGACCCGGAACCGCTGCCGGATCCACCCACGCCGCCACCCGGTCCGATATCTGTTCCGGTTGAAGAGACGAATGGGCCGCAGCCTGTCCCGGGGACTCCCGTGCTTGAAACCGATCCGCCGGCGCCCGAGCCCGATCCCGATCCTGAACCGGAGTCCGAAGGACCAACGCCGATCGAAGGTAATCCGTCTGAGCCGCCGGGTCGTGGAGTTACGCCCTAGCGCTTAAAGGTCGAACTGCAGCTCGACTGAAATTTCGACTATGTCGGCAAAGGACTTGTGCACAGGGCATGAATGAGCAGCATGCTTTAGGACTTCACGAACTTTCTCCTCAAGCCCGCTTGGAAGGTGAAAAGTTACCGGAAGGGCTTTGATGAAGCGGGGTGAAGCGTTCATATGCTTCTCGATTCGGAAAGTCGAACCGCTTAAGTCGACACCGTGCTTTTCTGCAGCAATCCCCATAATTGTGAGCATGCAGGTTGCCATCGATGCAGCGGCTAAGTCAGTGGGAGAGAAGGAGCTGCCGTCACCCTGATTGTCTACCGGCGCAGCCGTGGTTAGCTCAGCTCCGGACGGTCCATGTACAGCCTTTACTTTCTTGTCTCCGAGATATTCCCCGCTAATTACAACCGACATACGGTGCTCCTTATGCTTCGCTACTCTTCTGTTCCGTCATCGAATTCCAGGTCATCTTCAAATTCCATGTCATCCTCGAATTCCAACTCATCGCCGAATTCGTCCAGACCAGGCGGCTGCCCGTCGTAAATCAAGCCTACTCTCTGCTGTGCGTAGGACTTGCGGACGAAGGTATAGTAATCGAGCGAAGCTTCCTTCGCTGCGTCGATCGCTTCAACTAGGCTTTCGCGGATGGACACTGCTTCTAGCGCGGACTTGCCCCATGAGAATGCCAACTGCTGCTCCCATGTGAGTTCATCCCAGTAGCCCATCCAAAACACCGGGTCGCTCGCGCGATCACCAACTCGACCAACCAAATCTCTGACATTGGATGGTCCGAAGATCGGCAGTACTAAATAGGCGCCTGGTGGAACGCCCCAGTATCCTAGGGCACCGCCGATATCTTCTTCATGATGCTCGATCTTGAAGAGTTCGTCGGCAGCATCGATGAATCCCCCGAGGCCCGCCGTCGTGTTCAAAACGAAGCGACCGGTATGAATTGCGGCCTGCTCGAATTTTAATTGCAGCAAGTCACTAATCAGGTAGCGCGGGTATTGGATGTGCGTGAAAAAATTGCTGATGCCCTTTCTTATCCCCGGCGTTGTGATCTCTCGGTAGCCAAGTGCGACCGGCTCAAGAATCCAGCGATCGATGTAGTCGTTGAACGTGAAAACAGCACGGTTTATCGGTTCCAGCGGATCGTAAACTTCTTCCGCTTTAGTTTGAATCGGCGCAAGTATTAGAAGCGCAAGAAAAAGTGTGGCGCGTAGTCGGGCTTGCATTGGCAAAAGTTCTCTAGGAATTTGTTGAATCTTCTATTTCTTATGCCACCGTTTGACGCTGCGACCAAGCGCCAATACCAATTAGTCTCTCAGGCGGTAGCCAATGCCGACTACGTGCTCCAGGTAGTTGCCGTAGGGAGCAAAGAGCTCACGCAGCGAATCGATCGAGAGTTCGATTTCCCTGTGAGTTGTTCCGGCGTCGTAGCTTCGCGTGGCTTCGAACAAATCATATTGACCGAGGATCATTCCCCTGCGCTCGTAAAAAACTTTCAGCAGATGATGCTGCAGCGGATCTAAGTGGATTTCCTGACCGTGAATGTGCACAATCGCTTCATCTTCGCTAACTTGAAAATCGTCATCTTCCTCGGGCTCAGGTGGAAGCGGTGCAGCGGATGCTTGCACATTTGTTCGGCGCAGTATCGCCCTGATTCGCGATACGAGTACTTCGGCGTTGAACGGTTTGACAACATAGTCATCCGCACCGGCATTAAGGCCGTCTACGATTTCCTCGTTCTGATCTTGAGCAGTGACCAAGATTATTGGAACGACTTCACCACCCGGCATCTCTCTTATTCGCCGGCAGACATCGAGGCCGTCCATATCCGGTAAGCCGCGATCGAGAAGTATCACCGACGGGCGGCTGCCGGTAAATGCTTGGATTCCCTCTTCACCCGTGGCCGCTGAAATCGTGGTAAAGCCGTGCTTTTCCAGCGAGCGCTCTGCAGTGCGCTTAGCGACCTCTTCATCTTCGATAATAAGGACAGTTGTGTCAGCCATATACGTTACGAAATCCTTGCTTAAGCCTGTATATACCACACACTATGAAATCGCTACGAGACGAATAAAGCACATATAATGTATATTAAGAGTAGTATTTTAACCTTTGGCAAGAGCCTGCCCGATGAAATCGTTCCGTAGAAAGCCGCATTCCGGGCGCCGAGACCGAGCCGGCAGCGAGCCGCATTGGCTTGGTGAAGGCCTGCACGGCATCACAAGTTTGTTTGATGATGTCGAGGAAGTAGGGTTTATCACTGACGAGGCGGTTTGTAAGAAAATTCTACGCTTCGCTCAGCGCTATCACGGCGAAAAGGAACGTCCTTTGGCAGTGTATATCCCGCCGGATGATCTGGTCGGCTGGCAGCTTCCGTTATTGAGCGATCGCTTCGACGTGGCTGTTGTTACTGACGAGCCCGATCCTCTGTTGGAGCGTGCGAGCGAACGCTTCGACGCAGCGATGTTCACTGACGGTGTGCCAAAGAACCTTGAAGGCTTTGTCGACTTCGCATTTGCCCCCTTCCGTGCGTGGCGCAGCTCAGAGGAGCTAAGAGATATGCTCGCCCGCGTCAGTTCATGGCTGGCCGATGACGGGGAGCTGCTGATGGTTGCTTCAGCTCAGTCCAGTGCGGGTGACTGCAGCATCACCTGGCTGGGAGACGAACGCCCGATTAGTCTGCATGAACTTCATAAGGGTATATACCCGCGAATCGAACTCAAGGAATCACTCATATTTCAATTCGATTCTTCCCGTAAGGAATTTGACGAGTGGGTGGAATCCTTCTTAAAACGGCACCAGCCCTTTTTTGGTCGCAACGTGCGCGAATATATGGAAGAGCGGATTCGTGCCGGCGATTTTAGCAGCGAGAATTTTACCAAAGCGGATAGTGCGGTAGTGCTGGTGTATGAAGCCTGTTGAGCTTCTGCTATGATTGCGGCTTTTGGATAGTATAGCGATTAGAGCTAGTAACCCAGGTAAGAGTCATGGATCTGCGCAATGTTCCTGCTTCCGAAATAATGCATACGGAAGTTGTCTGTCTTAATCCTTCGATGAACCTCGAGGAAGTTAGGGATATTTTCCTCAGCAGCAACATTAGCGGTGCCCCGGTGATAGATGATGAGGAGGTGCTGTGCGGCGTCGTTTCTCAGAGCGATTTGATTAAAGTCGGATTGGCCGGTGACTTTGACAGCTCAGATGACAACGAATTACTGGTCGGCTTTTCTGCTTGGGGAGCAGGGGGAGACAGCGAAAGTATTGCCGAGCGTCTCAGGTCCAAATCTGTAGCTGACATAATGGCTGGGAATATCTTTAGCGCAATGCCTGACGATCCCGTGTCTTACGTAGCCGGGGAAATGCGAAAGCATCACATTCATAGAGTGGTTATTACTGATAAAGATAAGCACGTCGTCGGTATCGTTACACCGTTTGATTTGCTGAAGCTTTTGGAAAGCTAGGCCGCGCTTTGGCTATGGCGGTAGTTAAGCTTTTCTGCCCAGTTATGAACTACGACTGGGGACGAGTCGGCTCAAGTTCCTTAGTAGCTCGTTTGTCTCCTGCGCCAATTGACGAAAGTAAACCTTACGCCGAACTTTGGATCGGTGCCCACCCGAAAGCTCAAGCCAGAGTGGAAAGCGCCGGAGGCGCAGAGCTCGGTGCGCTGATTGCAGGTGCTCCGATTCAGGTATTGGGTGCGGAAGCTGCTCAGGAATTCGGCGGGCAGCTGCCGTTTTTGCTTAAAGTTCTCTCGATTGCTAAGCCGCTGTCGATTCAGGCGCATCCTGATCGCTGCGCTGCAGCTGAATTGCACGCCGCAGATCCTATAAACTATCCTGACGAGAACTCTAAGCCGGAAATAGCAATTGCTCTCAGCGAAGTCGAACTTTTGAGCGGCCTTCGTCGGGACTCTGTTGAAGCGGTCCTGTCGGAGGCACCGGAGTTGCGCGAAATTGCGAAAGGCTGCACGTCGGTGCGTTGCATTTTCGAAGCACTGATGATGGCGGAGCAGTCCGCCGTGGCAGCCGCTTGTATTGCTCTGAGCAAGCGCTTATCTGCAAAGTTGGAGAGAACTGATAGAGAAAAATGGGCTTACAAACTCTGCCCCCAGTATCCTGCCGGCGATCGCGGAGTCTTGTGTTTCTTTTTGCTGAACTTAGAGCGCATTGAACCGGGCGAAGCAGTATTCACTGCTGCCGGTGTGCCGCATGCTTATCTCTCTGGAGAAATTCTTGAGTGCATGGCCAACTCAGACAACGTATTGCGTGCTGGTTTAACGCCAAAATTTATGGACGTCAAAGAGCTAGTCTCTTGCACTCAGTTCAATGAAAAACCGGTCGA
>JAUIIP010000275.1 GCA_030431555.1 bacterium
GAATTCTTCCGCGAAATGCCCCCCGCATGATCAAAATGCAGATGAGTGATCACAATGTCAGTTACACCACTGACCGAATCTTCAAGCCGCTTATCCAAAACTGAGGATATCGCGAAAATGTCGCGCTCTTTCTGCGTCCATTTATCTCCGCAGCCGACATCAACAAGGAATGTTCTCTCAGCACTTTTGATCAGAAGCACACGACATGCCATCGGAATACGATTGCGATCATCCGCAGCAATCGCCCGCTCCCAGAGGGTCTTGGGCACGGAACCGAACATCGCCCCGCCATCTAAGGAAATATGATCACATACTATTGCAGATATCTCGTATTCGCCGATTTTCATGCTTTAGACCTTGTTTCTTTTGCCGACGGGAAGGATAATTCGAATCTGAGCGGCAATCAAATGGAGGAAGCGGTTATGAACCACAAGCGTTCGCTGCCTGTGTTCATCGCGACAGGATTTTATTCAGGGCTCAGCCCGATTGCGCCCGGTACTGCAGGTTCGCTAGTTGTGCTGCTGGTGTTTCTGGCTGCATCTGTTTGTGCGCCGATCCTCCTGATCACTCCGGCAATGATCATTTGGGCCGCTGCCCTAACTGCTATCAGCATTAAGTCTTCTCAATGGTGCCTAGACAACAATGTCTTTCCCGGAGCAGAAGATGACCATAAGCGTGACGACCCCAGTCAAATCGTCATTGACGAGTTCGCTGGGATGGCGATCGCGTTAGTAGGCGTAGGCACAAGCGTCGAAGCCGTCTTCCTTGCATTCATCGCATTCAGATTTTTTGACATTGTGAAGCTGCCGCCAATCAACAAGCTGCAGAGCTTACCAGGGGGCCTAGGTGTAACAGCAGACGATCTGTTGGCGGGCCTTTATGCAAACATTGGTGTGCACTTGACGCTACTGCTTACCGGCGGAAACTAGTCTTCGTCGTTCTCAAGCGAGAACAAATCCATATACAGCGCCAGCAAACGCGACTCAAACGCGCGTCTGCTGAACTGCTCATCAACCAGCACCTTGGCTGCTGAAATCTTGGCATCGCGCTCCGCCGGAGCTGAATTTACGCAACTCATAAGCGCCTCAGCGAACGCTTCCGGCTCCGCCGCAGCAAGATAAGAATTTCCCTCGTTCAGCACCTGAGTATGAGAGGAGATATCAGTCGCAACCACCGGTCGCTCCGCAGCCATATAGCTGTAGAGCTTCAATGGCGTGTTGCCGCCGACAAGCCTAGGGGAAACGAGCACATCGGCCAGTTCGTAAAACGACCCCATTTCAGCCGGGGGACGCTCTCCAGCAAATACCACTGATTCGGCAACTCCTAGCTGTGCTGCCTGAGCCTTGCACCTTTGAAGCAATTCGCCGCCGCCGCCGACGATCAGCAGCACGGTATCTTGCAGTCCAGACTTGGAGCACAACGCAAAGCTCTCAAGCAGCAAATCGATTCCCTGATACGATTCAACATTCCCGGTGTAAACTATCACCCGCTTACCGCCAAGTCCGTAGCGCAGACGAATTTCGGCAACCAGCTGCTCTGAAGGCAGGCTTTCAACCGGGCAATCTTCGATTTGGTGAATCGCCGTATTGGGTGCAATCGACCTGGCCTTTTCAGTGAGCGCTCGGCATACGGTAAGCACCGCACCGGCTCGGCGTATAAAGAAATTCTCTAATGCGGCAACAGTATTCAGGAGAATTTTCGATTTAAAAAATCCACTGTCGCTTAGTTGCTGCGGCATGCAGGAGTCCATGTCGTAAACGTATGTCCTGCGTGTAAGGAGCGCGAGCACCCCGGCAATGACTCCCCCCTCTTCTACGCCGTGGTAGGCGTCGTATCGACCACGCACCGCATGCCACAACGAGGCGAAACATAAAGGGATATCTAAAAGAATCTTTGTCCAGGACGGACCAATCGGCACACTGCGAATGAACGGCAGCGTCGGCGAACGTAATATCTTAACTCCGGACGGCAAGTTGACCGGTTCACCAAAAGGAAAAACCAACAGATCGACCTCACAACCCTGCTCAGCTAGGGTGCAGACCATCGCCCTCACATTGAACGGCGTGCCCCGGTTTGCAAAAAACGGCTGCGGCGCAATCATCAATACTCGACGATAGGCGAGCGCTCCCGGCAAGCTCGCCTGGAGCTCGGGACCGGCCTCTGCAATTATTTCCCTGGCTACGGTCTGATTCATCTCTTTACCGCCGGAAATCATGACGACCTTTCCTAACAGCTACAGCTCCAAAGCTCAATCCGCAATAGTTTTACTCAGCAAATACTAGGCGCTCTGGGAGAGCCTGCGGCAAAACAGCCAAGCCTGGCCAGTTGAGCTACGATTTCTTTAAAATTTTTGCTAAAAGCTTCGCAAATCCCTAGCTAATTACCTAGCAATAAGGTCACTTTATGCGCCCTCGCGCTCTGTCTTATTTTATAGCGTTGCTGTTCGTGGCGCTGCCCTGCTCAGCCTCGGATATCGAGCTGGTCAATCGCGGCTTGGAGAGCGGCAGACTCGCTTTCACATTAGTAAGAGGCAAACAAGAAGACATTTATGTTTTAGATTTCGCTGTGGGTGCGATTGCACCGCTAATAGCAACCGACGCTAAAGAGGCACAACCTGCATGGGCACCCTCAGGCGCAAAACTCGCATTTTCATCGGACAAGAGCGGGACAAGAAAGCTGTATCTAATCGACGATGACGGCTCTAACCTTGTGCAAGTTACAAGCGGCAGCGGTGATGACGAACATCCGGACTGGTCGCCGGACGGCATGAGACTGGTTTTCCAAACGACACGCTTCGGGTCCGCCTCTGATATATTTGTCATAAACGGCGACGGAACCGAAGAAGCACCTCTGGTGGTCGACAAGCACAAAAACATCACTCCCGTTTGGTCACCTTCCGGCAATGAGATCGCCTTTGCCACGAATGCGTATTGGCCCGGCTGGGATTTGCTCGTATTTAATTTGGACTCTAAGCAGCCCAAGCTGCTGACTCATGGATATCGCTCCTTCAAGGATCCTGCCTGGAGTCCTGACGCGGCAACGGTCGCAGCAGCCTATGGAAACGGAGTTGATATTGACATATGGACCGTTTCTCGCGGCACTCAAAAGCCGAAACAGCTTGTCTGGCACAAGGGGCGCAGCAGCGACCCGGTATGGGCTGTAGGAGGCCGCTACCTGCTTTTCACCAATGAAATTCATATAGGCATGCGGGATTTCCATGTCTTTCTTTTTGACGCGACTACTGGCACAAATACTCAGATTACTAAGGGCCTCGGCTTCGTGCGTGATTTGGCATGGACTGACACCAACTCTGACAACAAACGGGCCAATGTCGGGCGCGGCTTGACCGAGAGGAGCACACAATGAAGAAACATTTGCTTGCGGCAGCGGCCGCAACTCTTATTTTCCTGGCTTTGACTACTATCGCAATCGCTCAGGAATCCGAGTCTGAAACCGAGGTTGAGGAGGAAGTAATGCCGATGGTCGATCCCGACATTCTGGCAGCCTCCTACTTGCAGGACAACAACGGCAACGAAGTATTAGACATCGTTGCGTTCGGCGACAGCATCACCAGGGGCGTAGGGGACTTCATCTCCTCTGATTCCACTGTGACCGAGCTGCAGCGAGACGTTTCCGGTGAAGCCGGCTACCCGCTGCGAGTAGAGACCATACTCAACATCAGCGTATCGAACAGCGGGGTGCCCGGAGAAGTCATTGTCGAGCAAGGTGTAAAACGCTTCGCTTCAACGATTCCCTCATTGAACCCGGACGTTGTCATAATCTCTGAGGGTGCGAACGACGCAATTTTTCTGGAAAGCTCCACTGCGGTCTTCCGATCGATGCAGACCATGGTCAATATAGCATATGCAGTAGGTGCTCAGCCTGTGCTTGCTACAGTTACTCCAAGCTGCTGCGACCGCGCCGGCCGCAATCAGTTCGTTGACTCTTACAATAGAGAATTCAGAAGCCTCGCTGCAGCGAACGGTTTGCCCATTGCAGATATAAACGTATGCGGGGGCACAAATTGCGTTTTGCTGAATCGTCCGGAAGGTCTGCACCCTAACATAGAGGGTTATGACATCATGGGTGAGACGATTATCGCTACTTTGCTAAGAATTGATATCTTTGCACCCGATGGGCCAATGCAGCTTGAGCAAGCGTTAAATCTTCCTGAAGGAAGTGTGAGAACAGTTCCGGACCCGGTCCCAGAGGGATAAGTGAAGTTCCCGAGGATCGCACTCGCGTTCATTTTTCTTACATCAGCCTGCTCTCCCGCTTACGTGATGCGGGCGGGCTGGGAAGAGTCCCAGATTCTGTTTGGCCGTGAGCCAATTGAAGATTTGCTCGACAGTGACGAAACGCCTCCTGAGCAGAAACGCAAGTTTCAGCTCGTCCTGGATGCTAGAAGCTATGCGAAGCAACTAGGACTTAAACCGGGCGGGAGCTTTACGAAGTACAGCGACGTAGAACGCGAGGTGCT
>JAUIIP010000276.1 GCA_030431555.1 bacterium
TGAAGGTAATCGTTCCCTTATCATCAGAGAGAATCTGAAGTGTCGAAACAATCTGATCGACGTCAGCAGCACGGCCTTCTTTTAGGGGAGCTGCTTTTGATTTTTCAGATTTTTTCTTTTTACCTGTTTTCGGTGCTGCAGCTTTTTTTGCAGCGGGTTTTGGCGGCTCAGGTTTCGGCCTGGACGCTGTCTTTGCCGCTGCACTTTTGCTGGGCACATTCTTGCGTGCCGGGAGCGCAGGCTTCGGAGCAGGCTTCGCGGGGTTGCGAGTCTCTCCGACAATCGGCTTAGGAGCCGGCTTGCGTAGTTTGGCCGAAGCTCCGTTAGGACTCGACGAACCGCTCGTCGCCATCGAATGGGGAATGTCGCTCAATTCGATTACCGGCGCGGCCTGCGTCAACACGAACAGCTTCGGCTGTTTAGGTGATGTCGGCGCAAATTCAGCAGCTACACCGGAGGACACTAGTGTCCGACAAATACACGAGGCAACCTCCGTGTCGAAGTCAGGGGTTGTGGAAGGTTTGCTCTCGTTCATGGCCTCTACTATCTCGTCGATGCTTACACCGACGCGGCCATCCTCTCCGTGCACTCGCCACGCTTCCGTACGCAGTTTTTTCGCTTCACTTAGGATGCGAATTGCATAGAGAGCCCGAGCGTAGCCCGGGATTTGACGCAATCGGGCTATCTCCATTTGGGGCCTCCCTTCAAAACACTTTTTCTCAATAGACCGCCCGCAGCGAAGAGAGCCCCGCCGGCGATCATCGCACACTTCTACCCAAGCAATAAGATTGCCGCAGTGTAGCGAAAACTAAGCCGTGAAAGATTAGGATATCGTAAGAAATGTTAATAAAGCTGCTTTGTATACATGCGCAAAGCTAAGAGAAGCACGTTCTACTTGTCTTGGAGTCCTTGTACTCGAGTCTCAACGTTTGCCGGTGTGGTGTTGGGCTTTGTGCCGATGACTTCATAGAAGTAAGTCAGAGTCTCTCGGTCCTCTCGATCGACACTCAGGTCTACGGCAGTTTTGCCCTCGTTGTTGCGAATGTCGAGTATTGCTCCAGCTTCAATCAACAGCTTAACCGCTGCAGTATGTCCCCGGTATGCGGCAGTCATAAGCGGAGTCCAGCCGTTGGAATCGCGTGCGTCTACATTTGCGCCGGCTTGGATTAGCGCTTCCATTACTTGTAGATGGTTATTTCTCGCTGCGGCCATCAGTGCAGTCATGCCCACCGTAGACTTAGCGTCGGGCGAGATGCCTTTACTTAAGGCAGACTTAACGGCTTCGAGGTCACCATTGTACGCTTGATCTACCAGACGGCTCTCTGGCGAGCTGCAGGAGGTTAATAGCAGCAGCAAAAAAATATTTAAACAGAGTCTACGCATATGTAGATTCTAGGTGTACGCGCCGCGCTTGGAAAGGGGTGTGAATTAGTGTTAGAACCAAACTACTTAGACAAACTTAAGTTGGATGATCGCAATGAAAGAGCGGGTGGCCGCAGCGCTTGCGCAGCGGGTTAAAGACGGTGAAGTGCTGGGAGTCGGAAGCGGATCGACTACCGAACTCGCCATCAAGGCGATTGGTGAGCGGATTAAGCAAGAAGACATCTCTGTCGGTGCCGTAGCGACTTCGTATCGCAGTGCAGAATGCGCGCGAGATGCCGGCATGGCTTTAATCGAGCCTGTCAGCGGCCTGAGTATAAGTTGGGCGTTCGACGGGGCCGATGAAGTTGACCCCAAGCTCAATCTGCTTAAGGGACGCGGTGCGGCAATGCTCAGCGAGAAAGTAGTGGCTAAGCTTGCGCCGCGATTTGTAGTGATCGTAACAGCAGAAAAGCTGGTTGACCGTTTAGGCGAAAAGTTTCCCGTTCCAGTTGAAATCATTCCAAGCGCGATAAGGCTGGTGGAGCGAGAGCTCGCGAAACTCGCTGCTTCAGAGGTCGAACTGCGCCAAGCATCCAAGAAGTATGGCCCGGTAATAACCGAGCACGGAAATCATGTGCTCGACGTTAAGTTTTCAGCTATAGAGCCTCAGCTTGAGACGGCAATAAACTGTATTCCGGGAGTTGTTGAGAACGGCTTGTTTTTTGATTGCTGCCATGAGGTTCTTGTCGCTGAGTCCGACGGCATATATTCTCTGACTCGCAGTGAGAAAGGCCTAGTGCGTTCGGCAGTTTAGGCAAGATGTTTAAACGCTTATCTGACAAAAATAGGCGGTTGAGCTTTTTGACAAATCTGCCGAAGTTGACCATGTTCACTGTTTGCAAGGTTAGTGTTTGCTGCTGGCCCTGCGCGGCTGTAAGAACAGGAGAACAAAGTAATTCTTGTTAATAAAGTGAGGAAAAAACTCCAGTAATGCGTGATCGTCGACCTAGAGGGAGACCTGAGACACCCGATAAACATGCCATCAACGATAAGATTACCGCTCCTAAAGTTAGGGTAATCGCAGTCGACGGCGGTCAACTTGGAATTCTAGACACCTCCGAAGCAATCAAACTTGCTGAAGAGCAAGGTGTCGATTTGGTGGAGGTTGCGCCAAACTCCGACCCGCCAGTCTGCCGCATGCTGGATTACGGCAAGCTCAAATACCGAGAAAGTAAGAAAGCGGCTGAAGCTCGCAAGCACAGCGCATCGAACACCATCAAAGAGCTGCGCATTAGATACCGAACCGATTCCCACGACCTCGACACGAAGATTCGCAAGGCAAAGAAGTTCCTCGAAAACGGCGACAGAGTGAAGTTTCAGATGCGTTTTCGCGGAAGAGAAGTGGCCTACCGCGACCTAGGCGAGGAAACATTCGATCAGTTAATCGAACTTCTCGAGGGTTTCGCTACTGTTGAGCAGCGCACCCGACTGGTGGGTAACTCAATGTCTATCACTTTTGCTCCTGTAGCTACCGTCGCTAGCTAGATTCCTTAAAATTTGAGCTGCGGCAGAGTCTCCTCAATTAACCTCCGATTAAGAGGACCGCAGTTGTTGGCCGGGGGCTCAGCTTACGGTCACGGCGTCGAGAGGCATCTTCATCACGACTCGGGGGGCGCACACACCACCGAGCGGAGGAGAGTACTCACCGCAGAACTCGAAGCCCATGCGTGAGTAAACCCGAATGACCGGCTGGACTTCGGGATGCGTCCGGACCCATGCGATCGGCATGTGACCGTTGCGGCTTGCAGCGGCGCGTTCTCGGGCGAGCTTCACACGGAGTTCAGCCAGCTGGGTGAAAACACCGTGCTTTCTCTGCCCGGGGTCAACTACCACAGCCGCCAAGTACTCGTCGCCAACTTGAGCGCCGAGTTCGCGCACGTGCAAATCGTCGAGCAGCTCTTCGCAGCTCAGACAGATCGTCACGCCGACACCAGCGATCGTTTCGCCGTTGAGGGCAACAACGAAGCGTCCGCCGTTGACGTGGAGCATATGAAGGAAGCCTGTCGCCGACTCGGGGTCGTCGATGTTGCCGGGCTTCCAGCGTAGGTTCCAAGGGGGGACGATCGTCTGTTCAGACAGAAGTCGTCCGAAGTCATGGATGTGCCGCTCGATGAGGGCATCATCCGCTACTACGATGTTCATGGTATCACCAGCCTTCCGTAACGGGGTATGGGGCGTGAACGCGCCCGGGGAGTGTGAATGGGTGCGCCAGCCAACTGACCAGGAGAGGTCGGTGAGCAAATCCTCTAACAATTCCTTGAAGGAGTCTCTGCCAGACAGCGCGCTGAGGTGCTTCAATCCTCAACGAGCCGCCTGACTTTGTAGTTCTACCCGCGCAACACTTCTAAAAGGCCTGTACTTCGCTAACCTCCTGCTAATCTAGCAGTTTTTATTTGAGATCAAAAATATGCAGTAAAAACTTTAGGAAAAATAATAATTACCGGGTCAACACTTTTATTTTGTCAAAAAAAAGGCCAATACTTTGGTTAATTGGGACTAGAGTAGGAAGGAAAGCCGATTTGCAGTGTCATGTGGTAAATTAGAAAGGTATTTCTTTTAGAAATCCCGTATTAATTTCTAAAAATCATTAAAACTGTCTATAAGTAGGGGATAGGTCTTGTTTCTAGTTGTGAAGACGGCTGTAAAGAAGTTTATTCTTCCAATATCCTAATTCAGCGCTAGTAGTTTGTTGGAAAGTACTAAACAAAGTTTAATATGCCCGTAATTACAAAAAGCAGGCTATTTGCAACAATAATACTAGTTTATCTATGCTTTTAGAAGAATTAGATTCAATTGACCGCGACGTCCTGGCTGAGCTCGACTTAAACGCCAAGCAAACTGTGGCAGAAATAGCTTCACGACTTGGCCTTGGCCGCGAGCGCGTAAGTTACCGCATGCGCAAGCTTGAGGAGCGCGGAGTCGTCCGCAGATATACTGCCTCGCTAAATCCTTACAAGTTCGGTTTGGTCGTTCATAAGACCTTTATTCAGCTTGAGAACAACAAAAGCCGAGTTAAGAAATTCC
>JAUIIP010000019.1 GCA_030431555.1 bacterium
ATCACCGGGGCAAAAAACTGCTATTTGATTTTCGCCTCTTCGCATAACGAAGACTGCATGTTCGGTCAGTACTTGATTCATTGTCGCGATGTAGTTGAGTCGGTGTGCGCCATCGACTGCGAGCTGTGCTACGACTGTGAAGATGTGCACGGCAGCTATAACCTCAAGTTTTCTTCACATTGTGTGAACTGTTCAGATTCATTTTTCCTTAGCAATTGTGTCGGTTGTAGAAACTGTTTTGGCTGCGTAAACCTAGCTCACAAAGAATTTCATTTTTACAATGAGCCGCTGACGAAAGAGGAATACCAGCGAAAACTGGCGGGGATTGATTTAGGCAGCCACTCAGACCTCATGCAGGCGAAGCAGCAGTTTGAAGAATATTTCTGGCAGTTCCCCGTCAAGTCTTATTTCGGCAAGCAAGCTGAGTCTTCAAGCGGTAATTATTTATACAATACGAAAAACTGCCGTGACTCGTACTTTATCTCCGATGGAGAGGATCTTGAGCATTGCATATGCGTAGATAATGCGAAGAACAGCATTTTTTACACGTACTATGGAAACGAATCGGAGCTTATATACAACAGTGGTAATTCCGGAGACGGTGCGTACAATTTACGCTTTTGCATCGATTGCTGGCCTGCATGTTCCGATTTGGAATACTGCATGTTTACCGGCTACGGTTCCCAGAGCTGTTTCGGCTGTGTCGGTCTCAAAAAAGCGAAGTACTGTATTTTGAACAAACAGTTCACCAAAGGTGAATATTTCGAAATGCGCGAACGAATAGTTAAGCATATGCGCTCCACCGGTGAGTATGGAGAATTTTTTCCGGCGGCACTCTCTCCCTTTTATTACAACCACAGTGACGCCATGCAGTTCTTCCCGCTGGAGCGTGCGGAGGCCGAACGTAGAGGCTTCGCGTGGGAAGAGGTAGAGCAGGAGACGATAGAGAGCAGCTACCTTGCGCCAGATCATATACGGGACGTCAGAGATGACGTCTTGAAGCAGACGTTGAGGTGCGAAAAGACGGGACGTCCTTATCGGATTATTCGACAGGAGCTCGAATACTATCGCAGCAATAATTTGCCGCTTCCCAGAATGTCACCGATAGCCAGATTGCGGCAGCGGCTGAAGTTTTTTAATATCTATCCCGTGCGCGAAATCGAATGTGCTCTAACAGGAGAGACTATTCTAACCGCACAGGACCCTCGCAGGCCGCAGATTTACTCCGAAGAGGCTTTTCAGCGGGAGTTTTTCTAGCTGCCGAAATTCGAGCTGTGATAAAGTTGTTTTGAAGCAATCTGAGGGCAGCGATGAAAAGGAAGCAGAACAAAGTAGTTCGGGGTGAGAGGCTTGGCTTTAGCTCAGAAGCCGCTAAGCGTGTGGAAGATCCACTGGCGATTGAAGCTGTCGATTATGTTGAGATATTCGCGGCTAATGCTAAACAAACCGCTTACTTTTACAGCGCAGCATTTGGTTTTACGCCTGTAGCATACCGCGGCCCTGAAACGGGGCATAAAGAAGCTGCAACTTACGTGCTTCAACAAAACGACATTACTCTGGTGATTTCCGGGCCACTGACGCTCAGTCACTGGATGGCTCCATATGTGATGATTCACGGAGACACGGTTAAGGACGTAGCATTCAGGGTGCCGGATGTTGAGGCATTCTACGCAGAGACGATGCTTCGAGGTGCTCGCTCGGCTGAGCCACCAACGATTTGGCGCGACGACGAGGGCTTCGTCAAACGGGCCGCGATTTATACTTACGGTGAAACTGTCCACTCAGCAGTCGAGCGTAAATCATACAAGGGATGCTATTGGCCGGGGTTCGTTCCGTATGAGGACTACTTTGAGTCGATCTCCAACCGAGGAGAATGCGGACTGCAGAGTGTCGACCACGTTGTCGGCAATGTAGAAGAAGGTAAGATGGAGTATTGGGTAAAGTTTTATGAGGATGTCCTGGGTTTTAAAGAGATGATTCATTTTACCGATGAAGACATTTCAACCGAGTATTCGGCGTTGATGTCTAAAGTAATGACTAACGGCACGAGCAAAATAAAGCTGCCGATTAATGAGCCTGCGGAGGCTGCGCGCAAATCGCAAATCGAGGAGTATCTCGAGTTTCATCACGGTCCCGGGGTTCAGCATGTCGCCTTGCGCACTGACGATATTATTCAGACGGTGACTGAGCTGCGCAGGCGAGGTGTGAATTTTCTTCGCGTTCCTAAGGAATACTACGAGCATGTTCCGGAGCGCGTGGGGAACATCAAAGAAGACTTAGATGCGATCGCAGAACTGGGAATTCTTGCTGATAGGGACGACGACGGATATCTGCTGCAAATCTTCACTAAGCCCGTTCACGACCGGCCTACGCTATTCTTCGAGATTATACAGAGAGAAGGCTCGCAGGGCTTTGGCGCGGGCAATTTCAAAGCCCTGTTTGAGGCCCTGGAGAGAGAACAAGAGCGCAGGGGAAACCTCTAGCTTCCTTCCCTTAGCGGCAGTCAACGTAGTATAATGTTCAAGTAGGGCTTTTTTGTTTTTTAGCAGACCGGTTTTTGTATGCGTTTTCTCCTGGCCGTCTATTTGGTTGTGTCAGCCTCAGCCTGCGTGTTTATGCCAGGTAGCGCTAGAGATCTGACTGATAACGCCCGTCCAGCCTCAGTCGAGGAATACTACAAAAGCGGAACATATGGCGCGATCGACCGTGAAACTCTGAGGGAAGTCAGCGACTGTGTGCTTGAGAGAGTTCACTTAGAAAGTTCGGCCGGCGACATAACAATTGATTACTTCAGGCGTCCTGAGCCTGGTGATTCCTTAATTCTAGTTTTTCCAATCCTCGGTGGGCGCAACAACTTTGCCAACTATTTCGCCGAATATTTTGCGAAGCGGGGCTTCGAGACTGCGGTTATTCACCGCGACGGTAATTTTAAGAACCCGGATTATTTCTATGAGCTAGAGGAATTGTTTAGAAACAATGTGGTGAAAGATCGAATCGCGATGGATTTTTTCGAGCAAGAGCACGGAAAGCGCCGATTTGCTTCTTTTGGTATAAGCCGCGGCGGCATCAATGTCGCGATTACAGCGGGAGTAGATGAGCGCCTTAAATACAACGTAATCGCGATGGGCGGAGAGGATCTCGTAAATATGTTCCGTGACTCCGAGGAGAACGGAATAGATCGCTTCCGACAGCGTGTGATGAAGAAGCACAATATCACAGAAGTTGAGTTCTTTGATTTTCTAAAAAAGAACATACGCACTGATCCGAAGAATGTCGCGATGTATATCGATGCAAAAGATACTTTAATGATTCTTTCAGCCTTCGATCGTTCTGTGCCAATTAAGTACGGCATGCAGCTCCGCGAAACTATAGGTCATCCGGATACGATCTTTCTAGCAAGTGGTCATTACTCGAGCGTCGCGTTTACGCGTTTTGTGCCGCTTGTTCCGCCGGCCACTCCGGTCGGTGTGTTTCCGATGAACTATATAGAAACGGAGGCCATGGCATTTTATGAGAAGAAGCTTGGAAAGGGGCGGAGCGTTCAGCACTGGCCTTATCGATTGATCCAGCTTCCGTTTTCTCTGATCGGGAGAATTGGCGAAATTCTATTTAGCCGCTGACTCAGTTTTGAGAATACTAGCCAGGTCGACATGAGTGTAGGGGGCTTGAGAGGCGAGGCTGTGCTTGTCCTTGGCATTACTGACCCAAATCTGGAGTTTGCGCGGCTCGTAAATGACATTCTGAAAATTACTCTTCATGACCAGCTCGGGAATAAGCTTTTCTTTTATCATATCAAGCGAATACTCTCCTCGGTGTTGACCTAAGAGCTGGGTCATCTTTTCTTCGTAGTGGCCTCCGTATGACACGTCGGGAATAGCCGGCAGATGCTCGTCCTTGTCATGAGCCTCCTGTCCGGCCTTAAATACGATAAATCGATCGCGGTCTCTAATATACAGCTCGCCTTCGCCGGTCTTGCCGTCTGTCATAACGTAGCCGAAAGAGTTTGTTCCGGGGCTGGTGCTGATTGTGCGGCGCACATCGGAAAGATTTGATGAGTAGCTGAGAACGTCTCTAAGAAGAAAAATCATCGGAACTCCTCGAAGTGTTTCGTTCTCAGGGTCGCCGTATCCCATTTCTCCCAGAGTTATGCCTTGAGCATTTATACCAGAAACTGCTCCGAGGAAGCCGACCCAGCCGATGTTTGCAGAGGGTATGCCGTTCTCAGGAATGTTTACGGCTACAAGCGGGAATTCGTGCAGCTTAGATATTCTATGGAGCCCCCAATCTAGGATCCGGATGACGTAGAAACCCCCGTCGGCTGTGGTGCTGGGTGGGAGACTGAAATTACTGCACGAGGTGCCGAGGTCCCAGTCTTCTTCCGGAATCCCTTTCATCATTTGTTTAATGACCTGCTTGACCTTTTTTTTACCTCCCCATTCTCCCATGGCGGGAAGTACGTGAAGATGGTGTACGACCTTTAGAGGGAGTCTTGCTCCGTGAGCAAGTCCATGCATCTCGTCGATGTACTCCTGCGGTATAAAGGGACGCATCCGCTCGTAGACTTCCGCAAAAAGCTCTTCGAAATAGAACTTCTTTAGCGCTAGGTCATAAATATACTGGAGGTTCTCTCGGACCTCCTCCCGTAGAAGAGCGCCGTGCTGGTAGCCACGTTCGTAGGCATTGCCGCGGGCTATTAAAATACGGACTCGGCCGTCTTCGGAGTAGAAGACCTTCGCTCTGTCTAAGACCTCTTTTTCGTGTTGAACGGAGGTGAAATACGAGCTGCGAATACGGAAGTGCCAAGGGTCTATTCTGGTGTACGCGCAGCCTGTTGCCAGCGGCAGGGCGCTAGCGGATAATCCCATTAAGAACCGTCTTCGTTTCATTCAGAAAACCTTATGCGTAAGTTTTATTATAACTGACTTAAACCGTCTTGTTAATGCTTGCGGAGATTAAAAATATTACCTCGTGGAGGTCTTTCCGTTTTGCCGGAAATCGAGAACGCGAACGTTCACTCGGTAGTGGGTTATCGTGTATCTAGGTGCTTATTGAACAACCGCCGATCTCTTTGCTAGATAGAAAGTATGCTTGGAACCAACGTCGTCGAAACATCCAGCGACACACATTTTTTTATGCAGAGTTACGCTGCGGCGAGCTTGGTGAAATATGTTTATTCCGATAGGTGATGACAACTCACGGCGGCATCTTTTTCCACTCGTTGTTTGGTTTATCTTCGCGGCTAACGTGTTTGTCTGGTATTTGCAGCTGACAATCGGCGATGCGTTTACTTACGGATTCAGCGCAGTTCCGTATGAATTGATGAATGCAGTTGACTTGACCGGCAAACAATACCTGTTCATAAATGGGGAACGGCATGTATTCGAGCACACTGCGGGACCGAGTCCTATTTACTTAACCTTATTATCGTCGATGTTTATGCATGGCTCGTGGATGCACATTATCGGGAATATGGCATACCTGATTATTTTCGCCGATCAGATCGAAGATTTGCTGGGCCACGTGAAGTTTTTGTTCTTTTATTTGCTGTGCGGACTCGCGGCCAGCGCTGCTCATATTATCGCCGATCCGAGTTCAACAATTCCATGCCTCGGTGCGAGCGGCGCGATTGCGGGAGTTTTGGGTGCTTACCTGATAATGTATCCGCGAAACAAGGTTCAGTTGCTTGTATTCCATCGTGTAATGCTAGTGCCGGCTTCAATCGTGCTCGGAGGCTGGATCTTTATTCAACTGATGGCTCAAGTGTCGATTCGCTCGGGAGAGAGCGGCGTCGCCTATATGGCGCACATTGGCGGCTTCATTGCAGGGATTATTTTGATATTAACCTTCAAGCATCGAAATAGGAGACGGCGTCAGCACGCGTAGGTGTGAATGGTGAAACTTGATGAACTTAGACGGGACCACGAGCCAAGCCGAGTTAAACAGCGCTTGGATTCGGCGCTTGAGCACAATTATGTCGGTGACGCTGTCCTAGGTGCAATCGATGGCTGTGTAACCACCTTCGCGGTGGTGGCCAGTGTCGTTGGGGCGGGACTTTCGTCGACCATCGCCGTGGTGCTGGGACTTGCAAATCTGACCGCCGACGGCTTTAGCATGGCTGTAAGTAATTTTCAGGCGAGCAAGAGCGAGGTTGAACGGCTTGACGAAGCGCGTAGAGACGAGGAGCGGCATATAGATGTCGTGCCCGAAGGCGAGAAGGAGGAGATTCGCCAGATATTTGAACGCAAGGGTTTCGACGGAGAGCAGCTGGAGCTTATTGTTGAAGTTATCACGAGCGATCGGAAACTTTGGGTAGATACTATGCTTGTCGAGGAGTTGGGGCTGCGGGTCGATCTTCCTAATCCTTGGCGAGCCGGTCTCACGACCTTTGCTGCATTTGCCGTCGTCGGTGTAATTCCATTGCTGCCATTAATGCTTCTTTCGGCCGAAAGTGGATATGCATTTACTGCGAGCGCTATAGCGACTGTGGTCGCGTTCTTTGGGATAGGAATGGTGAAAGGGGTGTTGCTAAAGGGATCGCCGATTGCTTCCGGTATCGAGACTCTTATGACCGGTAGTGCAGCTGCGGGGCTTGCTTTTGGAATTGGCACTTGGCTTCGCGCGGTGTACGGAATCGAGTTATGAGTGAACTTGAGGAGCGCCTAAGTCGCGTCGAGCGAGAATTAGCCGAAATCCGTAACAGGAATAGGCGAGTCGAAGTTGATAAGGCCTGGGAAACCAGCCTCATTCGCTCGATCTCGATTGCGATAATCACCTACTTCCTGGCTGCGGTGGTTCTGTGGGTTATCGGTGCAGCTAATGCGCTGCTTGGCGCGCTGATTCCGACGCTGGGGTATGTGCTGTCAGTGCAGTCTTTGCCTGTAGTAAAAAGATGGTGGATGAGGAAGGGAAACCTTTGAATGGCCTGTGCGCATTAAGCGCAACCCCTCGGGGCCAACACGTCTCTCACAGAAGCCGTGAAACGAGCCATCCAAACTCCTTTAATGATGCCACATCTGGCGCTTCTGAACCACTAGCGTTGTGCTAAAAATCTGTTAGCCTGCGACTTCACTTACAGCGCGGTCCTCTGACTGCTGTCCGAGGCTTGCCTCTTTTCCTCCGAGGTTTCTGGCGAGCCGCATTACAGCATCTGCGACGTAATTCGTATCGTCGACAAGCTTTTTGCACTGTCTTTTGCAGCTGCGCTTAATATCCTCAACACGGGCTCTGATAATTGACGCAGGCAGCTGTCCGCGATTGCGATAGCTCTTCTCTAGCTCCCTAGATAGGGCAGCGTTGATAAGTACCAATAATATTACAAGACCAACGACGGCCAACGCACCTAAGGCAAAGGCTTGAACGCAAAAACTAGCGGCTGTCATGTCTCTCTCCTAGCGGGGCTTAGCTTGTATTTTTCAATGTATGAAGGCAGCGGGGTGCCGTGTTTTCCCGGGTTGTCCTGTATCGGACATCCCGCTTGGAGCTGCAGTGGAACTACGCCGGCCCAAGACTTGAGCTCTCGATCACTCGGGGCATCTTTTGGTCCACCGGCGCGAACCTTTGCCGAGGCTTCTTCAATTGTAAGCGAGGCTACGAAGGTTGCAGCGATTTCCGCGTCGGTAGTCTCACGTATGTCCTCACTTCGCCCTGGAATGACGTGCTCGACGAGGGCTTGCAGCGACATGCGCTTTTCCAACTCGTCAGTAACCTCCTGCGTCGCTCCAAAAACAAGAACTGAGCGATAGTTCATCGAATGGTGCATTGCCGAGCGCGCCAGCACTAGGCCGTCGAGCAGAGTGAAGGCGGCGCATACTGGGCCGCCGCTTCTTAGTACCTCCGCGATTCGGCTTTTCGGCGATCCGTGAAAGTAAAGTTTGCTGCCGACGCGCACGAAGGTCATCGGTATGACGAAAGGTTCGCCTCCGGTTTGAAAGCTAAGATGAGCGAGCAAGCTGCTGTCGATAATTTCGTGGATAAGCTCTTGCTCGTATGAGCCACGGTCCTTTTTATGACCAAAGGTGGTCTTTTCCGTGCCTAGGTAGGAAGTTCCAGTAATCATTAGCCTTGCCTCTTGTGCTAGAACAAACAAATTAATGTCTTGTAACAATCTTATACTTGATGTAATGTTCTAGATCAATATATTTAATGTGCTAGAACATAAAATTTGTCCATCGAGAGGGTTTGAGGTGACAGGCAGCAAGAGCGAAATCATCGGTGACAGCGCGAGCAGCATAGCTGAGAGCGTCGAAGCACTAATTAGCAGCGGTGCTCTGGCACCCGGTATGCAAGTTCCTACCGTGAGATCTTTGGCTGATAATTTGTCGGTTAGTCCCGCAACTGTTTCGGCGGCCTACCGCACCTTGCGTGAGCGCGGGTTCCTAATCTCCCAGGGGCGTTCAGGAACAATCGTAAATTATTCTCCGCCGCTGCGCTGCTGCGCAAAGATGCGCAAGGTGCCGGAGAACGCCTTTGACCTGGCTCGAGGTAATCCAGATCCCAAACTGCTGCCGAGGCTCGGCCCTTATTTGCGAGCGATCGATGACCGTCCTCGGCTGTATGGCGAGGAGCTAAACATTGCTGAGCTTGTGGAGTGGGCAAAGGCGATGTTTGCCTCTGACGGCCTCACTAGCAGCAGCGTGGCTATAGTCAGCGGAGCGTTGGACGGACTGAAGCGAACTCTTGAGGCTCATACCCGGCGCGGAGATAAAGTGGTAGTCGAGGATCCATGCTTCACGGGAATAATCGACGTAATACGCGTTCTCGGGCTGGCGCCGGTGCCTGTTGCGGTCGATGATTATGGTGCTAAGCCATTAGCTCTGGCAGAGGCGCTGCGGGCTCGGCCAACTGCAGTGATATTGACTCCGCGCGCTCAAAATCCAACCGGCGCTGCCGTAAATGGTGAACGAGCCAAGGAGCTTTCCTCTATTTTAGCGCGCAGGCCCGAGGTGCTCGTAGTGGAGGACGATCATGCATATGGAATTGCAGGTGTTGACTATCATCCGGTCGCGAGTCTTAATTCTCCGAAGTGGGCGGTGATTCGTTCTGTTTCAAAGTCGCTTGGTCCTGATTTACGCCTGGCATTTGTTGCGGCAGACGATTTAACGCTCTCACGCGTTGAGGGCAGGCAGTTGATAGCCGTGCGCTGGGTAAGTCATATCTTACAGCAGTTAGTCTTGAGCCTTTTAAAGGATGAGCGAACCACAGAGCTTCTAAGCCGAGCGCAGGATTGCTACCGCGAACGCCGGGAAATGCTGTTGGCCGCACTAGCACAGCGCGGTATCAAGGGCTGCGCAAGATCCGGACTAAACGTCTGGATTCCCGTAGCCGAAGAAACGGCGCTCTGTCAGGGGTTGTTGGAGCAGGGTTGGAACGTTAGTGCCGGGGAGAAGTATCGTTTGAAAAGCCCGCCGGGAATCCGGGTTGCAGTAGCGGAGATGAATCCTGAGCGGGCAGAAAAGTTTGCAAGAGATATGGCGGCCATGTTTGTGCCGGACAAGACAACTGGGGCAGCCTAGTGGAAAAGACCGATGTATTAATTATTGGTGCGGGTCCTATCGGAATTGAGCTCGCTGCAAGCCTTAAGCGTCGTGGCGTGGAATATGTGCACATTGAAGCCGGCCAGATCGGTGGAACTATTGATTGGTACGCTCCGAACACCAAGTTCTTTTCGTCCAGTGACAGGATCGCTATCGCTGGAATTCCGCTCAATAATGTGGCTCAAACAAAGGCGACAAAAGAAGAATATTTGACCTATCTGCGGTCGGTAGTTCAACAGCTTCGCCTAAAAGTAAGAACCTATCAGCTCGTAGACTCGATCGACCGCGCTGCTGATGGGAGCTTCACCGTGTCTCTGGTCAGTAGCGAGCACGCAGTAGGCGGGCCGCGAGAAGCCAAGCGAAACAAGGAGGCGAGAAGGCTGGAGCCGATCAAAGCTGCCAAAGTAGTATTGGCGATAGGTGACATGCATCTTCCTCAGCTTCTAGGTGTGCCGGGCGAAAAGCTTCCGCACGTCAGCCATTATCTCGAAGACCCGCACAAATACTTTGGAAAGCGCGTTTTAATAGTGGGCGGCAAAAACTCCGCGGTCGAGGCTGCAATCAGACTGTATCGCGTCGGCTGTGATGTCACGCTCAGTTATCGTGGCCCTGAACTTGACGAGTCGAGGGTAAAGTATTGGCTTCTTCCCGAGCTGAAGGGACTTTTTAAGCGAGACTTGATTCATTTCCTCCCGCGAAGCAGGCTGCTTGAGATTACTCCCGAAGAGGCGGTTTTGGATGTCGTCGGCGAAAACAAACGAATCGTCGCAGACTTTGTGCTGCTGCTGACGGGGTATGCGCAAGACTCTTCGCTGTTCGAAGCTGTTGGAGTTGAATTGGAAGGAGAGGGGAAGAAGCCGCATTACCGCCGCAGGACGATGGAGACAAATGTTCCCGGTTTGTTTGTGGCGGGAACAGCAGCAGCCGGTACGCAAATCGGAGGTGTAAAAGAATTCATTGAAACGAGTCACATCCATGTGGCGCGAATAGCGGCTGCGCTTTGCGGCGAAGACGCACCGTCAGATCCGGTGATTCCTGCGGAATATCAGCTGGAAAGCTGAACGATCGTCAAGGCTGAACCTGAACGTTTTTCGGTGCACTTTGTGCATGTGAGCAGCCGATACGCTCTTTGCTTACCACAACTTGGTCAATCCAGCTGTATTGGTTTTTGGGGACACCAGGGCTGCCGTACCAGCCGTTTAATTGAAGAGCATTCCAGCTTACGCCTTCATCCCGAAGTTTAATGTTGCTGCGATTCATTGCGAGTGTGTCATTCAGCCAGACTCGCATTCTTCCGTTGCTGGAGCCCGGGGTGTTGTGTACCACTTCTATCTCAGTGCACTCCCATTTCCCTGTCTGATAGCGGTAGACGTTCTGATTTTGCTGCATGCCCATCCACTGCCCATCCCACTGAGAGCCGCCGCTCCAAATAAATCGGTCTAGATAAAGTTCGTTAATCTGAACCCCCTGGCTGCCGTGTTCGTTGCCAACCAGATGTACGTAAATTTTCCAGCTGGCAGTCTGGCCCCAGCCGCTCTGCGGTTCCAAGGCTTGCAGCATAAACAGCTTCTGGTCTCCTGATGAGCCGTTGTTCCATTCAAAGCCTGGCTCCCAGCGCTGCCACCAACGCACATACTGTGCGTCGTTGTTGGAGTTGTCAGGCCTCAGCGCCTTCTTCCACATCCAGCCCGCTCCGTCCGAGCCATTCTGGTAGAAAAGCTGTGCGCCGTATGTGCCGCTGCCGCTGGAAACAGTGATACCGTTCACGTCTTCCCAATTGCTCAGGCTGCCGGACTCGAAATCATCGCAAAACAACCAAGCAGGATGTTCGCTTTGCCAATTGCTGCACTCATCGGCAGCGGCAGCTTGGCACGTAAGGATCAGAAAGGGGAGAAGCAGCGGTAGATGTTTCATTGGCGGTCCGGGAAGTAGTTGGGCAATCGACAGAGAGGATTTTAACCTAGCAGCTTGGTTAATCAAAATTCTTCTACAATATACGTGTATCGGCCGTTTGGGGTTTGGCGAAACAAGCCGGTGTTGAGATTGCCGTCGTCTAGAGTTGAGTCGAGCTGCTCGATTAGCTCAATCTCTGCAGTTGTGTCGATAACGCTTATACCTGCATAAGGGTAGCCGTCGGGACCTTCCCAATTGTAGCGTCCGCCGAGCTGCGTTTCCGCTTCAAATACTCCGGGGTCGATAAATTCTTCCATGCCGGCTCCGGGCGGCAGCTGGTTGTGGGAGTCCGGCGGGTACTCTCCCTCAAGGAATGCATACGCTCTGAACGCAGTTGCAAAGTTCCTGAGATCGGAAGCAACAGCGATTACTTTCGCTTTGTCGCGGTAGTTCGCGTACTGCGGAATTGCTATGGCCGCAAGTATTCCGACGATGGCAATTACCACCAGCAGCTCAAGCAGCGTAAAGCCGTTTTCGTTGTTGTTATTCACTTTTAGGGCCGCTTTTCCCTATACTATCTGCCTGCGATTATTATCGGCCGCACCATCCCTGCGCTGGACTCAGTAATTCTCAGGATTGAGAGTGCAAAGATCGTGCTAGGTCTTCAGAGTAAGCAGCTAGTCGGATCGCCGTGCAATTACCTGGATTTAAGGCACGAGGCAGAGTATACCGGGACAATATTTGTCAGCCGCATGCTCAGAAGCCAAAAATCGCTGCATTTCTTTTGCTGCTTAGCCTGCGGCTTCGGCCTGACGCTGCAGTTCGCGCATCATGTCGATGAGAGCCTCGGCTCCCTGCTCGCTGCTCTGGGCGGCTTGTTCGGCAGCTGCAGCTGCACGCGCTTGGGCTTCGTCTGATGCGTGTTTGCCCGTGCGTGCTGCTACGCGAAGCATCTCCTTCATGTCATCGATTACTTCGACCAGCGCCGCACCGTAAGCGGCACCTGCAATCGGTCCGGTGAACGCTACGGCTTCAGCTATCACTCTGTTGAGGTCACGTGCTTGTGAGCCCATACCCATTGCTTGAAGCATCGTTGCAAGTACCATTGCTTTTGCGAGTCCCATAACTGAGTCGGCAGTCTTCTCAAACGCATCTTTTGCACGTTGAGTATATTCTTTAGCGGTTTCTTCCGCCTTCTTTGCCATCTCAGTCGCTTTTTCCTTGGCTTCGTCGAACTGCGCTTTCACTTCTTCCAGCAGCTGTTCGGCTCGCTTTTGCGCTTCCCTCGCGGCTCGCTGCGCTTCCGCGGCTGCTTCGCGCGCTTCTCTTGCCAGACGATCCAGCTCCTCCTGCATATTCGGATCCGAGTTGTGAGCAGCGCGGTATGCTGCTTGTTGAGCTTCGACCTGTTTCCTGCGCGCCTCGGCTCGGGCTGCGTCGGCAGCCTGTTCAGCTTGTTGTAATGCGTCTTTGTCGCCCTCGCGGTTTTCGACCTCTTGACGTGCTTCCTGGTTCAGGCCGTCGCTCGACTCACGATCGTCGCGCTCGCTCTGCATTTGTCCATTCCACTCCGGAACCGCCAACGCGGAGATCGGAGTGTAAGCAATCAGCAAAGCTGCTGCGAGAAAGCCGTTTATCAATCGTTGGAGCATCGCGTCGTACCTCGAGTAGATTTCTTGTCGCCTCTGGATGGAATGATACACATAGCTTTGCCGACCCATCAATCAGCTTCTCAAAGTATCGGCATTTTCCGGAAAATGTTTATAGACACAGGCGCTTAGGACTATGCTACGCTTAATGCAGGCATTAACTTAGTGAATGCGGGCGTGTAGATGCTGGACAATAAGGAAAACGCGTATGTCCCCGTTCGGTGGTGGGTTCGAGCCCGGAGAGTCTAAGAGCTCAGGCGACAAGCTGAGGCAACTGGCTTCTCGCGTGCCTGAGTTGTCTAGAGAATTCTCTCGAAGATACGCCAAAGGTTTGCTCGGTAAGGAGTTAAGCGACAAAGAGGCGATGTTGGTTTCAGGGGGTTCTTTACTACTCCTTATTGCCGGCTTACTTGCGGTGGTTCTCGCCGGATCCGGTTCGAAGCAAATCGCGACGCGATCTGAACTGAATTATATCGAATTGCTTCGAATCGACGGCGAAACGAATAAGCTCTATATCGACGGGACTGCCAAGGTCGTCGGGGAGCTCAGCAGTCTGCATGACAGTATCGACAGCGAGTTATTCGACCGTACTGATAGACTGCTGCAGATACGCGATCTGTCGAAAGTTGAGAGCTGCAAGGAGAATTCGGGAATTTCCTGCGCCGATGCAGCCAATGTCATTACCAGATTGATAGCGATCACAGACGGCACGCGCGAAACATTGAGAAGCTTTTCGGCTGAGCAGGGGACATGGCTATCGGTTAGCGGCAGACGAGTAGCGATTGATAAAACTCGACTGGACCACCGACTTAGCTGTCGCCCTGAAGAGACCTGTATTATTTTCGAGGGTTTTTCCGCTATTGGTCGCTAGGGCAGTGATTCTAGGCACTTAGCAATAATCGACCAAACTTGTATTTATCTGTATTTTCCTGTAACTTTTGCGACGTCAAAAGCCTATACAGGAGTGCCGCCATGCTTCGTAATCGCGCAAACAAATTCGTCAGGTATGTGAAGGAAGAGTATAGCTGCTTGCAGTTCATTTCAGCGCTGGCCGCCGGGTCTGCTGGAATGACAGTAAGTATGCGAGCGACTGTCGACCTATCGCACCCGATGAACCGGCCTGTTCGTCAGTCGGCGCTAAGCAAGCACCGCATTCTCAAGCTACGCTCTCGAATGCTGAAAGTTAGATTGGCTCCGCGATTCAATACAGAGCATGTCCCGCTTTCGCTTACTCAGCGAGCAGCTACGGACGGAGTCTTCGATCCCGTCCATGCCGGCAGGAAGGAGTTAGTGCTGCCGACGGTGCTGCAGGAGCGAAGCAGAAGCGCTGGACCAGCGGTTTTCCCTGCATGGGAACCGTCCGAGGTGAGAGTCTAGATCCTTGCGAGAAGTTCCTATACCAAGGGGGTTCGTATCTAGGAGAATCCCCTAACCCGTTAGAATTATTGCTATAATTGCTATTTTTCTCGCCGAAAAGTCTAATGGCTCGGTGCTGTTTTGTCGAATTCTTAACTCAGACGCGCAGGTTCAGCGACTGGAGATGAACAAGCTGCCGCGAGGAGAATTTAAAATGGACCCGATATTTTTAAACGACGAACTAGCTGAGGCGTTCAAGGAGCATTATCCGGAAGGGACAGATCCGGAGGAACTCAAGCGGGCATCATTAACGGACCTTAAATGGCTGGTCGATGTTCTGCGGGAGCAGCACAAGGAGCGCAAAGAACTAATCGACAGCACGATTTACGTTGATGCAGCCGGCAAGGCGCATCACCGACGGGAATAATCGGCTTAGGGGCAATCCCCCATTTTGTATTCTATTCTGGTCGGATCTGTCAGCTTCGCAAGAAAGCTTCGGCTTTTCGCGCGGTTATTTCACACTCAAGTGTTAACCGTGCAAGTTTTGCAGCCGATATTTTCAATTGTAGGGTAACATAGGCGAACATCGGGAGATTCATAACATGCGTTCCTCTGAAGGCGGCTTCACGCTAATAGAATTGCTTTATTCAACCGCGATAATCAGCATCTTATCGGCGATCGCGTTTCAAGGCTTTGTGCTTTACAAGGCGCGAGCATACGACGCCCACACTGACAATCTGATTCACGACGCTGAGGTTTCGATAGCTGCGGGCAGAACCGGCTTCAAACATGGCGTGATGGATTTCTTCTGGGCCTGGACAGACGATGCGGGGACTCTGCAGGGGTGGCGCGTCGATGAATTTCTTCCGGGAGTAAAGGTCACTGAAAACACCAGACTGGATGCGAATTTCGACGGCTGGTGCGAAATGTTTGCTGCTCAGTGGTGTCCCGGCGGAGGACTTTGCTGCATGACTGAGTGGGCAACAGCACGGCACTGCGAAGGTGATACGGCTGTCAGCTACTCGCGCTGGAACGACGGCTCAATGGTTAAGATGGAGATGCCGAACTGGGGCTGTTAAACCAGGCACATAGCGCAGGTGCGCGCCAGAATCGGCGCGCCTCTTCTCGGCTGAATAATCTCTCCTGCCGATTCGTCTCATAAGCGCAACGCATAAACTTAATCAGCGCTATGAAACATATTAGAGCCGTGGCCGAGTACCGCGAGCGGAAGCGTGTTCGGCGAATTCAAGAGAGGTTAAATCACTTTGGGGCGGGCTTACTGTTAAGTGGCGAGCTCGACCGACCAACCCGTGACGCGGTAAGCGCGTTTCAGCGTTTGGTAGGTTTGCGTGCGACTGGTCGCCTGAATCGCGACACTCTCGACAGTCTATTTCGACGAGTAGAAAAGGATCCCGTTACAGTGTGAACTCAGCTCGGTTGCAGCCGTCCGGAATCTGTACCCGGTAATCTCCGTTTACCAAAGGAACAATTCGCCCGCGCGAGTCGAAGAACTCAACTATAACGTTTTGACCGAAGCGACAGCCAGGAACACTGCCGCGAGCAGTGGTGCCGCGGTCATTGCTTGGTCCCGAATCTACCAGAGTTTCACTTCCACTCGAACCGGTCGCCACAACAACCACACCTACGGGATCGACTAGAACGACCACATTACCGTCTCTCTCGGCTTCGGGTTTCCAGAGAAAAGAACGAATCGCCCGGTTAGAAAGCGCCGCGGTGCCCTGAGACTGCTCTACAACTTCAAATCCGCTTGAATCAGCCGTCACTTCGGGGTCTGGAAGAGGCGGAACCACGATCTCTTCTTCGCCCTCGGTCTGCTCAACTGTTTCTGACGTTGTTCCAGAGGTACCGCCTGATGAGCCGCCAGAAAAACCGGTGGTGCCCACGCCGGCGCTTCCGTCACCAACTGAGCCGTCACTAACGAACACAATGTCGTCCTGGCTGGCTGAGCCGCAGCCTGCAGCAACAAAAACAAGAATTAGGATAAGGAAAAGCTTTAGAGGCATAGTGATCTCAAGTAGAAAAGGGGCAAATCGCATCAGTCCCTTCATATAGCACGAGAGATTCGCTTGTCACGAATATTGTCAGACGGTTGAAAATATTGCGCTTTTAGAGAGTGTTAAAAGTTGCTTGCACGCTGTTCGAAGCGGCTGCGATCGCTCTCTTCGTTGTCGAGTACTTCGACAAGCAGGCCGGTAATATTGTCTTTTGATTTGCGCTCCCGCGCGAGTTCCACCAAATCTCTGGCGACTGTGGAGGAATCTTTCGAGCTCATATAGCCGCTGAGTTCTTTGTCATCTTCAATGACCCCACTTAGGCCGTCAGAGCACAGCAGAAAGCGATCGCCTGACAGCAGGGGAAAAAACATAGTGTCCACGTCCACGGACTCTTGTCTGCCGATGCTTCTCATTAGCGCGTGAGCAAAAGGCGTGGCCTTGAGCGTGTTTTCGTCCATAACGCCCTGGTCCATCAGGTCTTGGACGATCGTGTGATCCTTCGAAAGCTGCTTCACTCGTTCTCCGCGCAGTGCATAAAGTCTCGAGTCACCGACGTGGCCGAGAACGGCACTCTTGCCGCATAGGAGCAGCATAGTGAGAGTGGTTCCCATTCCGTCGCATTCGGGGTAGCGCTTGGCGCAGCGATAGACCTCGCGGCAGGCGTTTTGAACGGCGTTGCGTACTAAAAGCTCAAGCTTTTTGCCTTCGGAATCCGTCTCAGCGATTGCGTCTATGAGTTCGGCCCGGGGAAGTATAAAGCTGACAACAGCTTCGATAGCCAATTCGGCCGCGATTTTGCCGCCGGTGTGGCCGCCCATTCCGTCACACAGCACGTACAGACCTGCGCTATCGTTAAGGTAGTAAGCGTCTTGATTTATTCCGGGTCGATTGCCGCAGTCGGTATAACCATGACTTCGGTAGAGCATAAACCGCCTCTCTGAGTTTATTTCCCGGCAGACTATATAGGGTTTTACTGGCTCGCGCCACCGTCTAGAGCATGACGTCGAAAACGGAGAAATACCGGATGCTTACCCAAAGGCGTGACGAATAGGAATCTTAGATTCGACCCGACTAAACAGCGCTTCAAGGGTGTTTTGCCAATCCGAAGGGCGCAGCGGACGGATCGGAGATGAATCAAGAACTGTCGTCATCGGATCCGAAGGAATGATCAGATTCTTTTTCAGCAGATTCTCTGCCTCATTGACGGTGTTTGCAGCTCGATAAAGCAGGAAAGCATTTAGCTCCTGCAATCTGGCTTCCAGAGCTCTTACAATCCGCCGAGCTGAAATTAAAGCGTTTGTCTCGCCGGAAGTAATACGGGTCATGTTCTTCATAACCTTTCCGTCTAGTTCGACGAGCTTGTTTCTGGAAACATTAATTAGCTTAGTTAGCTTGTCCGCCTCGTTTTGGAGCAGCTGCCACCTGCGCTGTATATCTAAAACCACTACTTCTGACATCGTATAACCTATCCAGCCTTATGTTGTTCACATCCCCAAGCGTTCGTTCGCGCTCGCACCCTCTAATCAGGCTAGCGGGCAGCTCTGCTTCAGCTTTTTTTAATTGAGGGCGAGCGACATAAGCTATTGATTTTTAGGCAAAAAACCTAGCATGCCGCATTTTGTTGCCTGAGCTGGTTCGAATACGTGCTTATTGCGCCTTGATGGCCAACAACACAGGTATCTGGCTTGCGGGCTAATCCCGTACCAGGTCCTCTTTCAATTTCTCGGTAAGGGTGGTTTTGACGCGCTTACTCGCGCCCGCGTAGCCGATTGAGGGTTTCGCCGGCGGCTTCTTTATCGCGATGAAGCGTTCTACGACGACCTCATAATATGCAGCCTGTTCGTCTTCGGGCATGCCCTTAAACATCTTGAACGCGTGTTTCAGGTCGGCAGGAAAGGGAGTGAGCTCAGCGCCGACAGACATGGCGGCTGCTCGATGATCAATGGCGTCTATCGCATTACCAAGCAGCAGTGCCGTCGCAGCGCTCAGACGACGTATCGCATTCTGGCGTTTAACCTCAGCTGCTATTTTTACAATCTTGGTCAAGTCAGCCACGCAAAACGGCTCAAACAACATGCCGTCTGCTCCCTCAAGCAGCTGCTCGGCGACTTTCTCGGCGTTTTGATCGGAAGGTCTAAGCACTCGAATGTAAGCGCAGTCCTCTCCGATGTCGGTTTTCTTGGCGCTCTCAATAAATTCGCACATCTCCGCGTGATCGAGTCTGTGTGAAAGAAAGATAACGTCCGCCTTCTTGCCGTACTGTAGAAAAGTCAATCCATCTCGCAACGAGTTAACAGCAAACACCGCGCCGAAGCTGGGCGAGCCCGACTGCTGCTCGTGGTGAGCTGCGGTCTTCAGCCGTGCCCGGCTTTCTAGGTCCGGGTCTATAATCAGAGCGTTAAATTTGCGGTGCATTTCTCCAACCGATCACTTTGGGCGGCTGCGCCGCAGCAGCCCCACAGCTTGTTAATCGACTTAATCGCCCAACAACATTAATGTTCTTGTTTGGACTTGCCGATAAAGATAAGCTGTTGGATCAAATGGGACTTATTGAGATTCAAGTCGGTGAGGCTTTGGCGCTTACCGACAGCGCGCAGGAATAATGAACGACGGGCAAATCCCCCCTCCAGCTGACTTTGAACCTGGCCTGTACTTGAAGGTTACCGCCTTAATCTGCCTGCTGATCGTCTTTACTGCGCTGCTGGTCAGCTGGATTCGGGCGGCGCCTGGCGGGCCCAAAGTCCCGCTCGAAGAGCAAATGTTTTCAAGCGATCCGAATCTCCGAGCATCCGCAATTGCCTCAATTGGAGCGGAACGCCGACAGGATCAGAGTCTAGTGGAGCCGCTGGCTGATTTTGTCAGAAACGACACCTCAGAGGTGGTGCGCCGGAATGCCGCATGGGCGCTGCGTATGGTTGGGCCGGATGTCAGCGAGGCGGTACCGGCTCTGGAGGATGCACTCGACGATCCAAGTCGGACTGTGCGGCTCGCCGCGTCCATTAGCCTCCAGCATATCGGCAAAGATTCGGCACCGGCAGTAAAGGGGCTGATTCAGGCCGTGCGCGATTGGTGGGAAGCAAAAGAGCAGATCGAAAAAGCGTCGAAAGTTTTGCCTCCCGAGGCCAGGGAGGAGTTGCTGTTTCGCATGCAGCCCGTCCTAGAGGAGCTTTATCAGATTCATTTGGCGTCTGTTGTTGCGTTGGGGAAAATTGGTCCTGAGGCGAGGTCTGCTGTTGCGACCCTGAACGAGGTTTTGCTGCGAGATGATCGGGACGCGCGTGTCGCAGCGCTTATTTCACTGTCACAGATAGGTCAGGCGGCCCGCTCAGCTCGTGATACGATACAGCCGCTGCTAAGTTCTGATGACGAAGAGATTCGTCGCTACGCGGTATGGGCGCTCGGCAAGATTGGCGCTCGACGAAGCGTTGATGCGTTAATTGGAATGCTCGATGATCATCAAGCTGAGGTTCGCCGCAATGCGGCGGTTGCAATTCAGGAGCTGGGCGTTAGGCAGGGGCGTAAAGAGCTGGAGAAGCGAGTACAGCGTCTCAAGAAGGACCTTCACAGCACGGACTGGCAGAAGCGCAAGCAGGCAGCCAAGCTGCTCGCAGAACTCGACACAGAGGACGCAAACAGAGCTCTGGAAGACTACAAGCGTTTATTCCCTAACATGGAGCTTTGAACGGACGTTCTAGGTGCAAGCGCGGATTTTTATAGTCCGCGTAGACTACCGCGAGCAGCGTAGTATAGTTAACAGACGGATGGAGATGGTATTGCGGAAGCTTTTGCTTCGGCACTCGAGCAGGTCAAATTAGCTGCGGCAATTTTGCCGCCGGTTTGCTAGGAGGTTGAAGCATATGGTTTCGCTTGATGCGTGCATCGAACAAGCCCGTAAAGAACAGAAGTCCCGCGTTCGCCACTTTTCGAGTTTCCCCGGATTCCTATTATTATTTATAAAGCTTCACGTGTTGTGGGCGGGATATACGATTTTTTCCGCGCTTTAGCCTGCCATTAGGACAGCAGCTGCAGCGCTAAGGCGGGCTGTTCATTTGCTTGCGCAAGAACGGCGGCTCCGGCCTGCTGCAGAATTGTCAGCCGAGTAAGCTCTGCCGCCTCACTGGCGACATCTACGTCCCTAATCTGACTCTCGGCATTAATGTAGTTCTCACGCTGAATCTGCAAATTCGAAACAGCCACGTTTAGCCGGCTTTCAGCTGCGCCGACTACTCCACGAGCAGAAGTTAGGGAGCTGACTGCAGCAGTTACGGCATCTAGCGCGGCCTGTGCGGCTGCCTGCGCGCCGGCATCCGAGACGTCGTTCAAGCTGAAGGTTAGTGCTCCAGAGGAGTTGCCGATGCCTAGTCCGAGGACAGAGGAATTCACAGCGTTGATTGTGATCTGTGAGTTTGCTGAACTGTCTAGCCCGACCTGCAGCGTAATGTCGTTTCCGCCGTTAATCAGCGATAGATCGTTAAATTCCGTAGTGACAGTTATTCGTTCAATCTCGGACCCCAGAGAAACGAACTCGGACTGTAAAGCACTTCGCTGGGAGGTGCTAAGTGTGCCGTTCGCGGATTGTTCAGCCAGTTCCGCCATTCTGGTCAGAATGTTGCCGATCTCTCCTAATGCGCCATCTGCTATCGATACTAGAGATATTCCATCACTGGCGTTCCTAATTGCTTGACCTGCAACTCGGGAGTCCGCTCGAAGGGAATCAGCGATTGCCAGTCCGGCGGCGTCGTCGGACGCGCGCACAATACGCAGGCCCGAGCTGAGTCGCTCGAATGTCCGGCCCAGCAGGGCGGTGGTCTGCCCGAGATAGCGCTGTGCACTGAGTGCTCCAGTGTTCGTGTTGATAGTGATCGCCATATTAAATAGAAAAACGGGTAGAGTTATCGACTACTTAATGAATTGGTCCGCAAAAAAGTAGGCTTTAGCAGCTATTTGGCCGCTTTTGGCGGAAATACGGACGTTTAGTCCCTGTTTCGGAGCCTGGGGCCGGCCGCTTAGGCTGCGGGTAAGTGAAATAATTCAAGGAATCCAAATTCGTTGCTAGTTTATACGGATTTTCGGCGTTATAATGAATTAATTAGCGCTCAGATTTATCTAAACTACACGACTATTCTCTGGCGGGGGTGATAAGATCTAAGCATGAAGGAATTTCAAAGGTTATTTGAGCTGTTTCAGTATCAGCTTACGTTTTCCAGGGGCGGAGTATTTTCACTGCGTATGGCAGCGCTGGGTCCGATTATCATAGTCGAGCCGCATCATTACGTTACGGGTGATGTGCAGCGTGCGATTGCTGAAGAGTTTGAACGTCCCGTCTATCGAAGCCGACTGGTTAACCTCCTCTGGAGGCTTCTTCCTACCACGTAATTGTCTGGCCAGGACTTAACTTATTATAGGTGCCTCGTGTATTGCTTGCGGCGACACAGTTTACGTCGACTCCTGCGTTAGGATTGTTAGTAATCCTGGCCGTATCATCTCCGTAACGGGTGCACTCCCATAAGCCATACTCGGACTCGAATTGTTCGTTCGGCTCGCTCGAGATATCCGGGAATAGAAACTCAACTTGCTTATCACTTAGCGCAAAACTGTCATTTTGACGGACCGGTGTAGATTCCGGTTCGCCAACGGGTAGAGATTGCATTGTATCTGCGGTCCTCTCGGCATGGACTTTCTTCACCACACTGATGAATGCTTGAATTCGCTCGGTTGAGGTCCCATCAGTCTCCGGTTTAATGGCGGCTGTGCGGCGCAAAGGTTCAGGCAGAGGATTCTCGATCGCGGTAGCAGAGTTTCTCTCCTCCGATCCAGCGAAAGTTGAAAAAATTCCGATTACGGAGCCGCAAAACAAGAGACCGAAAATACTTGCTGCTGCCAGCACTCCTCTGTCGACATGTCTGCGCTTACCGATTCGGTTAACGGTGTCTAAAACGCTTTCTTCGTTCGAGCGGCTGTCGGTTTCACCTAGATAGAAACCGCAGAAATCACAGGAGCCGAGACTTTCATTAAACGCATTCTCAGTGTCACAGCGCGGGCAGGGAGAAGGCTCAGGCACTTGAGTTGCCGCATCTTCATTCATCGGCGTTGTTTCAGGAACAGTCAGAGCCCTTGGAGTCGGTGCAGCGGCAGCGCTCTGATGTATTTCTTCCGTATCAAGACCGCCTGATAGTGCCGGCAGCGGCCGCTTGGCCGGGACTTCGTGGTTCGCAAGTTCTTCGGAGCTAACGAACACTATGGCGCTGCGCGCACCTCGCGCGGAGCTCTTATCCTCGTGTTCGTCTTCTGCCATTATACCCTCGTATTCGACCCTGCACGTTTAGAGTCGGCAGACGGAGGGCAGGAGTTGATAGTTTATGCCGCCAATACTGCTACTTAAGCTCTCTCTTGCCACGGCATGCGGCGGACTGTAGTCTTTGCGCGACCTACGATTTGGAGCCGCTCTATGAGTCAAAAATACGCTTTCAGCATGATGCGGGTTAGTAAGACTTACCCGCCTAATAAGACTGTACTTCGAGATATTAGCCTGTCGTTTTTTTACGGCGCAAAAATCGGTGTTCTCGGTCTGAACGGTGCCGGTAAGTCGACGCTGCTGCGAATCATCGCGGGGGAGGAAAAGGATTTTAACGGCGAACTTAGCATCAGCGAAGGTATGAGGGTCGGGTATTTGCCCCAGGAACCCCAGCTAGACAACTCATTGACGGTGAAGGAAAACGTGCTTGCTGCCTTGGGTGAACTGCCGAAGCTGCTTAAACGCTTCGAGGAAATAAACAACGCATTCGCCGACCCGGACTTAGACCCGGATAAAATGCAGAAGTTAATCGATGAACAGGCCGAAGTGCAGGAGAAAATTGAGCATGCCGGCGGCTGGGAGATAGAGCATACGCTCTCGGTAGCAATGGACGCGCTCAGGCTGCCGCCTCCGGACTCCGCGGTCGAGCATTTGTCCGGCGGGGAGCGAAGAAGGGTGGCGCTTTGCGGACTGCTGCTCAGCAAACCGGACATCCTATTGCTCGACGAACCAACTAACCACCTGGATGCAGAGTCGGTGTGGTGGCTGGAGCGGTTTCTCCAGGCGTATGAGGGCACTGTAATCGCAATCACTCACGACCGGTATTTTCTAGACAACATCGCCGGCTGGATTCTGGAGCTGGATCGCGGACATGGAATTCCCTGGGAGGGCAACTATTCTTCTTGGTTGGAGCAGAAGGAAAAGCGCCTCGCTGGAGAAGAGCAGAAGGAGAGTAAGCGCCAGAAGACACTACAGCGGGAGCTCGAATGGGTTCGCATGAGCCCTCGCGCCAGGCAGGCCAAGAATAAGGCCAGACTTAAGAGCTACGAAAGCCTGCTTAACGAAGAGAGTTCGAAAGTCGCTCAAGACATGGAGATCTACATTCCGCCTGGGCCGCGGCTTGGAGATGTCGTTATCGAAATGGAAGGTATTTCTAAGGGCTACGATGACAGGCTGTTGATCGATGATTTGTCACTGTCGATCCCTCCCGGCAGCATAGTCGGGATTATCGGTGGAAACGGAGCCGGTAAAACGACATTGTTTCGGATGATAACGGGTAGTGAACAACCCGACAGCGGTCAAGTTAGAATCGGCGATACGGTTGAGCTAGGTTATGTTGACCAAATGCGAGATGACCTAGATCCGAATAAAACGGTCTGGGAAGAGATTTCCGAAGGAGCTGAGGTCGTGCGTCTAGGCCGGCACGAAGTCAACTCTAGAGCATATTGTGCCAGATTCAACTTTGCAGGAAGTGATCAGCAAAAAAAGCTCGGTTCATTGTCGGGCGGTGAGCGCAATCGCGTTCATCTGGCGAAGCTGCTAAAAGGCGGCGCGAATGTGCTGCTATTGGATGAACCGACAAACGACCTTGATGTGAACACTATTCGGGCGCTGGAAGACGCTATTGTCGAGTTTGCCGGTTCGGTTCTGGTAGTAAGCCACGACCGCTGGTTTCTCGACAGAGTATGTACGCACCTGGTCGCCTTTGAAGGCGATAGCAATGTTGTGATGATCGAGGGCAATTTCCACGACTACGAAGAAGACAAAGTAAAAAGACTCGGTGCTGAGGCCGCGGAGCCCAAGCGGCTAAAGTTCAAGCGAATATCGCGAGATTAAGCATTTACTAATACACAGCTATTTAGCTCGGCTTAGGGTCACGTTTGGCGCCGTTTTCTGCATAACAGAGGCCGAGAGAGTCGATCTAAATGGATACTTATCAGGAAATATTGCGCCGAACCCGCCGCGAGTATTATCGGAGCATCCTCCATCACATTTTCAGCGTACCAGGTATCTTTGCCCTTATCGTTAAGGGCAGTTTTGTTTGGGTTATCTATACTCTGGCTACGACCTACTGAGGTCTCTAAAACTTCTAGTCCGACTGACGCCGGCACCAGCGCCGGAACAATCGCAATTTTGACAGTATTTCCATAGTTTTCTAATCTAACGCCTTTCTTTAGCCAGCAAGGGGTATAAGCGTAAACGCCGTGTATCTCTTGTCGACAGCAGAGTCGACGAGAGACTGCACGCGAGCAGTTTCTGAGGTTACATGTCTCATGCGTCGGGAAGAGCATTCTCGCACAGCATGTGGGCATGCCACATCAACCCCAACCGGGCACTGCCCAAGGAGGAAAGACCGTGAAACGTAGCG
>JAUIIP010000277.1 GCA_030431555.1 bacterium
CTCGCCGGAGTGCCGACCAATAAGCTGATCGTCTAATAGAAAGACAATTTCGCTGTCGCTGAATTTAATCTTGGCCGTATATTCTTTCTCCGGGCTTAGCTTGAGTGAGCTAAGATCGAGCAGGTCGACCTTAGCTAAATCTGATCGATAGAAAAATGCTGAAGGCAGCGAATCGGCAGCTGACAGCCTAAGTGTATAGGCTCGGTCGGCGAGCGGAGGCCTTCCCGCTACGGCTGGTATGTACTCAGCCGCAAAGGATATGTCTAAAATCCGATCGTCAAATCCGTTAGCCCCGTGCTTTTGAAGCATAAACTTTAAGACCACTTCATCGAGGCGGAAATCCGGGTTTTCCGAGGCCCGCAAATAATACGTCCTGATCGGAACGAGCTGCCTGTTGACAGTCCGCTCAATCTGCCGAACACCCCAGTCGCGGCGATGAAGTGGTGTGCCGCGCAAACCGTGCACGCCTATCAGCCAGCGCTCACGCTTTGACAAGGATTCAAAAGGCTTTTCGTAATACGATAGAATTCGCTTGTTCTTGGGAATAAGCACGGACGGATTAAGCGATTCGGCACCGGCTGGAACGCCCCAGAGCAGTGCGGTGATGATCGCAGCGCAGATTTTGTTGCCTAAGCTCGTCAAGGTCTACTGCTGACCCCTGGCTGCGAGTGAGGGCATTAAAAGAATCTTCCCTTCGCTCATCCGTTGACTATAGTCGCGCATGGCATCGGCCGCCTCACCGAGGGGTACGCGTCTTGCGATAGTCGTCTCAATGATTTCGGAACTGACTAGATGTTTCACGTGGCGAATTACTTGTGCCTTTTTCAAGAAGCCCATCCTTCTGAACATGTTGCCTAAGTAGAAGCCGGACACGCGTTTGTCTGAAAAAATCACTTCAATCGGATCGATCGCTTGGCACGGCTCGTATGAAAGTGCTCCGTAAACTACGACTTCACCCCCGTTCGGCATAGCGTCCAGGAGTTTGCCGGTCATTTGCCCGGCAACGGCGTCGAAGGCAATAGTCGCTCCCAGGTCGGAGCAGACTTTTTCGAGAGCTTCCTGAAAATTCTCCTCTTCCGAGTTAAGGACGATGTGGCCGCCCATCGACTTGACCAGATCGAGCTGTTCCCGGCGGCGTACGATATTAATGAGCGGGAATTTATTATTTGCGGCAATCGATACCAGCATTCTGCCGACCTGTCCCGCAGCTGCTGTTTGAACGGCCGCTTGGTGCTTCCCGGAGATCGCTCGTTCGAACAAGCCGACCGCTGTGAAGGGGTTTACTATTAAGGAGGCAGCCTGCTCGGTTGGGATATCGTCCGCTAAGGGAATGCAGCTGAATGCATCGGCAACGAAATAGTCTGACCAAGTGCCGTCTTGGTTGCCTTGGCGGGCGCATGCAACGCGCTTGCCCATGAGCCATCTCGCGCGGACCCCGCCGCCGTGAGCAACAACAATACCGGTTCCTTCCCAGCCGGGGATGGTCGGCAGGGATTTGGTCACTCCGTACATCCCCTGAAGCAGCAGCAAGTCGCTCGGATTGCAGGGCGCCGCCTGCATTTTTACCAAAACGTCGTCTCGCCTGAGCGGTTTAGGAACTGGAAGCTGTTTGACCTGCAAATTTTGCAGGGCTTTCTCCAGCTCTATGTCGTAAGCACTTAACTGCAAAGCTTGCATGTTGTCAGGGATTGGATCACTCACCTAAACTTTGCTCCAAGTTGCATGTTCATTTTTAGGGCCGAGTGCCTCGGGCAGTTCGGCTAGAGCTTCGACAGCTTACAAAAAGCGCAGTATAATTAAAAATGCCCGAGGCGCGGGTGGATTTGTATGTCAGACGAAGATTTTCTTCCACAGTTTCCTGCTTTGCATAGATGCCTGCTGCTTGACAATCGGCAGTGGTCACACGCTCGTGTGCTGCGTGAGCTCAAGTCTACCCGTTATTTTGAACAAATAATGGACACCAAGGATCAGGAGCAGGCAGTCAAGCTCGTCAGCGCGCATGAATTTGATGCGTGTTTCACCGGCCCTACATTGTCGAAAGATGAGGTAATCAGTTTTCTCTCACGCTCAGAGTCCGGCTCATATTCTGATGACTGTGCTCGGATTTGCTTGGTCTACGAAGAATGTGACTACGCCGAAGAGCTGCTCAAATCTGGTGCGCACGGCGTAATTGAGATTCCCTGTGCCCGACCGGTGCTTAGGCTTGGGATTGTTCGAGCTGTCGTTGCGGCGAACGCTAACAGCCCTTGGAAGGGAATACTGCTGCAAATGGGCACCGATCAGATACCCGATGAAGCCTTGGGCAAGCTGCTTATAATTGAAGACAGCACTTCGGCCAATCGTACCTTCAGTAGTGAAACCAAAGTGAAAGTGATCGAGGATGACCCGTCTGACCTATTCGGCACGATATCTATTCTCGGAGCTCAAGAGCTGCTGGATGCTGACGGTGAAGAAGCTGAAGAAGTTAAGCAGATGGTTCTAAAGCTAGTGAAGAAAGTACCCTCTCTAAAGACCTTGCCCGGTTTTAATGAGTTTTTGAACGAGGCAATAAGCGACTGGCGGCAAGACTTGGAGAATATGTCCAAGGAGGAAGCGGCAGAGCGCCTGCGGAAAAGACTGACTTCATTCGTCTCGGCCGGTTAGAAACTAAAATTAGTATCGCAAATCCTGCCAGCTCTTCGTCAGGAAGACATTCCCCTGCAGACTTGAGACCAAATTTCTATAAGCATGAAGGGCATCCCCTTGGTGTTCCATTGCTTCGACCGCCATGCCTATAAAACAGACCTCGGTAACGGCCGATTGACGGGCAATAGTTTCGAAGGGCGGCTCGTTGGAGACTATTATCTCCACCTCCGCCGGAACTCGCAGGCTCTCTATCGCCTCTTCAGTGCCCGCCTTGACCTCGGCGACGGCGGATTCATCGCGGATAATTCGAAGAACTCTGATTTTATGATCGGACCAGTCGATGTTGTTGCTGAGCAGATCGGCCAGCGTCAGCATCAAAGAACCGTTGTCCTTGGAGTACCACCACACATCAATAGCTTTAATTAGATCTGCCGACTCTGAGGCTTCTTTAAAAACGATTAAATTGCGTTTTAGCTCTAGTATTTTTCGCACTGTTCGTGAGAATCCCGGTTGTCTCAGCGAGTCCTCGTTCCAGCCTACCAGCACCGTGTCCGGATGGAACTGTCCCAGTCCCGATACTTGCAGTAAAGTTACAACCCCATGTTCAAAGTCGTCAGCCAGTACAACCTTGGCTACTCCTGAAATTCCTTGGTCTCGGATATAGCGCTGCAGGGAGTCTTGCGAGCTTTCTTGCCGCTTGAGCAGCTTTTCCCAGCTTCCGCTGACTATCTGCGCCAGGAAGAGAAAGCCTATTCCCGCCTCAAACCAGCTGGCGAATTCGACGAGCCGCTGACGAGCTTTCGGGTTGCCGACCAGGACGAGCATAACCGGCCGCCAATTGCGAATATGCTTGCGCGAGCCTTCGAAGCGCAGAAGCCCAAGTCTAGTGACCGAAAACCAAACACCGCTTCGTATGTCGCCCCAGGCAGTTTCAAAGCGCTTGCGGGTTAGCACGGCATACACTGATAAGACGACCAAGCCGGCGATCACGGTTGCGCCGGGACTGATTAGGAACATTATCCACACACAGCCTGCACAGCCAAAAATCGATACAGTCCAGTGAACTTTGATTGAAGGGCGGTAGCTTGGGTTGTTTACGACGCGCTCTAATCCGGCCACGATGTTTATCGTGGCGTAGGTTGCCAAAAAGAACATTGTGATGATAGGCGCAATGTAGTTGAGATCGCCAACCAAGATACAGCTTTCGGCTATAAGCACCGTGAATATAAGAGCTGTTCGCGGCTCATTTGTTTCTCCGGAGCCCTTACCGAAAATTCTGGGAACAATTCCATCATGGCCCAGCGCCTGCAGTGTTCGGGGGGCGGCAGCGAGTGATGCCAGGGCTGATGATAAAGTTGCGCCCCATAGGCCGACAAAAATTAACTCGGGAAAGACCGCAATTTTAGTCATTACTAATGCATCGTTAAGTAGGTCTTCGCGAGAAGCGTTGGCAGCGAGCCAGACCATTTCAACCGCATAAATTACAAACGTGAACATCACGGCTGATAATGTTCCACGAATGATGCTTTTCGAAGGCGTCTCAAGGTCGCCGGACATGCTGACACCGGACATTATGCCTGTTACCGCGGGGAAGAAGATCGCAAAAACCACCCAGAAACTAGGCGCACTGCCGGTCACCGGCTGCCAGCTCTCGCTGCTAAGATTGAAATTTTGAAACCCGGCGAAAAAGGAAACTAGAGAAAGAGCAAGCAGACCTAGAATAATGTACTGGGTCTTAGCCACGAGCCCCGCTCCGGTCCGTGCCACAAGGTAAAACAGAATCAGTACACCGCTCGAGACTAGC
>JAUIIP010000278.1 GCA_030431555.1 bacterium
ACCGAAATGAATTGAAGGCCGCGTGGCGTTCCCGGGTTGAGGAAGTCTGCGCCGAAGCGAAGCTCGAAGTTCCCAGCGATGAAACCTTTATGGCCTCCAGCAGTCGCACCGGCCGCCATTCTGAGCATTTGGGTTATATGTTGGCCGAGATGCAGCTGCTCGCTCGCTCGCATCCGGATGCATCCTGGTAATCCGAAATGGATGAGCAAGCTATCCGCGAGCTGCTTGAGCAAGTAAAAGACCCTGAAATACCAGCGCTTAGTGTGCTTGATATGGGCATCGTTCGCTCGGTGGATTTGAGCGACAATGCTGTGACTATTCAGATTACACCGACTTACTCAGGCTGTCCGGCGATGAAGATGATCAGCGATGATATTGTTTCGGTGCTGTCTGATGCCGGAGTCTCCAGCCCCAAAGTCGAGCAAGTTCTGCATCCGGCTTGGACCACGGATTGGATGACGGACAAAGGTAAGCAGCATCTCAAAGAATCGGGAATAGCGCCCCCGTGCGCTAAACCTGATGGCGACATAGTGGCATTTCCTAGTCCCCCGAGTGTCGCCTGTCCGTTCTGTGATTCCAAACAGACAGAACGCAAGAGCGAATTTGGCTCGACCGCATGTAAAGCATTGTATTTCTGTAATTCTTGTCAGCAGCCCTTCGATTATTTCAAGGCGATCTAGATGACCGGCCGCAAGCTTCTTCGACAGTTCCTTGATGTGGAGGCCGCGGCAGAGAGTTCGGAAGTCAGGGTCCCTAAAGTATCGAATTGGACTGTTGGTCAGCAAATTGATCATATCTGCTTGGCGACAGAGAAGGTTATTACCTCCTTAGAAGCACACCCAAGCGATAAGCCGAACAATAAATTCAGCCTGCTGCGTTTGCTTGTGCTTGGCGGCGGCAGGATACCGAGGGGTCGAGCACAAGCCCCAGACGCGGTGGTGCCGACAGAAACGCCGAGTAAGGAGCATATTGCCGCCACGCTAGTTTTGGCCAAAGACTGCCTGCTGCGCTTGGAGAAGATTCCTGACACAGCTTGGTTTAAGCACGTGTATTTTGGTTCTCTAAGCAAGAAGCAAGCGATGCGGTTTCTCTACATCCATACCAGACATCACTTGAAAATTATTCGCGATATTCTTGCCGCAGCAAATAACTAGCTCTTGCCCTGTCGCGGTTGTGGTTAGAGTTCTCGACGAGACTGAGCTAGCTAGAAGTTCTGGCCGAGTATCAAATACGGCGACTTCTGTCCGGTCTCTGCGAATCCATACCCGAGGTAAAGTGGTCCGATCGCAGTATCAAATCCGACAAAGACACTTCCCGCAATCAGATTTTCGTCCAGAAGGTCACCACGAGAATCACCCAAAGTTCCGCCTTCAATCGAAGTTCCGAGATAAATCGAAGTGCTGAGCGGGTTTGAGGCAGGGTCACCGATTTCCCGGTAGCCGACGAAGCGGCCGAAAAGAATGTGGTTTGCTAGAAGGGCATCCTCATCAAATCCGGAAAGCTGTAGGAAGCCGCCCAGGTTAAATAGACCGCCGATAGAGGATTCTGACTCCAGCGATGTGTTGAAGCTGGCTGAGCTTAGTAGAGTGTTGCGCCCCCAGCTCTTGGCGTAAGAGGCTGTCGACTCAACGAACTCATAGTCAAGGTCAGAGCCCACTGCGTCAGAAGCATAAACATAACTGATGTTTACGTAAGAGCCGTCGCGCGGAAAGTTCAGATTATCCAGCGTGTCTACGGTGAACATTGCCTCGACGTTCGCGTTCTGACCCTCGTCAAATGCTAATTCTACGCCGGGATCCGGGTCCACTTCAAAATAAGCTGTTGAATATCCGACTCGCAGTTCTCCCCAGTTGCCCAAAACTGTGCCGAGATCGACGGTGCCGCCGACGTCGGTAAGCTCAGCCTCTCGGACAGCGACCGCCGAGTCAGCTGTACGCAAATTTACGTCTCTGGATACATAGAACACGCTAGGCTCGACAAAGAAGCTGCTTGTCGCTCCGAACGGTTGATACAATTCCGTCTCAGCGCGCATTTCGTCACCGACCTGGATCTCGGTTCTCCACTCCGTTCCGAAACTGGTCATTGGAACAGTCGTCGAGCTGAATCCAATGTTAAACTCATTGTCGCCCGAAAGGTTGTTTCTCAGATTAATTCCGGCCTGTAGATAGGTTGGCCCCCAAGACTTGTCTTTGACTTCATATACCAGGACATTCTCATCACCCTGCTTCTCGATATCGACTCGCACTTGCTCGAAGATATCGAGTCCGGCCAATCGCTCCTGGTCATTGTCAATTTGCTCCTGCGTCGGCCGCATTCCAGGCTCGATGCTCGTATACGAGCGCAGCGCGTCGGCGCCGATCACAGAGTCGACTCGCATTTCAACGCGGTCAATAACCGGCCGCTCGAACTCGGGTTTGCGCTGACCCTTTAGATATCGCTGCCACTCGGCGTCAGAAACGGAAAGTCGTGCGAATTCAGAACGCACAGCGTCTGCGGCTTTGTAACCCGTCTCAACTGCGTCCTTGGCTTTAGCAAAGTCGCTGACTGAGTTCGGCGGATTAGGTGCGAGGTAGATATCCTTGTCGTTAAGCAACGCGCGTTTCTGCTTCGTGACATTCTCCATCATCACCGTCAGCACCTGGCCGGTAACACTGAGCGCAGAGGTTAAATCTTCTTTGGTCGCGTGCGTGTCGCCGATCTCAACTGCGATCACGATATCTACGCCTGCGTCCTTTGCTACATCGATTGGCACGTTGTTTACGATGCCGCCGTCGACCAGTAGTTGGCCGTCGATTTCGATCGGAGCTAGCGCGCCGGGGACTGACATGCTCGCGCGAATCGCGTCGGCCAAGCGGCCACCGGAAAGCACTACCTCTTCTCCAGTCACGATATTGGCCGCGACTGAGCGAAAGGGAATTCGCAGTTTATCGAACTCGCTTACTTCGTACCACTGAACGGCTAGAGATCTAAAAATATGGTTCAGATTTGCGCCGGAGGTCAGTCCAGGCGGGAAGCGAACCTTACCGTCGCGAAATCCCAGCTTGAATTTCATCAAAAAATTACGGTCATCTTGTTTGCGTCGAAACGACAGCTTTTGCCTTGCCGGGACGTCTTTGAACGCGTCAGCCCAGTCGAGACCGGCCAGCACTTCCTCCATCTCGTCCGGTGAAAGACCCGAGGCGTAGAATCCGCCGACGACAGCGCCCATGCTCGTGCCGGCGATGAAGTCGACCGGCACCTGCATTTCCTCCAGCACGCGAATTACGCCTATATGCGCAGCGCCTCTTGCTCCTCCTCCACCCAAAACCAGTCCAATCTTAGGACGCTGCTTGCGCGGTTTTTCAACAAGGGAAGGGGTATCGGCTTGACTGGACCCGGGCGCAGCACAAAGGACCAGCGACAACGCCAGGAGAAATCTGCGAAGAAACAAGATCAAAATGCTCACCTAAACAAAAATGCAGTTCGCACCGCCTAGAAAGACGGGCGCCAAATATCTCGAGGCATCCACTCTCCTCCTGAAGAAGGGGATTTATCGGAGTTCCGCCGCTCGAGCACACTATAATTATTATCCTTGTAGGCGACTGTCCAGTTGTCTCCAAGAACCTCCCTGCGCTGAAACATTTCAGACCTGCTGGGGATTAAAATATAATCAGCACCATTTTGCGCTATTCTCTCGGGTAAATTCGCGGTGTTTGGATCAATCAGCTCCATTGCGCTTCTGACAGTTTGAGAGGAGTAAACTTCCTCATATCTGCCGTCGACTGAAATCCGGTAGAGAGGATATAGGCGCCATAAGGCGTAACTTCCAATGTCGAAATTCAGCAGGACCTTGCCGCCATTTCTCTCATTCCACAGCCACTCAAGCGCTGAGACCGGATAATCGGCATAGTCCAGCGCGAATTTACGAGGTTGAGCGAGCACAGTTACGGCACGCACGGCAGAAAACAGCAATAAACCGGCGGTGACCGCTGAGAAGGATCTGCGCAGCACTGGCTGCCAGCGCGGAGCGCACTGTCGTAGGTCATGCAGCAGCAAACCAAATCCGGAACCGCAGAAAACAATAACGCTGAACATCGCGAAGGGAATCATTCTGGCATGGTTAAGCGCTTGATAGGCGCAGAGCACGGTAATTACGGCTCCTTCGGGAGATACTCTTCTGCGAATAATTGCGAACGCAGCAAGTGCGATAAAGCTAAGAGGAAGAACCATCCCCATGCTTAGTAATTGCGGTGCGCGCCACTCGGGAATGTCTACGCGCTGCATTCCGACGGCCTGAATAATGTACTCAATGTAGCCGAATCCGTAAGGGTTAATTAGACTTGCCGCTGCACTCGCGATAAGAGCTGCTAGTAGCGGCAAGGCGCCAGACTTGTGCTGGAAAGCGTCAACGGCCGCAAACACTGTTAAGCAAAACAGACCAA
>JAUIIP010000020.1 GCA_030431555.1 bacterium
AGATTCTTACTGCGCAGTTGGAACTGCGGCCGGTGCTGTCGGAGGTGCCACTGTGCCTTCCGTCTGACCGCCATAGTAGGACATGGCTTCAGATGCTTCCCAATACGCTACTTCGATTGGGTACGTCGTTTGGGCGCGAATCACCCAGATACACATCACCGCGATCAGCAGCATAGTTACCAGCTCAACACTGGTTACACCGCCTTCAGAACTATGAATGTGATTATTCAAAACCTATACCCAGCTGCCCGAAGACGGAAGCTCGCACGCCTCGGACTAATTCTTTGTACCTTCTGTGCTCCCGCCCATCGACTCAGCTGCAACAACAAAGCTACCTTGAACGGGCTGAGCCAGCAGGCAGCTAATTGAGCAAATACCCAAAACAGCTGCGAGCGCAACAGTTACGACTTCTATCATCACGCTGCCCCGTTGACGGTGACATAAGCGTTGTCGATTTAAAGTCACACTGTTCTCTGAGTATAGCATAATAAGTGGCCTAATATAATTCTACCGCCAGAACGAGCATTCGTTCAAACTGCGACGGTAGAATTCAAGATGCTCTAGTCGGTGTTAGGGTCTTGAACGTGACATTCCGGCTTACAGCCACCGCCACCCGAAGAGCCGCCCTGCAGTGAGAAGAAACGACGAGTGCCTTCCGTCGAGCCGCCGTAAACGAACTCCAATTCTTCCGTATCGGCCTGCCCTAAAGACACTCCTACTGCCGCGTTCAGGTAAACATTACCCATTTCATTTCGCGAATCGACAAGCGCCGTCAAAAGTCCCAGCATTAGGCATGCGGCGATAGCGCAATATTCGATTTGAGTTGAGCCGCGGGAATCCGCTAATCTTGCTATATGGTTTCTGATACTCATTATTAACCCCTCCGTTTAAACCTTTACTGCTACCTGTAAACAAACTACTGCTCTACTGCCTCTTCAGCCTCCGGCAACTCCGCAAAGCTAAAGGCTCCCAAAACTACTTTTCCTCCACCGGCGCTAGTCGCGTCCTGATTGAGGTCCTTATCATACTGCGAAAGAAAATCTCTCGCTTTCTTATGAAAATCCTGACCTTGCTTAAGCAGCCATTTACGAACACGCGGCATATCCTTCAACAAAATGTTGTCAAATTCCGTGCGTAAATGCAGATTTCGAATCTCCTGCGTATCAAGCACATTTTCTTCAGCCGCAGCTGAGAGCGTCTCAATATCGCGAAACAGCAAGTTAATACCCTTTTCCGGACGCTTGGTGTGAAACTGAATATTCTGGACCATTTTAACACCGCCGCGAACTTGTTCAACGGCACCAAGCCGCTCAAGTTCATAAAGCAGCGTGGCCGCGTTTACGTCTTTACTTACTGTTTCAACCAGCTTGCTGAATTCGCTGTCAGCTCCCTTGCATGTAAGAACTCTAGGCTTTCCTTGTTTTGTAGAAAATTCCGGATCATGCTCCCATTGCACAAGAACCCGACCTGCCAGACTAGGCGCTTCCTCAGCAATTCGTCCTTCTTTGTATATGCGAGTAACTTCACGCCGAGTCATTCCGGTCATCACCGCGATTCGACTTACTGTTACTTTATTGCCAGTACCTTCGATTTGAGCGGCTGCAACTTCAGCGAAGACGACCTTGGTGGCTTCAAGAACTTCCGCCAAAGCCACAGAGTTGCGCAGGCAGAACCGTATCAACGGTCTCAAGATCGGCTTCAATAAATTAATTCTAGAAGTACCTGTCTGCGCCACTTCCCCATCCTAGCGCTGTGTGTCATTCACACAAAAATTGTAACATACAGCGCGCCCTCGCTTAAGCTTCTATTTTAGACTCCCCGAAACCGGAGTTCCTTGAGGCATCCAAGCACCGAATTACAATTGTATTGTCAGTATCTTACGAGACACTATTAGCATAAGCCAGGCGAAAATATTTTTTTCGCCCGAACTCAGCACTCATGGACAATTCGCACATTTAGTACGTCGTGCTATCCGAATGAACTTTCGTACGGGCCGGCAGCGCATCTAAGAAACGCAGCAATCGCAGCCGCTCGGCTTCGCTGCGAAATGCTCCGATATGGCCGCTCTCTTCTAGGCGCCAAAACTCAGCAGGTCCCTTTGCCGCAGCGAAAAGCCGTTCGGCCTCGCTGATAGGAATCATCGGATCATTAGCCCCATGTATTATTAGGACAGGAGAAGGAGAGAGCCGAGCGATGTAGCGTTCTGGACTTAAGTGGTCGTATGTAAAAACGGACAAGGGAGCGCTTAGCCAGCCGATTACAGGAACTCGGCTGATAACGTGCCTGGCCACAGACTTATACCCGGCAAAGGTGCTCTCGACTATTACACCGTCTATTAAGTCTTTGCGCGGAAATTTCGCCGTCGCTGTAATTGCCAAAGCACCTCCCAAGCTTTGTCCCAGGACGACCAACCGCTTACGACAGAAACGGCTGTCGCTTGTCACAAAATCCAGCGCAGCTCTTACGTCCTCATGAACGCCCGCCGTGAAGGGCCTGCCGTCAGACCCTCCATAACCACGGTAATCGACCATAAACACCTCGTATCCGTATCGGGGAAGCCAGTAGATGCTCTGAATATGCGAGGAAATGTTTTCAGCGTTTCCGTGAAAAAAAACGACTGTTCCCTTACAGAAATCCAACTTGGATTTCAGCAGCCACGTCGTAAGGTCTGTTCCATCGAGACTCTTAATCGTTAGCTCTTCGTAAGGCAGGCCGAGCCGGTCTGGAGTGACTCGAAGGATCCTGTCGGGATGAAAAAAGAACGCTGTGCAGCCGTAAAATGAAAGACAGCAGCTAGCAATCGTGACAACGGCGACTAAACGCCTAGAAATAGAAACTAAGCATAGCACCGGCTTCAGTCCAGTAATGATCAAACTGATGTTTTCGAGATACGTCGGCGCGCACGGCGACTCGCTTACTAAAAGTAATACTCAGCCCCGCCGAGGCCCGCGCGTCCCAGTGCGACTCCCGGAAGAAAAAATACTCGGATTCGAACAGGCCGAACAAACGCAAGCGCTCCGCTGCATCGTAATACACTCCGGCATGAGGCCCCGTCCCGGCGTTAACTTTATCTCCATAATCCTCGGAATACTCGACTGCGGTTTGAGCAAAGCCATAAAAAACCGAGGACCCCAACTCATAGGCAAGCCCAGGACCCCCGGCGATCCTGCCGATTAGTTCGTCCGATTCAGGCGCGAAACGCTTTCGCTTCAGAGCGGTTTCTAGATTCCAAGAGGTGGGCCGAACAAATGTAGTGCGCGGCGCGAGAGAAACTATGCTGACGGGAACAAAATGCCAAAGCTCCAAGTCACGATCTTCGCGTCCACGGAGCACCAAGTCAAAGAAGTCAATTTCAGCACCGCTCGAGTATCCTCCACGTGGATCTAACAAGTCGTGAAAAGCCGGACGAATCTGGAGTTCATAGAACCAGTTGTCGTCATCGTAGCCTCCTCTTACGGATGCGCGCCGCGAGCGGTGCCCCGTGTCGGGCCGTACATCGGGCTGCTGGGGGGCGGGCTTTACGCGCGGTTGACCAAGCTTGCTGCGCGCGATCAGCAGCTGCCTCCCCAGCCCCGCGGACGAGAACTCTTCATTCTCCACAGCGACACGACGGTAATTCAGATAATCGAACGTCAACTCGTAGAACATCGCCCGGCGTTGCGCTGACCAACCTTCGACGCCAGAGTCCTCCAGAGCTACCTCGTTCTCAGCGACAGACTTTGCCAACTCCTTTTCATCCGCTTGCGCGACAGCGTCCCATGCTTTGAGCTGAGTCGAAAGCGCTGGGCGATACGCAACACCTTTTAGTAATCCTGGACGATCAGTAACGACCCTTACGGTGTCCGGTGGAATTACCCAACCGCTAAATTTATAGGCCCTAAACTCATTCGTAAGGCGAAGCTCCGGCCTGACCACCTCGAACAATGACAGCAAATGATAAGAACAGTTTTCGTCGAAAAAATAGTAGTCAAAATACGTGTAGCGAAGCTCCCACACGTGCCGCAGGATTTGTAGAATTTCTTCAGGCGAAAAATCTAGATCGTATTCCCAAACATCACGATCCTCGAGATCATTATATTCGTTGATCTTCTTATAATACGGGGAAACTGAGAAAACGCCGGGGTATCCACCGACAACACCCTTAATCATAAAAATCAAGCCGCCATCGTCGCCGGTGTTTGCTGCATAACTGATCGAATACGAAAGCAGGTTATTGTCTCCCTGCCCCAGTCCGTCGACCCTAAGCAGAGTATGACCGAACGCTGACGCAGGGTTGTTCACATATGAAGAGGGGAAAACCAGTGCGATAGATTTCGGCTGCAAAGAATCAAGCCATTCGTCGAGCCGCGGACAGCTGATTTGCGGCAGACGCTCCCGATCGATATCAAGCTGCTGCACCAGCCAGTGAAGCCGCGCCGCGAAGCGACACTGGGCGTGGGGGTTTATGTCGTTCTCTTTGTCGTACGGCGGCTGCGGCTCGAAAAACGCTTTTAAGGTAGCTTCCAGTTCAGCACGAGGGTCTGTCGCACCACGTTCATCTTTAAAGAAACTCGGGTCATCAGCCACACTGCGAACGGACCAGGGGAAAAGCATCCTGGGTTCGTAATGCAGCAGACGAAGCCAAACCGCTTCATCCCACAACTGACGGTTCCGGGCGGCCGTCAGCAGCTCATCAAGGTAGTGGTGATCCTGCTCAGCATAGGCACCCAGCGGCTGCCCAGCCGCTGTGACAAGCAGCAACAGCAGATAAAAAGTCCGGCTCAAGAAAATGCCGTTCATAGATGGCTTAGTAACAGCGAAGCACAAAAAAAGGGCGCACGCCAAGAGGCCATGCGCCCTTCAAACGTTAAAGGAGGAAACACTAAATCAAGTGAGAGTAACCAGCGAGGGCCTCGTTTCCTTCAAACACGCGCTTAAGCGATGCCATAACTTCATTCGAGGAAACGTTTTCGCTCGGAAAAATAACTTCGAAATTGTCTTTCGCAACTTGAAAGAAAACTTCTTTGTCAGAGTTGTTCATACCCAGCAAGCTAGCCAATGATTCGAGAGTTTCTCCCTCACCGACTGACATGTCGCGGGCGATCTTTGTGACGTTTTCGTCGATAAACATTGCAGTGCGCCAGTTAGAGCGAATTACCCCGTCCTGCGTACATCCTGATGTTCCTGTTGTAATCGCAAAAGTTTGGTTACCGGAAGTTCCGTTAGTGGTCGCGGCAAGCACCTGAGGAGCAATTCCGGATTGACCGTCCATCAACTTCGAACCCCAGCCGCACTTTCCGATGTTTTGAGCCATAGCACTTGCAGGGATTATCGCTACAACACATGCAGCAAGCAGCAATTTCTTCATACTATTGATTCCTCCGTTACTCGTTACAAAATCTGCCTGGGCCGAGGTCTATACGGCCCAGTTCAGGCGCGCTGCGCTTTCAGCACTTACGCACTAGACGTATGCCCGAGGGTGCTAAAGTGTCAAGCCAATTTCCCCGACTAAACGACGGGTTTAAGCGCTCAACTACGTGCCCATACCCACAATAATTTCGAACTCGCGTTTGCTGACAGGATGTACACTTAGCCGCGATCCACGCTGAAGCAAGGGAAGTTTTTCCAAACCTTTTGTATTCCTAAGTTCGCTAAGGCTTATAAACTGCTTAAACTTGCGCTCAAATTTTAAATCAGGACAAAACCACCGAGGGTTGTCCCCTGTGGATTTCGGATCGAAGTGCTTGTCCTTCTTATCGAATTGCGAAGGATCGGGGTAAGCGATCTTAACAACTTTCATTACTCCGGCAACGCCTGGCGGAGCGGCGTTCGAGTGATAAAATAAAACCAAATCGCCTTTCTGCATTTCACGCATATAATTTCGCGCCTGGTAGTTTCTCACACCATCCCAGTGACAAACCTTGTCTTTCTTCAGGTCGTCGATCGAGTATTCCTCGGGCTCGCTCTTCGCTAGCCAATAATTCATCTCAGTTCTCTCCTTTGCTGCGCTTAGCACTCATGCGATCTAGGGCTTCTGTGTGGTAATGCATTTAACAGGTCCTGGTATCGGGAGGCAGCTTCGCCAATGCATTACAACTTTCCTTCGCTGTTCAGACTCCTCGCTTTCGCTTTCGCGGTTAATATATTTGCTATCAGTTCTTCACTGGCGCAACAAACTGAGCCGTACGTACCACAGCAGCTGAAGCCGTGGGTCGACTGGGTGCGAGAGCAAAACCCTAATCTGCGCTGCGCGCTGTTGGCAGGTCGCTCTAAATGCACATGGCCCGGCCAGCTTGAATTGGATGTGCAGACCAAGGGCGCAAGCTTTCGCTACCGTGTCAGGGTCGATAAGCAGACGGACATAGAACTTCCGGGAGGGCAAAGTATTTGGCCGCTCGAGGTTGAAGCGACAAAAAACGGAGCCGTTGAGAGATTGGTCGTTCTCGAGCGGTCAAATCGCCCGAAGACGCACCTCGAGAGGGGAAGCTATTCAATCACCGGACGATTCGATTGGACTGAAATTCCCGAATCAATATCAGTTCCCAATACGGCCGCATTGGTAAAGTTAAAAGTCCTCGGAGAAGAGGTTGCGAACCCCAAGGTCACAAGCTCCGGTGAGTTGTGGCTGAGAAGTAGAGTTCGCCAAGAGGAAACACAGCAGGACAGCGTTCGAGTTGAAGTTCAGCGCTTACTGAGCGACGGAATTCCATTCAAGATTACAACCCGCCTTGAAGTGCGAGTCGCCGGAGGCGCGCGCGATATAGATTTGGGCAATGTGCTGATTCCGGACTCGCAGCCCTTCCGAGTTCAAAGCGATCTACCCTATAGGCTCGATTCAAAGAATCGCCTAGTGCTTCAAGGCAAACCCGGAGTGCACCAAATTGTTATAGAGTCCGCTCTGCCGCAGCCGCCTCAGGCACTTTCGGCCGTCGAACAAGATTCCGAAGGTTGGCCGACTCATGAGACATGGGTATGGCAGTCCGATGAATCTTTTCGCTCTGTGGAACTGTCCGGCGCTACGGCCGTAGACCCCAGCCGAACGCAGCTCCGAGATGACTGGAAGGGCAGGCCGACTTTTCTTATCGATCCTTCAGCCAAACTCACCTTTAAGCAGACTCGCCGAGGAGAACAGAGTTTGGCGCCGAATCGATTAAATCTGAACAGAACCTTTTGGCTGGACCTAGACGGCGGCGGTTTCACTATACGTGACGATATTTCCGGCACAATGTACCGCGATTGGCGACTCGACACTCAGCCTGAAATGGAGCTTGGAAACGTAAAACTCTCAAACAAGGACTTGCTGATCACGGCCAGTGCAGAGTCCAAGCTATCCGGAGTAGAACTTCGTTCGCAGAACTTCCACCTTGCCGCGGCATCACGAATAAATCATCAAGTTCGCAGTATGAGCGCAGTCGGGTGGAACCATGATGTCGACTCGCTGCGAATGCAGTTAAACTTGCCGCCGGGATGGAACCTGTTCGAAGCATCCGGAGTCGACTTTCTATCCTCAAGCTGGTTGGGCAATTGGACTCTGCTCGACCTGTTCTTCGTGCTATTGGTCGCCGCCGCAGCCGGCAAGCTGCTCGGGCCGGTTTGGGGAGCAGTAGCGTTAGCGGCGATGGTGTTAGGATTCGACCAGCCTGGGGCACCGATGCAGATCTGGGTTCACCTGCTGGCATGCATAGCTCTGATTCGTCTGCTGCCCGAGGGCTGGGTAAGGACAGTGGTGCAAATATACTTCTCGCTGGTCTACGTTTGCCTGGTGATAATCATGGTCGGGTTCTGTTTGGACCAAATTCGAGGAGGTCTATTTCCGCAGCTTGCGCCGTTTGGCCGGTCTCCGAGCTTCGACCCGCTGCAATTTCTCGTCAGGCTGATCGAGGGAGGTTTAGGCGGCTTGTTCCTTGCAGCTGCACTGGTCACTGCTTTCGTACTGCTGATCATGCGCCGATGGCGATTTATGTTCATTGCGCTGGCAGCCGCAGCTGCTTTCTTCATACTCCGCTCTGCAACTAGCATTTTCTTTTCGGACTATGGAAGTGTCTCTCGGGATATTGCAAACCTTCCGGCTGACACACGCGGTGGCGTAGTAGGCGGTCAGGCTGTTCAGCAGCAGACATTTGACTTGGAAGAAGCTCCGATGGAGCGTGCTCCTCTGCCTATGAGCAAGGCAGCTCCCGGCAGAACGGAGTTAGACGCGCTTTCCAGCTACAGCGGCTATGCTCTTCAGAAAAAGAAGCTCACTCAAGTCGATCCTCGTGCGGTAGTTCAGACTGGGCCAGGACTGCCAAGCTGGTCATGGCGCTCATGGACACTTAGCTGGAGCGGTCCGGTCAAGAAGGACCATGCTATTCGGCTCTACTTAATAAGCCCGGGCGTCAATCTCTTACTCTCACTGCTTCGCGTTGCGCTGTTTCTAGCGTTGTCGATCGCATTTATCAATCGACGTAAACTTAGATCCTTCCTACCGAAATCGAGCACAGTTGCCGCTTTAGTTGTGTTGGCAGCGTATGCGCCAAACGCACAAGCACAATCTTTTCCTGATAAGGATCTGCTAAATGATTTAGGACGGCGCTTATCACAGCACGATTGTCGAGGAGTCTGCGCAAGTGCACCCCGAATGAAGATCGCGCTTTCCGAACGAAAAATGACGCTCGAAGCGGTCGTGCACAGCCGAGGCGATTCCGCTTGGCCTATTCCTGGTCCGCTAAGTCAATTTCTTCCCGAGTTTGTAACAGTCGACGGCGAGCCTACGACCAGTCTGCGCCGGGAGAGGGATGGCGTGGTTTGGGTGAGAATTCCGGAAGGTGTGCATCAGGTGAGAGTAGCCGGAGATCTGATTCCAAGAAACATTGTTACTCTGCAGTTCAGCTTGCCGGCAAGACACGTGGAGATAAGCGCCGACCACTGGTCTGTTGACGGGCTGAGCAAGACGGGAAGTGTAAGCGGATCCCTGCAGTTTACGCGCAAAGCTCTGACAGGCGAAGGCTCATCCGATGCAGTGAAAGAAGATGGTGGAGAGTCAGAAGATCGATTGCTGTCACAATGGTATCTAGTAGAACGAAGACTTCAAATCGGGCTGCCTTGGGAAATTGAGACCCGGGTGACGAGGCTCGGAAACCCGCAGAGACCGGCCCACACAAAGGTTCCACTGCTGCCGGGTGAGTCCGTAACAACTGACGGAATCAAGGTCGAAGACAACAAGGCCGTTGTTTCGTTCGCCCGCGGCACAAGTTCTGTTGAGTGGAACAGCAACCTGGAGCAGGAACCTGAGATCAATTTGAGCGTCGGCTCTAACAACAGCTTCTCGGAAGTATGGCTGGTGGAATGCTCGCCTATCTGGCGCTGCTCATTTTCGGGAATCAAACCGACCTCAACCATTGAGAACTCGAGAAATATTGTGCGTTACCAGCCCTGGCCGGGTGAAACGCTTAAAATCGCGATTGCAAAGCCGAGCGGTGTACCCGGAGACGCGGTAACCATCGACTCCGCTTCCACCGTTTATACCCCCGGTGTGCGGCTCCTTAGAGCTCAGCTCAGCTTATCCATTCGCAGCAGCCAAGGCGGATGGCAAAAAATAGTTCTACCGGAAGCTGCCGAAGTGGGAGAAATTCTCGTGGACCATAAGAGCAGGACGATTCGACCCCAAGGACGTGAATTGTCGCTTCCACTCAAACCCGGCAATCAGCACTTCGTCGTTAATTGGCAGCAGAATTGGCAAAACGGATTACTTGATAGAATGCCGGAAGTAACTCTGGGAAGACCTGCCAGCAACGTTAAAACAACCGTAAACGTCGGACAAAACCGCTGGCTGCTTTGGGCAAGCGGTCCTGCTTGGGGCCCCGCCGTCCTAATCTGGGGTAAACTCATTGTAGTAATTATTTTTGCTGTGCTGCTCGGGATTGCCGAATTAGCTCCGCTCAAGACTTCAGAATGGATCCTGCTCGGTCTCGGCTTGGCCACACTTCCCGCAGCGGCTTTGGTGATTCCTTTTTTCTGGCTCGCTGCGCTCAGCTATAGACAACACAAGCCCTTGCAGCGGCGCTGGGTTTTCAATACGGCCCAGGTCGGGCTCGTTCTTCTTACGGCCGCTTCATTGATAGTTTTGTATTTGGCGCTGCGAAGCGGCTTAATCTTAAAGCCCGACATGCTTGTTCGTGGAAACGGCTCCAGCAATACAAGTCTGCACTGGTATCTGGATCACGTCAGCGGCAGTCTGCCCCGGCCGGTAATCATCTCGCTCCAGCTATGGGTTTGGCGTGTGGTCATGCTCGCCTGGTCAACGTGGCTTGTTTTCGCGCTACTGCGCTGGCTCCGCTGGGGATGGGAGAGTTTTTCTCGCGGCGGACTTTGGAAAACTAAGGGTAAACCAGTTCCCGAGCAAGCCGCCTAGTCAATGTCTCTTTCCTTCCCTTCGCACGACTGGTAGCCTGGAGAAGCAAACAAAGGTGGTTCATGTCCGACCGCGAGCAGATAAATACAAGTCTTCGCATACTGGTTGTTGACGACGATCGGCACATCAGGACGATCGCGTGCGCAATGCTCAAGCGCGCAGGCTACGCCAAGGTGTCGAGTACGGACGACCCCTTGAACGCAATCCGCCGAATGCAGCGTGGGTTGGTAGATATTGCATTTCTCGATTGGAGCTTGCCGACTATGAGCGGCATAGAAGTCCTTCGCTCTATTCGCGCAAACGACGACGAGCTACCGATAATTATGTTCACAGCGCACAGTGACCGAGAACATGTTATGGCCGCATTTAAAGCCGGAGCGACCGACTACATCTCCAAGCCATTCAACCAATCGACACTGATTGGCAAATTGAGCGAGGTGCTGGAAAAACAAAAACAGAAGAAAGGTCAGCAAGACCAAATAGGCTAAAGCGACTTAAGGAGTTCTTCCAGCTTGTCCGCGTCACTCTCGGTCGGCCAGATATAGCAAGCCACATCCCCGGTCAGTGCGATAGCATCAACGCCCTGAAGATTGATCCCCTTATCAGCGATCGAATCAAGCATAGTCGCCAGGGCACCGACTTCATCCGGCGCAGACACGCGAAAGCAAGTTCCCTCAGCGCACTTCCAGTCTTCACGCTTCTTGATCGCGGAACGAAGCACCTCGGGATTCTTGGGGACAACGTAAATCTGAGCACTTCCCTGGCCTATACCCAGACCCCACATGCCTTCAAGATCCACCCCTTCGTCTCTGAAAAACGACCCCATTCGCGCAGCTTGGCCGGGAGTGTCCGAGACACGGACAAAAAAGTATTTCTTACGAACGAATTGCATTTGCATCCCCTTGATTAGCGATTACGTAAAGCACCAGCATCCGAAATTGTCAATAAATACGCTGCGAGCTCCGGATTTCCTAGGAACGTTTAGTGGTATTCTTTTTTTTCAGCTTTTTGCGCAGGTCATCGATGTCTCCTCTTTTGGACTCGAGAAACTTATCCAGCGCCTCCACAAAAAAGTGCTCCAAGTCTGTATCCGAAGCACCGAAGTTGCTCACTATGTGATCATAAAGCGCTCGAGTTTCAGAGCCGACACAAAGCGTTACGGTCGTGTCGCTAAATCTGTCATCCAGCAAGTCGCGCACTAAGCCGGATAATGAAAGACCCGAATCCATTACAAGCTCATGCTGGTCAGGGCGAATAAGTAGATTGACTCGTTTGTATCTTTCGTCAGTTTTCTTCATATCTTTCCCGCCAATCCAGCATCGGCTTTTCCTCCGGGAGAAACAGTATCATTTCTCTCTGCGTTGACTCCCGAACCATCGAAACAAACTTAGCTCTCGGCACCTCGCGAGCTCCAAAGCTTTCCAGCAGAGGAGTCATCTGCTGACAATCTATCCATTCTATTCCGCGGGATTTCAAATAATCAACAAGGCACCATAAACATAGCTTGGAAGCGTTCGAGACACGATAAAAAAGCGACTCACCAGCAACCAAAGCGCCAACGGCGACACCGTAAAGACCACCAATCAGCCTCCCCTGCTCTCGACACTCTACACTGAAAGCATAGCCCGCTCGGTGAAAATTAACATAAGCGTCTAAAACTTGATCGGTAATCCAAGTTCCTTCTTGCCCCGGACGATTGGCTGCTTGAGCACAACCCCGAATCACCTCTTCAAATGATGAGTTAAAACTATAGTCGTAGGCAGTCCTACTTCTTTCCTTCCGTAGACTTCTGCTCACTTCAAAATCATCGAGGAAAAGAACCGCACGCTGTGGCGGACAGAACCAAGTGAGCGTGCTTTCGTCAACTATCGGCCAGGGAAAGATGCCGCTGCAGTAGGCCAGCAGCAGCGACTCGACCTCCAAGTCGCCCCCAACAGCCAACAGGCCCGTTTCATCTGCATTTTCGACTGGCGGAAAAGCTCTAATAACCATGCAACGCTACAGCAGCTATGACAGAAAGTTTAATCGCCGGACGTGTGCCGACACGCACAGATTATGGTAAACCTTCGGATGGAACAAGGAGCCCGTAATTAAGGTAAAGGCTGATGTCATTGCTAAACTGGGTGAAAGAAAGAGAGGACGGCCTTCAGGTCAGCGGGCCGATAGGAGCCGTCGCATTGGCCGTTTTCGGCCAACAGGTGAGTCCGCACCTTTCTCAGAACTTTGGCAGCACGAAGATGTATTTAGACACTTCGCATCTGCCAATGGGTGAAAAGGAACTCACCTTTTTCATCGCGGCATTTTCCATGTTGGCCAAGCTCGCCAAGGCAGATGGAGAGATCAGTAGCTCCGAAAAGCAGACTGTGGGCCGCTTTATTCAAAGCGGACTAAAGCTCAACAAGGAAAAGAGCGATCTAGCTCTTACCGTTTTTCACGTGGCCCGCAATGTCGACTTCACGTTCGAGGATTTCGCCAGACAGTTTAAGGATATAAACAAACGCAAGCCGCTGATGCTTGAAAACTTTATGGACGTTTTGCTTTGCTTAGCGGCAGCAGATCAGGTTTTTTCCGCTGAGGAGCGAAAACTGCTGGCTGTTGCACGTGATATTTTTGAAATACCGGAAGCCAAGTTTAATCAACTCAAGCAGCGACATCTGGACAATTCCAACAAGCACTATCAGATTCTTGGCTGCAGTCCGGACGATCCTCCGAGCGTCATCAAACGCAACTACTTAAAACTTTCCAAACAGTTCCATCCTGATAGGGTGATGGAGGAAGGAATGCCGAAAGAGTTTTCAAGTGTAGCGAAAGAACGCTATGACCAGATAGAAGCCGCTTACGCAGCAATTCAGTCTTCAGAAGAAATGGACTAGTACAATGAAAAGATTAACCGCCTTCTTACTTGTATTCCTTAGCGCCGCCTTGGCGACCCCTTCACCGGCAACTGCCGCGAGCTTAGCCGGCGTCACCCTACCGGACTCGACCACCATAGGAGAGAAGACCTTGGTTCTTAACGGACTGGGTCTTCGCGAAGCGACTTTTTTCAAGGTCGATGTTTACGTAGCCGGGCTATACCTCGAACAGAAATCAACTGATGCGGGGGCGATAGTTGCGTCCGAAGGGGTCAAATTGCTCGATATGAAATTTGTGCGTGACGTCGACAAAGACAAGTTAACGGAAGCGTGGATTGAAGGCTTTCAGAAAAACTCTATCGGCTACGGCAGGCTCAAGGACAGAGTCGCCAAGCTCAATTCATTCATGAGCGACGTTTCGGAGAACGAAACTATGCGATTTGTTTTTAACAAAGACAGTGTGGAAGTGTTCATCAGAGACGAAAACAAGGGCAGCATAGAGGGCCGCGATTTTGTAGAGGGGATGCTAGCTGTATGGCTTGGCAAGCATCCGCCGAACGAAGAACTCAAGCAGGGCCTTCTAGGGAAATAAATGAGCTCAATCGCTACTTTCTCTCCGCGTTTTTTCGGGCGCGGATAGATGATTCAAGGGATAGTCCAAGCTGCTCGCGAATGTTTGAGGCATACTTAACCTCGAAATCTTCAACGACTCCGTCGGCTAGCACCACTTTCCAGAGCATCGACAAGACCAGTTCTCTTTGCTCCATGCTGAATCCGTCTTTGATGATGCGCGCTATCGCGCCGGCCTTTTCCTTGTTTTGACGGAGGATGTCGGCAATATCTACGATATGCCCCGCTTCGTCGTCACTCAGATCGAACTCGTGATTCAACGAGCTCATAATCGCTTTAAACTCGTCATCACCGAGTGAGTGATCGGAGTGGCCCATATTGAGCAGCACTGCCACAGTGGCTACCATTAGATCTTTTGATGTCGGCTCGCCGGACTTATCGACATCAAGCGTGGCCTCGCCCTGAAGGAAATCGGATATGCGCTCAAACATGGTCATGTGCTCCTAGACAGTCTATCAATTCCCGATTGAGGGTATTAGAGCCGCCCTCAAACAAAAAGACAAGAACTAGCGTCGGCCATTCAGCAGCGAATCAATATCCGAAGTACCGAGCAACTGCTCTAATAGTTGCTTTTCTTCAGGAGAGAGCTGCCTAAAAAGCTTACGGACTGCCTCCTCCTGCTTTCGCATGTCCTGCTTGTTGCGCGGCGGATTCAGCACAGCGGGGTCAACCCCTAGGCCTTTTAGCAGAGGTCCGAGCTGATCGACAAAACCACCCCCCGGGATACCAACCGGCATCGGGTAGCCGGGATCGCTGCGCCGCTTATTTCTGCTTCGACGGCGCATGCTTTTCTTGCGCTTAATCTTGCGCTGCTGGCCATGAAAAAGATCGACATTCCGGTTGTTGTTTAAAAGTTGATCAAAAATCGCATATGGGCTGCCGTGTTCACGGCGCTGCTTGTCGGTTACTTCATTTTTTATGTGAGTACCCTCGCCCCCTTCGCGAAAGTCTTGGAATTCGATTACTTCGTTCTCTAGGTCAATATGACGTTCGATCTCGATCCGCGGACCTATTGAGCAATCCAAATAGCCGTGGGGTGATTTCTTGTCGGGCTGCGGTGAAAAAAAGCGATTTCCAACGGCATCGCAAGTCTTGCTCGCCTGAACTTCTCCGCATTTTTTGTAACCTTTAAGCGCTATATTCGAGCTAGCGTAGCGAACTCCCTCACCGTCCTCTTCACACCACTTGATAATTTCGTTTGCACCAAGCACCGGGTGGGGCAAATCATCCCCGTGCACTTTTATCAGCACGGACTCGCTCTTGGCGCTGCCGCTCGTCTGCGCAGCGGAGCCCGAACCGACGTCCGCCAGCGCGCTGCAAGGTGCACCAAACAACAAAACAGCCAAAAAAGAGTTCTTAGCGAAATTCATAGGATGACTTTAGAACTTTTGCTCCTATACTTATTATCGGCGACGGTCGATAAAAGCTGAGCAATCGCACGGGCATTAATTGGACGAATGGCAGCAAAAATACTCGCATTTATTGGCTTTTTAATTTTAGCGGCGTTCCCTGCTCATGGTCAAAGCTTCGAGCGCCAGCTCTGGGCCGGAGACTTCGAGCAAACTTCCCCACTTTCGTGGAGCGGAAGCATGGAGCTCTACATTCGCTTTGAGGCCGAATCTGACCTGCCGCGGCCATTCGAAGGGGTTCTAGTCTGGAAGGGCCTAGGTGCTGCGAAAACAAGAATCGTCGGAACAATGACCGACTCCGGAATTAGCTTCCAAGAAAAAGCGTGTCTCGCCGGAAACTGCTCAAAAGTCGTTCTGGGCGGGAATTACCAAGCAAAATACTCACGAAATGGCTCTATTCTAAAAGGAAATGCATCCCTTAAATCTCAGGGCCTTAGCGGAACATTCGAACTAAAAAAGACCCTGCTTCACTAGCCGTTCCAATTGCATCTAATAATTTCAGCTTTCAAAGAGAATAATCTGCTAGAATATCCGGTAAATACGTACGTCGAAAAGTTTTACTTGAGCGGCTCTCCAAGCCGTGCTGTTTTTCTAAAGGAATTTAAAGAGCGTTATATCCTATGAACCGTACCCTGATTATCACCTTCTTCATCGTCTCTCTGCTGACAAGCTTCAGTGCCTGCGGCTCTGGCTCATCTGTAAGCGAAGTGCAGCCAAGCAGCTCAAGTTCAGGAGAGACTCAACTGTCCCCTGAACTTCTGTCGCTATGCGGATCGATCCTTAATATGACCGAGATCAGCAACCCAGTTCCGGAGGGCTTTGGTGAACGTGTCTCCGTCATGGCAAACAGGCCCGACGCGGTGATCATCACTCGAGTAGACGGCGAACAGGCCGGCAACTCTCAGGTGGTAAAGCTTCACGGTGCAGCACTGGCTGAGCAGTCCGGATTTCGCTTCGACAATGGAGTCAGTTTGATTCAGCAAATGACACTTGCTGGAGCTTACTTCGTTCCCGCAGGCGCGGAAGGAGAGTGCCCAACCGTGATCGACGGAAGTGTGCAGGGAGTTTTGGGTCATATTTATTCATTAAGCGGCCAGAACATCACCGAAGAATTGATAGCGGCCGGTTCGTTAGTCCCTGCGGTCGAGGGCTGCGGGGGCGATCAGCTCGCGGGCTGCTACAACTCTATCGAGGTAAACGTTCCCGTTTCGTCCCAGACTGTCACTCGTTTTATTTGGAAGCCGGAATCTGAGCGCGACGGCAATTTGGTCGTGCTTGTTGACGGATTCAACATTACCGTGGAAGTGCGCGGTGCCATTACGCAAACCCTCACCGATAACGGACCAAGCAACGGCTTCGGGACAACCGCTCGTTCGAATCGATCGGGCTGTGCCTTCGGCTCTGCTCAGGTCTATTTCTTCGATTCGTCAGGCCGGCAGGTTCTCGTGGCCAACGGAGATGAGTTTGTAAGCATACCTAACGGCTGCGACAGAGTGGAATTTTAGGGCACATTCGGCCCAACTCAAATGTCCGGGGATTTGTCCGCTTGAGCTAGACACAAGCGGACAGTCCAGAACCAGAACAGTCATTCTACAGAATTTTTGGATTAATCCGGCAGCAGAACCTAACATTAAAGGCATAACGCCTTTAGGTTCTTTGCGTCTGGTTTTTTAGGGTAGCTGTTGTGTTTGGCTGCATCTCGCCGAGAGTTGGCTCTGCGCGAGATGTATCTGCTACGTTTTTTAAAGGTTTTTACTATCCAGCGAGTGCATTTCTGCACTAGGTAATACTCACACATTTCGGACTCACTCAGAACAACCCGGATATTGAGGCACGGTAGCCCCCTTGAGGATCGCCTAAATCGATCTTCAAGGGGGCTACTAATAGGCCCCAAATGAGAGGGATTGGTCTGGGGCCCGGTGCTGAGAGTCGACCTGAGGTCGTTGATTACTCGCGCAAGCGTGTAACACAACGGTCAATGGATCGACTCTCGCACCGGGCCCCTAATAAAGCCTAATCTGCCTTGTTTGTTTGTGTGTCTGTGTCTGTTTGTTCGTTTCGTTGTTTGTTGTTTGTGTTCGTTTGTTTGTGTTGTGTATTCTTGTTTGATTGTGTTCGTTGGAATGTTTGAAAAATTCCCGGGGTTGAGCTTCGCTCCCCCGTTACTGAGTTGAGCGATTTCGCTCCTCCATTAGGTTTGTTTTCCAGCTTCGTAGCAGGTACATCCTAATTCTCCTCCGTATATCTCCCTTGCGGACGTAGGAAATAGGCTGCGCCACCCATCCTTTTCTCGACTTATATCCATGTCTTAGTTATGCTGCGGTGCATATTTGTATAAAAAATTCGGAGAACCCCGATGAAATATCGCCTGTTCGCAGCAGCTCTCATTTTGTTTTTAGTGCCGGTATCCGCCGCAGCGGAAATGTCTCCCGGCGAAACAATGGAAAAGATCATCAGTTCCTTAAAAGCCAACCCTGGAATCGCCGGCATTGCCGACTACGTTCACTGGGAAACAGCATATAAGCAGATGCCGTCTTCACAACTCCAAGAGATGGGGATCTCCTCAGCGACTGATTTGAAAAAATTCTACATCGACGCTCAGACGGACCCCGGCTCAATTATTCGTCGTCAAATGAAGCAGCGCGGTCTACCACCGCAACAGGCTCAGATGATGGAGCAGCAGATTGCGATGTTGTCAGAGAACCTGAAGAAGCGAATGGCTGAGCAGCACGAGAAGCTGATGCGAACCAAGTTCGACATTGGTGAAGCAGCAATCAACGGCGCAGAAGCGAAGATTCCGCTTACCACCAGTCTCGACGGAACAGAGAAACAGGACACTGTCACACTTCGCAAGTATGGAAGCGAGTGGCTGCTGCCAGGCTTGTCTTTCCTGGATTCAACGCAGGGCTCAGCGGCTCCCACGGGAGCACCCGTAGCTCCGCATTAATACAGCGCTAAAGGCGAAAGGTGAAAACCTGGCTAAGGTTTACAGCGGCGGTTGCTGCTTCCTTTGCCGTGTATGCGGTTCCGGTTGAAATTCGCGCGGAGCAGTACCTACTTGGTCCGCTGACCTTAGAGCTCTCACAAGCGTTAGTTGAAAAAGACCACCAGCTGCTTGCCGCCACTTTGGCGGCAGGCGCTTTCTCAACTCAAGCAGCGCTGGCGCTCGCGATTTTTCTAGCAGCCGCAGGCAGCTGGCTAGTTCGCTTTATTTGCTTTTTGTTCCTAGTCTCGCTGTACTTCGTCATTCAGCAGCTTTCTTTTGCCTTAACCCTCGCCGATGTCGTCGCTTACGGAGTAGGCAGTTCAAAAGCCATGAGGAGCTACTCCGAAACTCCAGCTGCGCTTTGCAGCCTTGAGAAAGGAGCTCTTCTCGAAACCTTTACGAACTACCCTTCCGCCGGTGAGTCGTTTTTCGTCGTAGCAGAAGAATCCAACAACCTGAGCCTTTTGCGAGTCAGCGCGGAAGGGTGCGAAATTGAGAAACGTTTACTAGAGGGTTCCAGCATCGAAGGGCCGATAAGCCGCTCACGACTTGGCCATCTCCTACTGCGAAGAAACGGCGCACAGGTACTGGTCGACCCGAGCGGAGAGATAGCTACCATCCCCAATCTTGGGACGAGCGCAGTCCTGTCTGACCTCGGCCGGCACATTGCCTGGGCAGGCAGCGGAGAGTCGGACGATAATTTTTTTGGACAAGGCAGTAGTCAAAACATTCAGCTGCTAAACCTAGAGAGCGGCGAGGTTCAAAGCATTTCACTGAGGAAAGCTGCTAAAGAGTTCCGAATCGAACGCTTCGACGTCATGGCGGTCAACGACAGCGGCCGGACGGTCACTCTACTTGGTATTCCGAGCGTTCTAGTTCAAGTCAATTTCGAGGGCGAGACGGTCTGGGGTCCGACCAAAATTGAACCACCGCGGCGTTCCGGTAAGTGGATCGCAAATGCCCGGCTTGCCGCAGTCAGGAGTAATAGCTGGGTAGCGGTCTTTACTGAAGCTGACACGGAACAAAGCGTCGTTGGGTGGTTGATGCCAGAGGCCAGCTACAGCGTCAGTCTTCCGGCCGGAGTCCATCCAATTGGGTTCGACTTTGATGCATCACAGTCGTTAATTGCGGTGAGCGTAGTGCCGGAGCCTGCTTTGTCAGAAGAGGCCTACCCGTCCGTCCTGTTCATTCGCACAGACCAGCCTAAAATTGCGGCGCGCTATCACCTGAGAACTCCCGCCTCAAGTGTTCAATTTCTAGGGAAATCGAAAGTGGCAATCAACGACTCGTTGCCCGACATGACCCGCACCGTAGTGCTGGACATCGGGAAGCTGTAATAGAACGTACTAAGTGTTAGCGATCCATGCGAACAACTTCGACCGGCTGCGAAGAGCTCTGATCAAATTCGCAGGCGGCATTCACACCTTGCAGAGCGATTTCTTTCGCCGAAGACTCCTTGTCGTAACATGCTGACATAGCGCCTAGCGCAAACTTCCAACCAGTTCCGGTAGCCCAAAAACGCTGATACTGAAAAACTTCACGGTAGGCCAATACCCCGAAAATTCCATGCGGATTGGCGATCAGCACGTCTAGTTGACTGGACTCATACGGCTGTTCACCCTCCTCGTCCGTAACTAAGTAGTAGTCTGTTTTGAGGATTGGATGGAGTTTGCGAAAAGTTTCGAAAATTGCACGCGTATCATTAAAAAGTCTTAGCTCGGGCTCTAGACGATTAAGTGCGCTCTCAAGAACTTGCCCGTTTGCCGCGTAGCCCACCGCCCCGAAATAGCTTCCGGCAAAAGTTATTATCTTGCCTGGGCTGGCATCATACTTAGCTGAAAGGTTTGTAGAGCCGTAAGAAGACAATGAGTCAGCAGCAATTGCTATTTCCGATCCGCGCTGAACAACCACAATAGTAGACATAGGTCACCTCCCCTGTGAGAGTAATTGATGAAGGATCTGCTTAAATAAATCAAATGCCCCCTACAACACTTACTGCGCTCTAAAAGGTATTGTGCCTATTATGCTGGGAGATCATGAACTATTTCGACTGGTCAATAGTGGCTGCCTACCTGCTAGCCGTCTTGGCGCTGGGGTACTACTCCCGCGCGATCAGCACGGAGGAGCGAGAATACTTTCTGGCTGGCGGACGCATACCAGCTTTCCTAGCCGCAATTTCTGTAATCGCAACCGAAACCAGCGCAGCAACATTCATCGGCGGACCCGACACAGCCTTTCGGGGTGATTTAGCATATCTGCAAACCACAATCGGCGCTGTTGTATCCCGATTCTTTCTCGCAACGTTCTTTATCTCGGTGTTCTATAAACACCGAGTAACCACAGTCTACGGATATCTGAAGCAGCGGTTTGGCCGCAAAGTTCAAATATTGGGAGCCTCGCTGTTTGTGTTAGGCCGCTTGCTCGCAAGTGGAGCTAGACTATTCATTGCCTCGCTTGCCGTCTCAGCTATCGCCGAGATCAGCATCATGAATGCAATTCTCTCCTCCGGCCTAATTGCCGTCTGTTACGCAGCAATCGGCGGGCTTCGCTCGGTCATTTGGACAGATGCACTGGAGGCGACAGTATTTATTGCATCCGGAGTTTATGCGGCCTGGACAGTTTTCAGCTCTGGGCAAATCACACCGGAGGCCTTCGCTGCTCTCTCGGACGCCGACAAACTCATGGTCTTCAATTTGAACTTCAACGTATTCTCAGCAGAATTTTGGGAAGATCCCTACACTCTACTCGGTGCTCTTATCGGCGGTTTCTCCCTAGGAGTAGCAACGCACGGAACAGACCAGGACATGGTACAGAGACTACTCGCCTGCAGAAACAGCAGGGAGGGTAAACGTGCGCTTGTTTTTACTGCCTTGATGGAGATACCCGTTGCGCTCACATTTGTGCTTCTGGGCACAGGACTATGGCTGCTGGTTCAGTCGGGGATTCTTAGCTCCCCACCTGAGAGCAGCTCGATTATGCCTCACTTTATCGCCAATATCGTGCCAAATGGTCTAAGAGGCATATTGCTCGCCGCGCTGCTGGCCTCAGCGATGTCTAGCCTTGATTCCGCGATTACAGCTCTCGCGTCAGTCTCTAAAACCGATTTTGCTGACGCTGGAAGCATCAAAACTCTGGATGCGCGCTGGCACGCGCTTGTTTGGGGAGTCGCACTAATGCTTACAGCGACTGTGATATCCAGCTCCTACTTGTCCAGCACCGCAGGAGATGCCGGTCGCGGAAGCGAACTACTATCACTTGCGCTCGGCATCATGACAATATTCTACGGGCCACTGCTCGGAGTCTTTCTCCTAGGCATGTTTACTACTCTGCACTGCGAACGCTCAGTGTTTATCGGCGCGTTTTGCGGATCATGCCTGCTGCTGTTAATTCGCTGCTTCGATGTTCCAATAGGATGGACCTGGCACACATTCATCGGCTGCCTAACGACCATGGCTTCCGCCGCGCTCTTACAGGCGACCCTCAGTTCCCGATAAATCCTTTCGGGACATACATCAAAGGAGTAGCAGGCATTCTCCGACAAAAAAACTGCAGCTCGAAGTCATGCTCGCCCTTAATCCGCTCGACGTGGTAACAGTTCCATCGCTCCTGGCCCAGCTTGTTTAGCGTAGACTCGATCTCCGCCGGCTCCGAACTGAGCGGCAGTCTAAATACTCTATACTCAAACTGCCTAAGCTTTCGCACCTCCTCAATCGGCACGTCCGAATTCCGCATCAATTGCTGGGTCGCTGCCTTGGTCAGCTCTGCAGCCTCATCCGTCACCCGCTTCTTATCTGGCAAATAATCGCAAGAAGCCAAACCCAACGCCAATAGGGCAAGTAGCGCGAGTAGTGAATGTCCCAAGCGAAAAGAACTTCCAGATATCATTAGCAAACTCTCCTCCTGCTGACAGAAAATTTGCGTCTATGATAGCGTACGAAAATGGAAAGCGTGCGAAAAATTATTCATGTCGATATGGACGCTTTTTATGCAGCCATCGAACAGCGCGACAACCCCGAGCTAAAAGGTCGACCTGTTGTTGTCGGCGGCAGCTCCAAGCGCGGAGTCGTCGCTACGGCCAGTTATGAAGCGAGAAAATTCGGCATCCATTCGGCGATGCCGAGCAGCCAAGCGTATAGGCTTTGTCCTCATGCGATATTTTTAAAGCCTCGCTTTTCGATCTATCGTGCTGTGTCGCAGCAGATAATGGACATCATCAGGGAGTATAGTGAGCTTGTTGAGCCGCTTTCACTTGACGAAGCCTACATCGACGCATCCGAAAATCTTAAAGGAATGCAGTACGCGAGCAAGGTCGCCCAGGACATACGACGTAGAATCCAGCGTGAGACGCAGCTGACCGCCTCCGCCGGAGTTGCGCCAAATAAGTTCTTGGCGAAGGTCGCATCGGACATGAATAAACCTGACGGTCTGAGCGTGATAGTCCCCGAAACCGTTAGTGTTGTTCTTCACAAACTTCCGATTAGAAAAATTCCGGGCATCGGCGCTGTCACAGAACGAAAACTGCATAAGCTCGGCATCCGCACGGTTGGTGATTTGCGCGCTATTTCAGAACGGCAGCTGATCGGAACATTCGGCAAGATGGGCTCCTGGTTCTATCGGATTGCCCGCGGCGAAGACCGACGAGCTGTAATTCCGCACCGCGCCCGCAAATCGATGAGCGTGGAGCGAACATTTCTCGAGGACTTAAGTGACAAGTTTGAAATCGAGCAAAAACTTAGGTTCCTCGCCGAGGAGCTTGAGGAACGTCTTTCCAAACGCTCACTGCGAGGAAGGACGTTTACCCTCAAGATAACCTACAGCGATTTCGAAAAAGCCACTCGCAGCATTACGACCGAAAATGCAATTTCATCGCCGGACCAATTCTTACAGATGGGACTGGAGTTGCTGAAGAAAACGGAAGTCGGCAATCGTCCGATTCGTTTGATCGGCATAGGAATAAGCAGTTTCCTTGGGGATGAGGAGGAGGACAAAGGTCCTCCTCCTTCCGAAACACAGCTTTCGCTGCTTGGTCGCGACCGGCTAGAACCGGCCCCATAGGTACTGGTTCGTCACTTCGTGGTGAAACAGAATCTCTTCCGTTTTCACGAGCGTGCCCAGTTCCTTAGGACAACGATCCGCCGACGACTGTTTGAGCTCAACGAATTTGCCGTGGTTATCTTCGCCGAGGACCTCTTTGACAAAATCGCTGCCCTTGAAGTGGCGCATTGAATCGTAAATGTTGCCCGGCAAGAACCTCGTGCGCGTCCGACGAGACTCATTGTCGAGTGACTCGTTCATCTGCCCTTCAAGCCCAGTCCTGATCAGACAATACATAAGCATGTAAGGATTCGCGTCCGGTGCGACCGTTCGTACCTCAACCCGGGCGGATTTCTCGTTGCCCAGAGGGATACGAACCATTGAAGTTCGATCTACTGCGGATGACTTGATTTGGTTCGGCGCTTCAAACGCAGGGTCCAATCGACGGTATGCGTTAACGCTCGGATTCATAATCAAGCAGATGTCATTCGCATTATTGAGCAAGCGATCAACAAATTGCCAAGCAAATTCCGACATTCCGTCCTGACCCGAGGCATCAAAAAACACGTTTGTGCCGTCTTTCGACAAGGACATGTTGGTGTGCATTCCGTTACCGTTAATGTTCTTAACCGGCTTCGGCAGGAAGCATGCCGTCATGTCCATATTGGCCGCAACTTGACGGGCGATAAGCTTATACAACTGAACCTGATCCGCCGCGATTCGCGCATCGGTATACGAGTAGTTGAGTTCGAATTGCGAAGGAGCCACCTCAGGGTGATCCTTCTCGTTCTCAAAACCCATTGCACGCTGCGCTTCAGCAACTCGGTCGATAAAAAGCTTGAGAGGATCCTGGGGCAGAGAATTGAAGTACCCACCCTTTGAGACGAACTCAAAGCCTTCTCTGGAGTTGTAGCTTTGCTCTGCATTGCGGCCCTGGAAGAGAAACCCCTCGCACTCAACCGACACATTGTAGGTCATCTTATCCTGCTCCCACAAACGATCGCAGTACTCGATGAGTCGGCCGCGCATGTCAGATGTATAGCTATTGCCGTCCTTGTCCTTAATCAGTCCGAAGACAATTACCTTCCCTGGACCGAAGACATCACTCGGCAGCCACCTGAACGAACCCCAGTCAATAACCAGGCGAAGATCCGACTCAGTGACGACACTAAATCCCTGAATAGAAGAACCGTCGAACGTAAGGTTGTCGTGCGATTTCAGAAGAAACTTTTTGTAATTCATCAGAAAGTCTTTTCTTTTCGTTCGAAATATCAATAATTTCTGCTACAGGTAAGGCAAAAATGGCTTCATTATATATAAACTGTATGGACTCTTTGGCA
>JAUIIP010000279.1 GCA_030431555.1 bacterium
CTGTTCGACGATGGCGTCGTCTGCGACGCTGATGATCATCGCCACATCGCCCGAGCTCATTTCGCCGACAAGTTGTTCGATTTCCTGGCGCAAATGCTTATAGCCGGGCACGTCAGTGCGGCTAGGCACTGTTATTTGAAGTAAACCGACTCGACCTCTGAGTTCAGGGTGACTCTCAAGCAGTTTCCTAAACGCCTTAAGCTTCAGTGGCAGCCCTTTGATGTAATCCAGTCGATCAACTCCGAGTATCAACTTTTCATAAGGCAACGAGCGCTGAAATCGCCTGCGGGTTTTTCGAACTTCAGGGCAAGCGGCTTCTCGCTTAAACTCAGCAACATCTATGCTTACGGGAAATACGCCAAGGTGCGTCGTGTGATGTTCCCGCTCGATCGAGAGCATGCTCGACTCAACCCCTAACATCACCTTAATAGTACTGCAAAAATGTCTGAGGTACGAATAGTCGTGAAACCCTAAGAGGTCTGCACATAGCAGCGCCCGCAGAATTTCCTTCCTAACTGGAAGTTGACGAAACACCTCTGAACTCGGAAACGGGATATGTAGAAATAAGCCGACTTTTAATTTAGGATTCTGAGCCTTAAGCAACCCCGGCACTAATAGAAGGTGAAAATCATGGATCCAAACCAAATCGCCTTCCTTGGCAGTTTTGAGGATCTCTTTGGCAAACATGTGATTGACGTCAACATACGCCTGCCAGCTCTCATCCGAGAACTCCACCATTCCACTTTCGTAATGCAGAAGAGGCCACAGCACGTCATTGCACATGCCGTTGTAATAGAGAGAATATAACTCCTCTTCTATGAAGACTGGTTTATATTCCTGACCCTCTGAGCCACGCGTCTCGGGCTGAACTTTCCAGGTTTCGGCGTCTATGCCCTCGGGGGCGCTGCCGACCCAAATTTTCTCAACGTCACTCTGGATACCGCTGATTGCGGTGACAAGACCACCTGAGCTCTGCCGAAGTTTTTTCGCTGCCCGATCCCAGCTAAACGGCAATCTATTGCTGGCGATGATCCATCTTGAAGAATTTCCCAAAGCTACCCTAATGTTCTAAAAAGCGCGGGTTGTATAATTTAAACACGAAGAGTCGATAGTATCACAGATGAACTTAGTGCGAAAAAAACGGCATTTAATCGGCTAAGTGCCCATATAAAAAGAGTAATTATCAACGGCCTTGTCGGGTTCAGCCCCCAAGATCAGTGCTCAAGCCGCTGCGCTGAAAGACTTCCCTTTTTGGCGGCTCTTGTATAGGTAATCAACGTTTAGAAACGAATGAGGAAGCGATTTGGAATCCGTTGCCGCCGGCTCGAAACCTAACATCAAGCCCTTGAGATGGTTAGTCGGCATCCGTTGGCTTAGCGCAGCCGCGCAACTGGCTCTGCTGATATTTGCCTATTTCACCCCGCTGGCAGCGTCCCTCTCCTCGCTTGTCCTGATTGGTGCGCTAATCGTCATATCCAACTTCGCCGCTGCACTATCTTTAAGAAGCAGTGGCTCTGCCGTGCCCAACTTTATGGGGTTTTTCCTGCTCCTCGATACTTTGGTTATTACGGTGCTGCTGGCTTGGACCGGCGGTCCTTATAATCCGTTCACAATCCTGTACCTGGTACAGATTTCGCTCGCCGCCGTTGCCTTGAAACCGCTCTGGGCCTGGCTGCTGACTGTATGTTCCTCTCTCGGCTTTTACTCGCTGTTTATCCTTTCCGAACCTCAACATTCTCATGCAATGCATGGAGGCGATCCCTTCTCGCTTCACCTCTACGGGATGTTGATCGCGTTTATCTTCACTGCCGCACTCGTTTCCTACATATTAACCAAAATGTCTGCCGCATTGTTAAGAAGTGAACGTGACCTTAGCTTAATGCAGCTGCGCAAAGTCAACGAACAGCGGCTTGCGTCGCTGGCCACTTTGGCAGCAGGTGCCGCTCACGAGCTAAGCACACCGCTAACGACGATTGCAGTAACCAAGAGTGAGATTTGCGACATATTGGAGCATTCTTCGCCGGAAAGAGAGGAATTGCAGCGAGCCACTCATACCATTGGAGAGCAGGTGCAGCGTTGCAAGACCATCTTAGCCAACATGGCCGGCCAAAGCGGCGCCGTTCGTGGTGAAACGCTCGAGCTAGTCCGGGTAGTGGACTGTATAGAGGAAGCCGCAAGCCATCTGAGAAATAGACGTTCCACTAAACTGAACATCACTGTCGACTCGCGTGATTCAAAAATCTCGGTAGTGCGAGAGTCTCTCAGACAAGTACTTAACTCACTGCTCCAAAATGCCGTCGATGCCTCCGGTCCCACCGGCTCAATCGACGTCCATGCTAAAAAACTTGGAGATAACATCGTAATTTCAATCGTAGACCAAGGTCATGGAATGAGCTCAGAGCTTCTGTCTGTCGCGAAAGAGCCGTTTTTTACCACTAAACCCGTCGGCAGCGGCATGGGACTTGGTCTGTTCCTGGCTGACCTGTACGCTCGGCAATTCGGCGGTGAACTAACTATCGAATCCACCCCGCGCGATGGAACAACCGCCAGACTGACTCTGCCCGCGAAGTCAGATTTTAGCGAGGTCGCTGCGAATGTCTAATGTTCAAGACTGTTATTTGGTAGTCGATGACGACGAAGAGCTGCGAGGAGCTTTGCGGCGCTCACTTGAGCGGAGGGGACACGATGTTATCACTGCATCCGACGCAGCCGGCGCAGTAAAAGCGGCGCAGCTCCAATCGCCGACAAGAATTATCCTCGACCTGGTAATTGGCGGGGACAAAGGAATTGACCTTATTCAGCCGCTTACGCAGCACGCGCCTGCAGCAAAAATCGTGGTTTTGACAGGTTACGGCACTGTGAAAACTGCAGTTCAAGCCATGCAGCGCGGGGCGTACAATTATCTCTCTAAACCGGTCGAGGTTGATGAGCTGCTAGAGGCATTTGAAAAGCGAGCCGACGACTCAGGCGCCGAAGACCCGCCTTATCCGACCCTTGAGGAAATCGAACGTGAGCATCTGCAAAAGGTGCTTTATGAGTGTCAGGGCAACGTTACGCATGCAGCGCGTGCGCTAAAAATGCATAGACGCTCACTTCAGCGAAAGCTGCAAAAATTGAATTAAGATCAGCAGTGAAATGTGGGAGACCGTGCACCGATAAACGGGGCTGTCAGATTGACAGCAGTCAACCACATTGTCCCGAAGGCGGCGGGCAGTGCGCGGATGTTAGTCACACGCACTTGAAAACCCGCCTCCAGTCGCCGGCACGCTCTGGTCTGAGCGAACGCTGAGCCAGTTTCGGCAGAACATGCTTGCCGCGCTCGCACTTAGCTTTGCGCATTAGAGCATGCAGGTCCGTCAGATGCTTGTCGCTGAGGTTGAACAGTCTGCGAAGTTGAGCAAGTTCGCCGCTGCGAACCGCCGTCTTGACAGACTTATCAGCGAGGGCCTCGAGCTTGGCACGAAGGGCTTCCGTGCCAAACGTCACTGCCACTACAAGCCGCCTCCAGTTGGTGAAGCCGTTGGGATCCTTCCTGCGTTTTTTCTTCGAACGCAGGTCAAGCGGATCTCTTCCGACATCGTAGTACCACATGTAGGCCAAGATGAGCAGGCAAAATGCAGCCGGCGCACCCAGAATAATGACGAACCAAACCTTGCCGAGGTAAAGCAGCAAGCCGGCGGCAATCACGAGAGTGACCATAGCCGCGATCCACCAGTTCCGCAGCTTGCGCGAACCGAACATAGGCCCCTTGCGCTTGAAGTCTGCAGCATGCAGCCAAAAAGCGATCCAGAGCCCGCCGAGTCCGAACGCAGCGATCGCAAGCGCAGCCCAGGCGTTGCCGAGCCACTTAGCGATCATAACGAACATGGCGCCATCAACCAGCACAAAGAAAGTGAGCAGAAACGGCTGAGCCAGCCCTGCGAGCACTCCAAGCGCGGTCATGACAGCGACCCGAGCGCGGTAGCGTCCGGGAAGCTTGATTTTGATGCGACCGTTAGGTCCATCCCACTTGCCGTCAGGCCCGATAGTCCGCGGTTGATGCGGAGCTTGTCGAGACCCGAAAAGCAAGCGGCATCCAACGCATAGAGCCTTAATCATTTCGAGTCTCCTATCGGGGGTTAGTGTGAGGGGTCTACTGCTCAAAGCGCTCAGATAACTAAGCGACTTGAGCAATAGACCCAAAAAAACCTGCACCGCACGGTCTCCCTTTTTAAGGCCAGCCTTAAAAAGGAATTGCGGCGCCTCATCTACCCTAAGCAGTCAAGTTACAAAGATCCCGGGTTCTTCCGGTGTAATAGTACGTTATGAGCACATGTAAGATAAAGGTGACGGAAAAAGCA
>JAUIIP010000280.1 GCA_030431555.1 bacterium
CTGGGTGTAAATACCGGCCATTACGTTTAGGGCTGTGTTGATCGCAGTGAAATTGTTCTGCGCAAAGTCCCCGACAAGATAAACATTGAGCAGCAAGCGTCCGGAGCTCAAGTTTGAGTCGTTTTTCGCAATCACAGACCCATCGAAGGGAAAAGGGCCCCCTGGGTTAGCCAAAATCGATACCAGGTGATTGTAGGTTCCCGAAACAATGCTCGGAAAGAAGTTAGATGGCGGATTTGTTAGCGGGTTAACGTGGAAGTCTATCAAAACGCCGCCAGTCGCCGGCGGGGTTCCGTCTGAAGCCGAACTGATCACCTCCGAGCCGCCGGGGCTGGTAACTACGAGTGTTACCAGCGGACTGTTGTCTCGAGTAAGCACGACTTGGTAAGAATCCGTGTTGGAAACATTAACCTCGAGGTCGCTCAGGAAGAAATCAAAGGTTCCAGACAGGCCAAGGATTGCGACTATTGAAGGGTCGACCTGAACGCCGGAATCAACCATGGTGCCGGTAAACGAGGCCACCGCACGAGTAGTCGAGCCCCCGGCTGGTCCCGGATTGACAGAAACAGAGGCGCTTCCGGTGCTGCCGGAAGAGCTGCTGCTGGAAGAGGTTGAAGAACTTGAACTACCGCCTGAACTACTAGAAGACGAAGTGCTCGTACTGCTCGAGGAGGCTGAAGTCGTTGAACCGGTCGAGCTTCCTGGAGCGCTAGGTCCGGGGGCAACACCGTTTGGAGTATCACTAGGTATCCCACCGATATTTCCGCCGGTTGAACTGGAAGAGCTGCTGCCGGTGCTTTGACCTCCACCGCTGCCGCAAGCACTCAAGCCTAAAGTAAAAACAATAGAAATAAGAAATCTAGATAGAAAATATGCAGACCGAATTCTCACAGGACTCCTGGCCGATTCTTCCTGATTGCCCCCCAAGCTGCGCCTAAATTAATCGGTGCAAGCTCCTGAAAAAACTGCGATGCATGCTTCAAACATGCCCCCACCTTCAATACCGAAATCTCAGGCAAGAAGAAAGCGAGAAGGTTTTATAAATGACCGGAGTAATGCAACAATCTTTTGATGCACATCATAGCCCCCCTTGGCCTGATGCTGTTTATGAGTGATCTAAGTTCCACTTAACGCGGAACGGTTTTGTCTAGATCTTTACGGTGCGCTAGATACGCCTGATGGAATTCCTTACTGCAGACAATTTGTTGGCTTTATTGGCCCTGACCGCGCTCGAGATTGTTCTGGGTATCGACAACATCGTCTTCATAGCAATTCTCACAAGCAAGCTCCCAAGAAGTGAACAGCCCCTCGCACGAAAACTGGGCCTGCTGTTCGCAATGTTTACTCGCATCCTGCTCTTGCTTTGCATTACCTGGGTCATGGGTTTGACCGAGCCTTTGTTTAAGCTGTTTGAGCACACATTTTCCGGCCGCGATCTAATTCTTTTTTTGGGCGGTCTCTTCCTGATTGCGAAAGCGACATATGAAATTCATGACAGAATCGAGGGGCCCGCTGAGCTCGATGGGTCTCGTGCCGCACGTTCTTTTACGAGCGCGGTCGTTCAGATTGGCGTCTTAGACGTAGTTTTTTCTCTGGACTCTGTGATTACTGCCGTCGGTATGGCCGAAGAAATTTGGGTAATGATTACAGCGATCGTAGTCGCAATCGGCGTAATGTTTGTGTTTGCAGACGCCGTCAGCGAGTTCATCGAATCTCACCCGACAATAAAAATGCTTGGCTTGTCTTACTTGCTGCTAATCGGCGTTATGCTGGTCGCTGAGGGCTTCGGGCGGCACATCGATAAAGGTTACATCTATTTTGCGATGGGCTTCTCGCTGCTGGTGGAGCTGCTAAATTTGCGACTGATTAAAGAGACTCGCTAGGACGCAAGGCTTGGCGGCGGAGACAAAAAAAAGGGGCCGAAGCCCCTTTTGTTAATCAAGCATAGACTTCGTCCTGCTTGGGTGTCCTCTGTCGCCTGATCTTTTTCCAAGCGGCTGCGCCTTTTCCTTCTGCCTGCTTGGCTTGGATAAATCTCTGAATTCCTAGCTGAAGATACGCAGGATCAATTCCCAGGGTCTCGCAAACGTTGTCGAAGCTGAAGACGTAACCTGGCTCAGAACTCTCGATCCACCCGCAAATCTCGTCATGAGTCTTACGGTTCTTTGATGGATTCAGCTTCTCGTGAATATAGGCTTCAATACCATCAAGCAGCAGAGCAGCCATAAGTTTGTGCACCCCGCTGCGCTCTTTGGGCTCAGTTACTGTGCGGTCGTACTGAGCTGTTCCGGTTGGACCCAAAAGGTTCTGATAAGCAAATGCTGCGTTACTATTCATGTCTTTTTCCTCACGCTAACACGAAAAACCAGTGTGTGAGACGAATACTACCAAGCTCAAAAAATGCGTCTAGGTACTTGAGATGATTAGAGTTGTCATTGAATGACAACAGCTGCTGAACGATCGTTCGCTCCACGGGGTGCAGTGCGCAGATCGCTTCGTAGTTAAGCGCTTGGCTCGACAGTCGTCGGGTCTGGATGGATGGTGGAAAGAAAGGAAGGCTGATCGCTCCCCTAAGGGAAGCGCGTGCAGGCCTTAATTAAGGCTGCACGCGCGTGTATGTTTGAGCAGGTGTTGGATGGAAATCATTCTTCTTCTTCGCTGTTGTCCATGAAGATAGGAAGCTTGGGTGCATTCGCTCCACCGTTCAAGTCGTACTCCGGAAGCAGGCTCCAAACGGATTGATGAATGTTGCGCAGGGTATCAGCGATTGGCTTATTTTCGATTATAAGGCCGACTGTTTCGTGGTGCGCTGAAATAATTGCGGTCCGTGGTCCATAGACAAATATCACGACGGGCAAATCTAGTTCGCCAATCATCTTCAGCTCACGCTTGGTAGATTTGCGCTTGCGGATTACTTTGTCTCCCGTGGCAGACTTGACCCAAATACCCTTATAGAAAATATTTTGAGCTGTTCTGCGGCGCACGTAATGCACCATCCAGTTGTCTATATCATCGCCCATGGTAGTGCTGCTGCACCGAGGATCGGCTAAAGCGTAAATTGTAATATCAGGCGTTCGAAGCGTGTCTTCAAAAATCTCCTTAACTCCGTCAACACCCTGAAAGAACCTAACTCTAGCCTGCGAGTGATTGGGATTCTTGAGAGCCTCAAGTTTTGGAATAATTTTCTTTATTCGCTCTTTCTGAAGGGAGAGTTCGTTTTCTCTGTGTTCGAGAACACCGAGTAAACTGTCGGGTGGGCTGCAGGTGAAGTGCCTCACGCTGTTCTTAACGAATTCCTGGATGATGCCGCGTTCAGCTAGCTGGCTGAGAACATTGTAAGTATGCCCGCGTTTGAGCCCTGCTTTCTTAGCGATGATGCTTGCAGGCCGGGAGCCTAGTTCCAGGGTGGCCTGGTAAACTGAAATTTCACTTTCACTTAGCCCGACACCGCTAAGCGCAGAGATTATGTCTGCATGTTGTTGGTTCGCCATAACTTCACACCTTGACGCCGAAACTTGCCCCCTCGAAGTGTCGACTGTGTTGAACATCCTTCAAGTAGTTCCTGTTTCTGGAACTGTATTGCCGGGGATTTTACTCAAATTTAAATTTAAGTCAAATCACCAGGTCAATAACAGGCGAAGAGGATATTTCGATCGAAGTATGTGCCGGAAATTGCTAAGAAATGCGCTCGCTTGTAGCAGGGTGCTATCTGTCATGTGAAAATGACATGAGAACAGGCGGTTAATTGTCGAACCAGCTAGAGGCTTTCTGCGCAGTATAAACATCCTGGCATTTTTTTATGCAGGCCATTGCTTCCTCGGTTCCTAACCAGCCCTTCGTCGTGGTTTTCTTGCCTTCTAAGTCTTTATAGATTTTAAAAAAGTGCTCGATTTCTCGCAGATAGTGAGGCGGAACGTCCGCCAGTTTTTCTATATGGCGCCACAAAGGGTCGCCGATTGGGACACAAAGGATTTTTTCGTCATTACCTTTGTCATCGGTCATGCTGAACAGCCCGATTGGCTTGGCCTCGATCAGGCACCCAGGAAAGGTTGGTTCCCAGACCATTACTAGGGCATCCAGCGGGTCGCCGTCGTCGGCAAGTGTATCGGGGATGAAGCCATAGTCACTCGGATAGTGCACGGACGAGAACAACATCCGGTCAAATTTAATTATTTTCCTGACTTTGTCGTATTCGTACTTGTTGCGACTGCCTTTAGGAATTTCAATAATTACCGGAATAGTCATTTTTCCCTCCCCTGTGCCTCCCGAGTAAAGCATAAAAATGGGAGGCTGACAGCAGCAGCTTCCTTAGAGACGAACCAAGGACGTCAGTCGTC
>JAUIIP010000281.1 GCA_030431555.1 bacterium
CATTCGCTCGCGCCGAATTCTCGGTGGTACTACCCGTGCGCTTGAGCAAAGTTTTAATCGACTCTCTTCAGGACTTCGAATTAATCGCGCAAGTGATGACGCCGCCGGACTGGCAATAGCAGAAAGCCTAAAGGCTGACTCACGTGTCTTTTCGCAGGGAGTCAGGAATATCAACGACGGTTTGGGGTTGTTAAACATCGCGGAGGGCGGTCTTAGCGAGCTGTCGGGTGTCTTGATTCGCGTGCGCGAGCTCGCAACGCAATCAGCAAACGGCACCTTGTCGCTTACGCAGCGCAGAGCCCTTAATGAAGAGGCTAATGCACTGATCGAAGAATACAACAGAATTACATCTACGACTGAGTTCAATGGACTGCAGTTGTTAGATGCCTCTCTTTCAGATCTTAGTATTCAAGCGGGTTACGGAGATCTCGGCAGCTTGCTGCTTGGACTAGGCGGGGAACTGGCTCAGGCCGCGGGCGACGGTACTTACAGTGATACTTCGAACGACGTATCAATTGGCTTCGAAATTCAAGGGGCTGCAGTTGGTGACATTAACGGCGACGGACTAAACGACCTAGTAGTGGGAGATGCAGATTCCGCGACCTTGGTATACCGCTTAGCGAACGAAGACGGGACCTTTCAGAGTGAGCAGACCCTCGATCCTGGTTTAGGCAGCATTAACGTTTCCACCCAGATAGGAGATCTCAATAATGACGGCTACAACGACATTATCGTTGAGGCGGGGAACTACCTTTCAACCTTCTTGGGAGATGGTCAGGGAGGATTTTCCTCTCCAATTAACAGTTTGGTCGGCAATGGCGGCCGCTATCAACTTGCTGATGTAGACCAGGACGGAAACCTGGACATGATCGGGTCTCGCACTGGGGAAATAGTAGTTTCGTTCGGAAATGGCAATGGAACCTTCGACCCCTTGATTTCGTCGTCAACCGGCGCGACCACCCCAGCTGCGCAGTTCGGTGACTTCAACGGTGACTCTATTATTGATGCCGCTGTCTATAACTCCAGTGGAAACGTGACGATCCTCACCGGCTCGCAGTCTGGCGTGTTTACCGTGACCTCCGAGGCGGTGACAACGAACACCACCAGTAGCTTGGGTATTGGCGACCTTAACAACGACGGGCTAGATGATTTATTAGCCGCGTCCACCAGCGGAAATGCAATTGAAATATACCTGAACACCGGAAGCGGATTTGAACTCGATCAAACAATTTCGGCAACTCTCGCAAGGGTAGCAGAAGTGATAGATGTAAATGGCGACGGATATCTCGACATCCTTAACAACGAGTACTCAGGCGGGGCAAACCTTGAAGTACGCTTAAACGATGGAGCTGGTAATTTCACTACAACAGACGCAATTGATCTTACCGGTACAGGAGATTTATTGGTAGGAGATGCCACAAGTGACGGGGTCCTAGATATTCTGCTCTACCCGGCTGACGGCACACCGATAAGTATTTATGAAGCAAACACCGAGCAGTCAACGCAGCTTGCTGCGGTAAACATCAACACTCAAGTACGGGCACGCGGCACCATGCAGTATCTTGATGACGCTCTTGAGAGGATTTCATCAGAGCTTGGAGCGATTGGGGCATTTCAAAGCCGGCTCGAAGTTGCCGCTAATACCTTGCGAACCACTACAACCAACTATAGGGATGCGGCAAGCAGGATAGAGGACGTCGATGTGGCGCGCGAAGCAGCGGAGTTAGCTCGCGTATCTGTGCTTCAGCAAGCAGGAGCGTCGATTCTAAGCCAAGCGAACCAAGTGCCTGCCTTGGCACTGCAACTTCTGGCTAACTGATGCATTGCAAAGAGAAGATGAGAAATGGGGGATGACGGCCGCGGCACGCAGAGAACATATAACTCGAGTGTGAACGCCCGTGATCGTGTGAGTCCAGGAAACGGGCCGGGCCGACGAGTGTTTCTCGCCAGCCCGACCCCTGGATGCGACCGAACATGTCGGTCTAGGTACTGAAGCTCAGTTCAGGTTCGGAACTCGCGTGTGTCCTACCCGAAGAGCTTCCCGCCGCCGTCGCCGATGTCGCCGATGCCCGCCTTCTTCTTGTGGTGGCCGGTGGTCGTCGTCGTGTTGCGCGTGTTCGTCGTGCGCTTCGCCGTCGTCGCCTTCATCGTTGCCGCCATCGGCGGGCCGTGCATGGTCGTCAGCATCTGGAACCTCCAAGTGGAGTGCGGAATCCGCGAAGTGCGAATCCCTGGGTCAAGAACATCAAACGAGCCCAGCCGTCGGTCTTTACGAGCACCGACGGCCGGGCAGTTGCGTGGAAACGGAATACGATTCCGCAACCATTGTCTGCTGCTCGGCCGCGGAGTTGCGGTCGAGCTGAGGTGCGCGGCGTCGGAATACGATCCCGAAACCGCAGGTTGTGATGGCTCGAGCGCACAGCGCGCGCGAGCAGAGACGATCGGTCCCTTCCCTACGGAGGTCCCCTGGCGTAGTGGATGCCTTGCTGCAGCTGCTTGTGTCGACTAAGCATCCGGCGGCCACTACGATACGTGTCCAAAGGCGGACAGTACAGAACCGAGCAGGTCTGATCGAGCGCGAAGCTGAGCTTCGGCACGATGATCGCTGCGTAGGACAAATGCGCGATGTGATCCTGTGGAAGTCGGGCCGGGCTCAAAGGCGCGGCGATGACCTCCTGTTGCAGTGCGAACTGCGGCGCGTTGTCCGTGCGAGCGAGTACCTGCTGCGGTTCCCCGAGAACCACCGCGGAGAGAAGGACATGGAGCAGAGTCTGCAGCACGTCGTTCCTCCTGTAACGGTGGTGAGATGATCGAACTCTTCTGTGACCCATTCCTTGACAAGGATGGTCCAGTGCTATGTGTGCGAACCCACATGTACACGGAAGTGATAACAGAAGAGCTCTAACGACTTAGCTGCCTCAGCCGCTAAAGCTCTTCTGCTATAAAAAAACCATTTAAGTGCCGCGGCACCATCCCTGCTTGAGGGCATCAACTGAAAGTCAGAATGTAGTCAAGAAAGGACAGTGCGCGCTGGTTCTACTCGGGACGCGGCAGTTGCAATGCTGCAACAAAGCCCAGAATCAAAGCGCAAGGGTGCCTGGCCGCGCAATTTATGCACAATTAGCGTCCAAAAATATTGGCTTTGAGTTTACGGGTGCTGCAGAACACAGCCCAAACTGCGAGACATGAAGGAACAAGGTCGCCGATTCGACAACCGCTCAGCGCATACTAACCAAGCGGCAACAATCCCACAACCTAGGGCAAACACGTATCGAACAGACCGTTTTTCGCACTTGGCAGTAACTGTTGTTAAGGATTTGAGTAAGTCTGAAAAACAACAATGATAATTTCGGGATGTTTTTTTAAGTGGCGGATTTGGCGCAGGGGAAATTTTTCAAAATGCTATTAGTTTGACAGCCGAAACGACGACCACGACCGCAAAAACGTTACGCAGCCAGCGATTTCCCTGCCGAACGGCCAGTGATGCACCGAGCTGTCCGCCGAGGGACATTCCTAAAAATAAAGCCGCAGCCGCGGCCCAATCTATCTGCCCGGCGAGTCCGTAGACGATCGAAGTTGCGAGAGACATGGCGAACCAGGGGAGAGATCCGGTTCCGGCTGCCAGTAGAATTGGAAGTCCAAAGAAATACATCAGAGTATAAAGACCTAAAATTCCGCCGCCGGCACCAAGGAAGCCTCCATAAATCTGCACGCTAAAGTAGACGATGTGGCCGACGACAAGTTTTCGGCTGTTCGGAGTGGTTTCTTCGATGCCGATATCTTTGCCGCGCACAACGAGCGGTAGCAGCGCAAGTATGATGAAGCCGACCAAGGAACGCACTACTTCCTGATCGGCAGCGACCATAAGATTAGCTCCGATGACGGAGCCGATTAAAGTAAGGAAAGTAAGCAAGGGCGTCAGTTTCCAACGAATCGCACCCTCAGCGCGATACTTGCGAATAGCGGACAGGCTGGAACCGCAGGCACCAAGCTTCGTGTTGGCGACTGCCTCCACCGGACTAAAGCCCAAAAAAATAAGGAAGGGGACTGTAATCAGTCCGCCGCCGCCGACCATTGCACCGAGACAGCCCGCCATGCAGCCAATGACAAAGGTAAGCGGGTAGAAAAAATAACTAAGGTCAGCCAAGTAACTGCCGCTACGCTGTCTGCAATTCAGGCAAATTCTTAAACTGTTCGAGAGCCTGCGGATTTGCAAGAGCGTCCGAGTTCTTGACCGGCCGACCTTCAATCATGTTCTTTACAGCCAGCTCGACAATCTTGCCGCTGATGGTCCGTGGTATTTCATCGACTTGAATTATTTTGGCTGGAA
>JAUIIP010000021.1 GCA_030431555.1 bacterium
CTGGCGTACAAGCAGCATTCCGCAAATTGCAGCCGGTTGATTGTTGAAGGTCACGTCGGGGTTCTTCAGCATCGCAGCAGTTATTACTCCGTGCTTGTCTAAAGTCTCTCTGGCAAATGATACGGGATGTGCTTTAAGTGAAAGCCCGGTTGCTATGTAATCGCTGTGGACTTCGAAAGCGCGCGCGATCTCGGGCAGTGCCGTCTTTGTGCCGTTTTCAGCCAAGTTCTCGAAAAGCGGCAGCGGTTCATCTTTAAAAGAGCGTATTTCCCAGAGTGCGCGCTGCCTGCCCAATGAGAGAGAAGTAAAAACATCGGCTCGTGCTAAGCAGCGCAGCGTGTGAACTGCCGCACCGCTTTCTCTCCACAAACGGGCCAGGCTGTCATATGGGCCTTTTCGGCTGACTGCTTGTTCAATCAACTCTGCCTGCTGTCTGGAGAGGCCGCGCACCAGCCGCAGCCCTAAGCGCAGTGATTTGCCTTCAGCGTCAATCGAGCAGTTCCAGCCGCTGTAGTTGACGTCGATGGGCTCAATCTTTACGCCGTGTTTAGCAGCGTCGTTTATTATTTGTGCCGGTTGATAGAACCCCATCGGCTGACTATTGATTAGAGCGGCGGCAAAGGCTGCGGGGTGGCGATGTTTAAGCCAAGCAGAAATATAGACCAGCAGCGCAAATGAAGCTGCGTGTGACTCCGGAAATCCATATTCTCCGAATCCCTGCAGCTGCTCGAAGCAGGTTTCAATAAACTCTCGACTATAGCCGTTGTCTTTCATTCCGCTGATAATTCGCTTCCCAAAGCGCTCCATGATGTTGCTGTTTGCTTTCCAGCTGGCAAAGGACCGGCGTAGTGCATCGGCCTCTCCCGGGGAAAATCCGGCGGCAACGATCGCAAGCTGCATCGCCTGCTCTTGGAAAATTGGGACTCCCAAGGTGCGTTTTAATACTTGCTCAATTTGTTTGTTCGGGTAGCTGGGCGTTTCCAGTCCGCTGCGTCGACGCAGATAGGGATGAATCATATTGCCTTGAATCGGTCCCGGTCTGACGATTGCGACTTCGATTACCAGGTCGTAGTAGCAGCGCGGACGCAGCCGCGGCAGCATGCTCATTTGCGCTCGGGACTCAATCTGAAACACACCTATTGTGTCGGCTAGGCAGATCATGTCGTAAACCTCCGGGTCTTCGGGCGGGATGTTGTGCAGCTGGAGTATGTCTGCCGGGATCGGTCGGCAGTTTTGGGAAGACTGGTGGTTTATCAATTCAAAGGCTTTGCGAATGCAGGTCAGCATTCCTAAGCCGAGCACATCGATCTTGAGCATTCCCATCGCGTCGATATCGTCCTTGTCCCATTCGACCACAGTGCGGTCGGGCATCGCGGCATTCTCAATCGGCACCATGCGGCTTAAGGGGCCGTCGGTTATAACGAAGCCGCCGACATGTTGGGAGAGGTGGCGCGGAAACCCTCTGATGGCTTGCGCCAGTTCGATTGCGAGCATCATTCGTGGATGCTGGGGATCGAGCCCCGCTTCAGCAACGAGTTCAGGGTTGACGCTGCGTCCTGTCCAGCGGTTGATTGATTTAGCGAGAACATCCACACAGTCGAGAGACAATCCCAAGGCTTTGCCGACATCACGTATCGCGCTGCGTCCTCTATAGCTGACTACTTCCGCAACGAGGGCTGCTCTATGCCGGCCGTATTTTTGGTAGATGTACTGAATGACTTCCTCTCTGCGCTCGTGCTCGAAGTCGATGTCGATATCAGGCGGTTCATTGCGCTCTTTGCTGATAAAGCGCTCAAAAAGAATGTCGACTTTACTGGGATCGACTGCGGTGATTCCCAGGCAATAGCAGACAGCAGAATTAGCTGCCGCGCCGCGTCCTTGGCATAAGATGCCTCTGCTGCGGGCAAAAGAGACGATATCTAGAACGGTCAGGAAGTATTTTGCGTAGTCGAGTTCTTCTATTAGCTTGAATTCATGCTGCAGCTGGCTCCTGAGTTTTGCAGGAATGCCGCCAGGGTATCTTTCTCCAGCCCCTTTTTTGGTGCACTCCTTTAAGTGCTGTAGTGGAGACTTGTTTTCGGGGCATATTTCCTTCGGGTACTGGTAGCAGAGCTGATCGAGAGAAAACTGCCTGACTCGTTCTTCTATTTCACAGGTGCGCCGCAAAGCTGCGGGCAGATGCTTGAACAGCCACTGCATTTCTCTGGGCGGTTTTAAAACTCTCTCGGCGTTTGGAAATAGCCGGTGTCCGGCGTTGTCGATTGTGCAGCCGTGTCTGATGCAGCACAGGACGTCCTGCAGCACTCGTCTTTCGCTGCAATGGTAATGAACGTCGTTGACGGCTGTGAGCGGAATCGAGAATTTGTCGGCTAACTGCTTTGCCTGAGCAATGAGTTCGTTGTCGCGGGATTCGTAGTGTTTGGCAACGGCGATCGATAGTCGGTCTTCGATGAATATATCCTTGAGTTTGCTGAGACTGGGTTCAATTGCAGCCGGGTTTGAGTTCTTGATGTCCAGTATCGCCTGCAGACCTTTGGCGTGCCTGGAGACCTCTTCAAGGTCTAAGGAGCAGGCGCCCTTTTGCGCTTGGCGTTTGCCGTGGGTCAACAAGCTGCACAGCTCACCGTATGACTCCACACAGGAGGGATAAAGGAGCAGCGTTAAGCCCTGGGCTTCAAGTGGTAATCGACAGCCGACGAGTAGAGAAATTCCGACCTCTTTTGCTGCTTGATGTGCACGTACAATTCCGGCCAGGGAGTGGAAGTCGGTAATTGCGAGTGAGGAGTATCCGAATTTTGCAGCCTGCTGCATTAACTCGGCAGGGCGGCTTGCGCCGCGCAGAAAGGAAAAGTTGCTTACAACTTGAAGCTCGGTATACATCGCAGCCACTCAACTCCAGATTCCATGCATGTACCAGCGGCTGCTGCGAGTGTCGCGAAAGATCCACAGCCATGTTCCGGAAGTTGTTTGCACGCGGAAGTAGTCTCGCGTCGGGTCGGCACTGCTCCACCATTCCGGGCTCAATCTAATTGGGCCATGTGCGGCGTGAAGCCTGAAAACCTTATTTTTCCAAGTGAAGTGATGCGGGGGAGAATCCGGCAGTGCGCTGATTGCGCTGAGTTCTGAAGGCTGCTTGAACAGCAGGGGGGGGATGAACGGCGCGCTGCCTGACTCGGGGGCAGAGGCTAATTTGCTCTTAGCCGGATAATAGCAAAAAGAGCGTTCCGGAATGTGAGAGGCTTGCTCTTGTGCGCGCAGGACTCTTGCAGGGCCGAGTTTTGATTCTAGGCTGTCGATCAGAGTGTCGACTCGGCGTTTTTGCAGCCGCTGTTCTTCGCTGCCCGAGATTAGGGAAGAAAGAGCAGGGGCTATGTACTCACTTGATGGGGCCGTCATTGAAATGGCGCTGACCCCTTCTCCCATATGCAGTGATTCGATTCGAGGACGAATCAATGACCATAAATGTTCGCTGCAATTCGAGGGAGCATGCAGGCTGATGCGAAGCCTCTCCGGAGGCAGTCCCGATCTGAGGATGGATAATATTAAAGTTCTTATGTACTGCTGCTTGCAGGCCAGCGGTTCGAGCAGCTCTGAAAGCAGTTCGCGAATGACGTAATGGACTGCCCGATAGTCGCAGGTCGGACTGTTGAAATCTCTTTCAACGCTCGTGGGGCTATGAGTCTTTAGTGGGGTAATGACTTCAGGTTCTAAGGCGAGAGCTTGCCTTAGGTGCATGCATATTCTTTTGCCGAAGCGCTCCAGCAGCTGATGATGGGGAATTGGCAGTAAGTGTTCGATTCGAGTGATGCCCAGCTCTTGCAAGTGTAGCTCTTCTTGAGGGCTGATGCGCAGAGCGCTGACCGGCAGAGAAGCTAACTTTGCTGTCAGACTGTCGCTGTTGATTATGCTGACGGCTGAGGGGCCGCAGCGCGCAAACGCCCAAGCGGCTCCAAGTGATGGGGCGGCCGCGGCACGCACACCGAAGCCGCGCTCTCTTAGACGCAGCACAATCCCGCGCAGGATGTTTTTGCAGCCTTTAAATAGTCTAAGGCTTGCGCTGATATCGCTGTTGATACCGCAGTAAATAGCGTCAAGCAGGGGCTCCGGCTGTATTGAGTCGGGCGCATCGAGCGCGGTTAAGGGAGAGTAGCGAGAGATCCAGCGTCCGAGGCGCAGCAAAGCTTTGATGTCATCAGCGGGCGAGTAGGGCAAGGTCGCTGCCCCGCAAGCCAGTGATTGAGCGTGGGCTAGTGTTAAGCCGGGAGTTGCGCCGAGCCCTTTAGCTAAGGGGCAGCACCTGACGGCTGTTTTTTCGCCGCCGGTGCTGGCGAAAAGAATTAAAGGAGTTTTATGCGGCGCAGATCTGCGCTGAATCAGGTCGGTCGACCATGTCGGTAGGTAAATAGAGATAAAGGTTTTCACGATGCGCTTCGATCGCTTTGGTTTTCCTTTCTGGGTCGTATTCAATCAGCCAAGAAGAATCAGCAGGGGCACCTCTGCAGCGCAGCAGCTCGATCTTCCATCTGGGACGAGAACTCGGAGATGCTGAGGTAGTAACTTTCCATTTTGTTCGAGCGGGAGAAGGAGCCGCGATTTTCCAAGGCTGTCTTACTATTAGGCCAAGCACGCTGCTCTCTCGGGCATATAGCTGAAGGCGTCTGGCGGCGGTTTGATTAAAAGAGCTTCCGTCAATCACGGCTGCGCCAATACACGGAGAACGCAGCACTTCACAGGCTGTCCAAAGGAACTGCGCGGAAGTTGCGGGCTGAAGAAATAGACAGCTGCTGCGCCAATTGAACTCCGGGTCTTGATCGAAAACGGAGTTCATCAGGGCAGGCGTCGGCCAACAGCGTCTGCCGATCCAGGCGATGCTTTTTCTTGAGGAGAGAGCGCCTGAACGGAGGTTGTGAGCGATTACAGATGAAAGAAGAATTAGCGGAGCTGACCAGAATGCTTTGCGGTGAAAGCTAAGGTCCTGTTCTAAGCACCACTCATGAACTGCTCCAAGACAAAGTCCGTGCTCGGGTAGCTGCTTGTCGATTTCCGGCAGGCCGAAAGAGGCGGCTGGAGTGGTTGTGTGGACTAAGCGAGAGTGCGCATGCCAAACCAAACCGCTTTGCAGGAGCTTTGAAACCATTGGCCGAGACTGATAAATGCTCCCAGAGGAACAAGATTGGAAAATGATGTTCTAGTATTTTTCTATATCAAAAATTAGCAGAACGCAAGCGGCTGTGGTGAGCGCAGCTAAGCCGTTGATATGAAAAGAGATTGCCCTAGGCCTAGTCGTCCGGAACGAATGGAACTCCGGACGGATTGAAGTCAATTGCCTGCTGAATAAACATCGGATGCGGATTGGAAGGGTCAGACGTTGCGATAAAGCGTTTGCTGTCACAGCTCACCCGTCCGCGAACCAAATTGCACTGAGCCGATGTCCCCGCGTACTGGTTCGGCGAAAAGCCCCATGCTCCTGCAGCGGCAAGACCTGGAGGATTAGCAGGCATTCCCGGGGAGTAATATCCGATGCTCACGTCAAATAAGTGAAGCTTAACAAATCCGATAATTTCAAATTCATCTGTATCGATAACCGCCGGGTCGTACGTTCCCGAGCTAGTTGAGCCGCAGGCCTCGGCTTCGGGACTCACATTGGCAATCACGGGCACGCGAACCTCCCAAACAGGAGAGCGATCGTTAATACCAGGCGAAAGTTTGAAAGGCAGATAAGGGAAGGGGTGGGATCTCGCAAAATCGAAATTAGGTTCAAAGCGCTTAGAGGCACAAACTCCATAGCGCTGTTCAAGCAGATTGCAGGAGATGTTATTATCCCAAACAAAGAAATTAAAGTTGCGCTCGACCGTACCTAGACCTGCCTCGACGAAAGAAGGATGCCTGGCGTCAGGTGAGGGGTCCTGCAAATCGGCAATGTGATTCCAAACTATTTCTTCTAAACCGGATTCGGAGAGGCCGGACGGCAGAACGGAAAACGGATCCCCAATCTCTGCGTTCATGCAGCCCGTAGGAGTTGTCAGGACATCGCGGACTTCTGCTTCGGTTACGACATGATCTACCGGAAGTCCGACCACGCCGTAGTGATCACTGACGTAAGCCTTTATTCCCTTCTCTACAAACCATCTGTCACTCTGCGGGTCCGTGCAGTCTTCGGCGCCTTTGAAAGGCGTGCCGTGGCTTGAAAAGCAATAGTTGCCATCTACTGCTGGATCCCAGTGCGACCATAGATTTGCGTATCCGCCGCCTGATTCCGCACCGGTTTCTATCCAGTCCAGGAAGTCAGCTTGGCGCTGAAACTCGAAGCGGTGCGACATTTTGCGCTCCTCTCCCGAACGGCAGATCTCATACGGAAAGCTGGGACGAGTATCGCAATTCGCTTCGTTCGCCGGACAGTATCTGTCCGAGGCAGCAAATAGAGTGTCGTTCTCACAGACCGACTTCAGCTGCATATCCTGGTTGAGGAGCTGGCAAACAGGAATTGCGAAGGGCACCGTACACACGGGATTTATCGCCGCGCCAATAACTACAGACTCTGATGAAATGGACCACAGGGTAGAGGCGAAGGTCGTGCCCAGCAGTTCGACCGCCGGCCGCTGAATTCTGACTCGAATAGCGTTGAAGGCAGTGTGACGCGGTACGCCGGGATTGGTTTCATCCCAGTCACTCGTATCCATCGACTCAAAGCCCCCAGCCAGCGTATATCGGCCTCGCTCGATACTGACTATCAGATTACGTTCCTTCGAATAATCCCAAACGGGGCCGCCGCCTTCGGGAACACTAAGGTTTAAGTCGTCTGCTAAGTCTCCGTGCGCTTTGTGAGCGCTGAGAATGTCAACTGCGGCACTTTTGGAGCGATCCCAGCAAATTAAACTAGAGCAGATGAACTTTCCGCCGCCGTGAGCTGCCGCGTCGGCCGCAGCTTGCAGCTCGCTGCGTACAAAGCGGGCATAGCTGCTGTTGATTACGAGAACAATGATTCCAATTACGAGTGACAGCAGCAAGACTGCTATGGCGAGCACCGACCCTCGTTCATTCATTCTCATACGCACACAAATTTTAATCGTGGTATTTAGTCTCGGAGCTTGAAGATTTACCGCACTGCTGATTTTCCAGCGCGTAAAACCCAGTGCTGTTAAACGTAAAGCCTGGCTCCAATGCTTGGCCGTCTGAGGCAGATTTTTCATGCATCCCCCAGCCGCAATAATAACAGCTCGTGGTTGCAGTGACATCCAGCAATATGCCGGAGATGCCGTCTTCATTCGTGAATATTTCGCTGCGAGCGACTTTGAAGTCCAGATCTTTCGTTATTATACCGTTCTTTAGCTGGTGTTCTAGTTTCTGAATTGCTTGGTTTAGGCAGTTGCCGGACTGCGCGGCTCCAAATCGTCCGGCAGATTCAACCGCGTCTTCAAGGAAGATTTGCTCGAGCGTTAGGCGAGAAAAGTCAAACAAAGCAGTCAGCAAGAACACGAACAAGGGCACTGTTACGGCAAACTCAATTAGCGCAACGCCGGATTCGCCATCTTTAAAACTCCTGATCATCCTCAACCCAACCCAGTGCTGACGCATTTCTGACTCAGGCTTTGTTCACGCTCGAACATAAATGTGCTGCGCGCTGAAGCTCCGGCCTGATGTTCGCTAAAAAGTCCTCCTGGCAGCAGTCGAGTAGATTTGATTTTAGTAATCTCAACTTGGACAGCCCTAGCCGATTCGAATGTAAAGATCTTCGCAGGACCTACGGAAATTTCAAAATTTGCGGGATTGAGGTTGGAAAGTTCAAGGGTGTCTCTCGCGATATTAAGTGCCACGCGGCAGATGTCCTTCTCCGCACTTTCGGAATCATCGTCCGGGACAAAAGATGCGGCGACCCGAGCGGATGCACGTGCGCTTTCGACCATTTCGGTGCGCTCGTCCATCAAGAAATTCATGTCGACGAATCCGGTCGTAAGAACCACGTAAACGCAGCAAACGCCGGCAAATTCAGTAAGCGTATTTCCCTTCTCGCAAGAGCGCGAGCGACGCCAGAACCCCATCGTAACAAAACCCCATGCTAAAAAACTAATAAAGTCAGTTGTTTAGCAACCCTAGAATCAACAAAACCCAGATACAACTATTATACTGCAAATTTAATACCTATTAAATAGGTAATTGCAATTACTGGTCGTACCCCCTTAGTTCCTTCAAAATGACTTTGATATGAGACACTTAGCTTTAGATCTCGGGAACGTTCGGCGAAATTTGTCGACAATAATCCTGCTTGGTGTTGCGACGGTGCTGATTATTTCGCCCCCCGCATCAGCCAAAGACCTTAACTGCGACAAGCAGGTCTGTGTTGGTTCTAAGACTCTCGGACCTTCGAGCAAAGCTGTGTTCGTTGAGAATCGCCGGGTCGGCCCGATTACGCTTTCGCTGGAACTGAGCGAGCTGCGAAATGCCAAAGCACTCCGAGCCGGAGCGCAAACAGTTGTAGTGCGACCGTCTGAGAGGCGTGTGCTGAACGAAGTTTATGCAGTCAGTCCGCGGCAGCCTTGGAACTATCGGTATCACTACCGCTGGCGCCACGGCTCAAAGGACGCCAAGCACGATGATCAACACCTTTATTTGCTGCCCTACGGCCACGGCAGCACCTATCCGATGATTCAAGGCCCGGGAGGCAGCTACAGTCATACCGGAGAAAGTGCGTATGATTTTTCAATGCCGCTTGGCACTAAAATTCATGCGGCCCGTGCGGGACGAGTGATTGCCGTGAGGCAGGACTCGCAGCGAGGAGGGCCTAGCCGTGCGTTTGAGGACGAGGCGAATTTTGTTTATCTGCTTCACAATGACGGCACTATCGGGAAATACGTACATTTGAAATTTGGCGGGGCTTTGGTGAAACTGGGTCAACAGGTACAGGCCGGTGAGGTTTTAGGCTTGTCGGGGGATACGGGTTTTGCGAGTAGACCGCATTTGCATTTTGAGGTTTGTGCACCGATTGATGGGAAGCGTGTCCGGACGTTTAATCTTTGGTTTTCCACTAAGCGGAGCAAACGTACGTTCCTGGCAAAAGGCGAAAGATACACGGCGAAACACTATTGAGAGAGTTTGTGGAAGATTCACCGGAACATAGCGCATGGCTTGAGTTTACGCTGCTGCTGCAAACACCAGCTCTGCCTTCTGCGCAAGTTATCAATCAGTATTTGAGTGAGCACCTTCCCGGCTCACCCCAAGTAGTTGAGCAGTCAAGTTCTGAGAGCAGCATTGAATTGCAGTATGACGTCAGCAAGTCCGTGCAGCTTGAACTTAGTGCAAAGCCTTTCGACCCCGAGGAACTTGGGCCTGTGTGTGAACATGCGTGGTGGTGGCCTGAGGCAGCCGAGACGTCGACGCAGCACACGTGTTTTCTCAGTGTCCGCATGCAAGTGGACGACGGAGATATAGTTGAGGCGATGGTGCTGCTGACGATTTTAACTTCGGCAGTTGCCGCGCTAAGTGACGCCCTTGCTGTTTACTGGGCGGATGGGGCGCTGGTTCATTCAGGCGAATCGTTCATTGAGCAGCTTGAACAAGCTCGCAGTTCTCAGCCGCCGATTCCCTTGACTCTTTGGGTCTCACTGTTCCTGGGGGAAATCACGCCGGGCAAAATCACGCTTTCAACTATCGGCATGTCCGTTTTTGACTACCCGGAGCTTGAAATAGTCGACTCTGACGGCGAGGTCGACGAACTGCTTCAGCTGGCTCACGGCGTGGCGCTGCATATGCTTGAAACTGACATAATCCACGACGACGGGGAGACTTTAGAACTCGCGTCCGGCCGCAAGGTTTCAATTCATCACGCTAAATCGATTTTTAATGACGAAGACCCGGTGCTTCGCTTAGAGATGAATTGATTAACACCATCTGCCGAGGAGTGCAGGAGCAATGCTAAGACCGCTGAAAGAATATGAGATTTGCTCGGAGCGCGGCTTTCTTCCCCCCGAAGATCCGCTGACAAGTCTTCCCGCTGAGTTTGCTGAATGGGAGCAGGCTGCTGCCCAGCTGCCGAAGCTTCTAGTCAGCGACAGAATTAGAAGCATCCTGCGAACAATGAAGGAGCTTGATCCGAGCAGCCTCAAGAACAAGCCGCAGAAAGAACGCGCTATGATGCTGCTTTCTTATCTGGGTCATGCTTATGTGTGGGGCGAAAAGCAGCCCCCAGATGCATTGCCCGAGGTGATTGCTGTTCCGTGGCATAAAGTTGCAACAGAGCTTGGTCGACCTCCTGTGCTGTCTTATGCTTCCTACGCCTTATCTAACTGGCGGCGCTTGGATGCTTCAGGGCCGATCGCCTGCGGCAATATAGTGCTGCTCCAGAACTTTCTCGCCGGCATCGATGAGGAGTGGTTCATTTTGATCCACGTAGATATCGAGGCTCGCGCTGCCCAGGCTGTCAGCGAAATTCCTAATGCACTGAATGCCTGTGATAGCCAAGACGGCGATGCGCTAAGCAAGTGCCTTGGAAATATCGGCGATGCGCTTGAGAAGATGAATCAGGTAATGGACCGGATGCCCGAACATTGCGATCCGTACTGTTATTACAACAGAGTGCGCCCGTACATTCATGGCTGGAAAGACAACCCGGCGCTTCCGAGTGGACTTTTGTATCAGGGCGTAACCCAGTATCAAGGCCAGCCACAGTTCTTCAGAGGTGAGACAGGGGCGCAAAGTGCGATAGTCCCCGCGCTGGACGCTTTACTTGGAGTTGGGCATAAGGACGACCCTCTGCTTCACTACCTGCGTGAAATGCGCGAGTATATGCCGCCTGCGCATCGAAGATTTGTCGAAGATATAGAAAGGACGGGCTCTGTGCGGGACTTTGCCAAGCGTGCTGCTGCGGGCAACTCGGTTCTGCGGGACAACTACAACCGCTGCGTTAAACTGCTCCACCGTTTTCGCAATACTCATTTGCAGTACGCCAGCTCATACATAGACCAGCAAAAGCAAACCTCGGCCAATAACCCAACCAAAGTGGGCACAGGCGGCACGCCGTTTATGGTTTATTTACAAAAACACCGAGACGAAACTGACGATTTTCTACTGACCTAGTTGATTTGGTCTTTGGTGAAGGCTGCCATTTTCTTAGTTGTTTCAGCACTAAGCAGGTGTTCAGTCTTGCAGGCATCGATTTCGGCAATCTTGGAGTCCACGCCCAGGACTTTGGTGAAGAACTCCTGAAGGACGCTGCGCCGCTCAAGGATTGCCTCGGCCAAACGGTTTCCTTCGTCCGAGAGCTTAACGAAGCGGTTCTCGTCCTCGACAACGAAGCCCTTTGCTTTCAAGCTTTTTAGATTAGTAGACGCGCTGCCAGTAGTGATGTCGAGTTCCTTGGCGACATCGGTCACGCGAGCATAGCCACGGCTTTCAACCAGCTCGTGGATCGCAAGCAGGTGATGAGCAGCGCTGTGGGTAATCGGATTTTCGCTAAACTCCTTCCAAGTATCCATAATGCTCATGAGGGCTCTCCGGGCTGGGGGTGATACCGACTAATTTGGTGGACCTTAGCATACTTTGGCATGCTCTGCCAATGCTCGTGGCCGAAAGCATGTGTTTTGAAGAAAAAACAATTCAAGCATTGTAAGCTACTAATAATGTAGGGATTGTTTGGGGGCCTGAATTGCAGCTTGAGCTGCAATGCAGCGCGTGCTCTTCTAGGGAAAATACTTTAAGTTGCATGCAGTGAGTGGCCTCGGCTCAAAGGCAGAGCCGCCTTTCCCTGGAGATAATCGGACGTGAACGCTGTTATTAAGACAATCGCACCTGGACTGGGACTAATTCTAGCCGTGTTTTTTGCGCCGCTGCCGGGGGCAGCCCAGGAAGGGGGTGCTGTCAGAGACCGCGACGGTAAGCCTTACCGGATAGACGGCGAAAGCGGCTTTAGGATTAAAGACCACATTGCTGACCTTGAGGTGCAAGTCGACGATCTGCAGCGCCAAGTTAGAGCACTGGAGAACGAGTTAAGCGACAAGCAGACAACAATTAACCGCCTTTCGTCGGGAGATACGGCCCGCTCCACGATCACTGAAAAAGATATCAAGACTGCCGGCGCCGTGCGGCGAACTTCAGATTCTCCGGTTAATTCTTCCTGCCGCTCGATTGTAGTTCCGCTAAACAAGCGCATCGATCGGCTTGAACAAGACCTGCGTTTAGCTCGGCAGACTACACCGACGAACCGCAGCGCCTCGTCCCAAGGTGAGATTGTCAGCTGCCGGGCTGAGCGCGACAACCTACAGATGCAGGTTGCGAAACTGCAAACCGCTCTAATGGACTCACCGAGTAAAGAATCGTATGCCCGGGAACAACAAAAGCGTGCTACACAGGAAAAAACACTGGGCGGCTTGAAGTCCACGATCGAAAACAAACAGCGAATGCTTGAGGAATCCGAGCAAACAATCGCCCGCCTTGAGTCGGAGATCGGCTCATTTAAGCAGCAGCTTTCGGCTAAGACAGCGGAGAATAAGCAGCTCGAAACCCGGCTGGCCGGACTGCAAAACGATCTTGAAAAGGCAGGCACGGTCCGTGCCCGAGCTAAGACTTCACCGATCGCGGTCGCTGCGGCGCAAACTCGGAGTTCGACGGCTGGAAACGAGCAAGAACTAAAACAGGCGAAGTTGCGTTTAGGCAAACAGCTTAGCTCTATTCAGCGCCTGATCGGCTCCCGCAAAGATAAGCTTGATGCTTTAAAAAGCTCCGGCAGAGGAGTGAGTGTAAGCATCAGTCCGCTTAAGACTAAGAACAACGCGTCGTTGGATTCGCTGCGTCTGAAAGTTCGTCGGATGAAGTTTCCTGAACAAGAATACCAAATCAGCTCCGGTCTGAAAGAAATCGAACAGGTGCTTCGGTCTGATATCGGAGTGTTAAGTCGACTTGCGAGATAGGGCCAGCATTACACCGGTGTAGAAGAAGGCAATCATCCGCACCTCGCCGTCGCCGAAGTTGTACTCAGCAAGCCCCGCTGCCTGCCAGCCGAAGATCGCCGACGACATTGCCAGGATTAACATCGCTTTCATACGTTCCGGGCGGTCCCCTGATTTCTTCACCCGGTACCAGCATTTGGGGCCTAAACTAATCAGGGCCAGCATCCACCATATAAAAACCATCATCCCGAGCCAGCCGGTTTCGGCGGCGATGTTAATTAAATTGTTGTGCATGTGGCGGTGGAGCTTTGGCAGGCTTGGATCGAGTTCGCGCATCACGCTTGCGTTATCGGGGCCTAAACCCAGCGGGAAGCGCTGAGCTAGCTCGATGCCGATCTGCCACATTTCCATTCTGCCGCCGCCGATCGCGAAGTGCTCGGCAGTGTGTGAAAAACGGTCACGAACCGGTCCGATAAAGGCTACGACGCATATCGAAACTACAATTGTAAGCAGCGCTACGCGTTTTGAGGCTAAAACTCCCAGGAAAAACAGCGCAGCAGCCGTCCCCAGCCAGGGACCGCGCTTTAGGTTGACGATCAGGGTGCCTACTAAAACGGCGAAGGAGACTGCGTAAAACACGGTAGAAAGGTTTAGTCGGCTGATAAATGCGGGGCTTCGCATCAGCCGCCGGATCATCGAATATAAGGCAGCAGCTACCGAGAGAAACAAGCCAGCAACTGCGGCAGCGATCAGTATATTTTGCAGCTGCGGGTTCGTGCTGAACACTATCTCCGGCCAGACTGCCAGAACAAACGCTGCTGATACTGCGGCGATGACTACGATAAGCCGACTTGCAGACTGCTTGCCGTGGCTTAGAGCGGTCCCCAGAATTAGGACTGCCGCCAGCATCGGCAGTATCAGAACTAGTTGTCCTGATTCGGTTAGCGCGCCTGGTGGTCTGGGTCGGATCTCATGGCCGACTATGGCTGAAGCTAAGGTATGAGCCGAGGCCACGAGCTGGCCGGCGGCAAATGCAAATACGTAAGAAACGGTTTTGAAAATCAAGACAGAAGTTGTGCGGCGACCGGCAAGCAGCATGGAGTAAACCGCCAAGGGCATGACAACATATGTGGTCGTGCTCAAAATCTCTTCAAGAGCGTGAAGCGGTTTAATTCCGACAAGCGCCGCTAGATAAGCGATCAGCAGCCAGCCAAACATCGGAATTAGGACGGATTTGGCATCTTGGCTAAAGCTTATCGTCCCCGGTTTGCTCAGAGCGTACGCCAGCCAATACAGGACCAGGAGAACTACGCATGTCTGGGAAACACCGATCGAGAGATTTACGAAGAAGCAGAACAGCAGCGCCAACACGTGCGCATAGCGGCTGAATATCGCGGGCTCGAGCAGAGGTAATATCCTTTTCTTGACCAAGACTGGAGAAAACATTCTGCTGCTCGGGGGTCTATGGCTGATAGCTGTATTTTCCATAGTAACACTGCGAGATACTACTGTAGGATAGATGGCGCGTCGAGTACGCGACCACAGCATTTCCGAGAAACCGACACTGTTGTATGCAGGAAATCATGAGCATCTGCGGGCCGCTGTTCCTATTTCTGTTCTTCCTGGCTGGTGCATTCGGCGGTGTGGAGACAGCGTTCGCCCAGGGGCGAAGCTGGGAAATGATGGACGAGCTCGACCTTGAAGATACCCGACGCGAGGCCCCGCCCGAATTGATGCCGCTAGAGCGCTCCGAACCTGCTACTCAGGCTGAACCAGCTCCTACATCGCAGAAGGCACTGGTTGTTTTGGGTATGCGAAAGCGCGAGGTTGTTCGGGAGTTCGGAGAGCCGGACTCGAAGAAGCAGGAGGGGCAGGGAAGTATCGAGCGTTGGGTTTACGGGAAGTCGACGATCTTCTTTGACAGTGACGTTGTCTCGGCCTGGGTTGATAACGGTGATCTCTCTGTGAGGAGCCTGGTGCCGAAGCGAAAGCGCAGAGCATTTGAACGTGATGACGAATTTGCGCTGGAGGGCTGGAAAAAGGTGTGGAAAAAGGAGGAAGAAATAAAGGTCGATACTCGAGAAGACGTGCTTAACGACCTAGTATCCGACGAGGAAGCAAAATAACTTCGAAGTCGTGTTACTCCTCTTTCATAAAGAAGTCTTCTTCTACCGCTTCCGGATCTGTAATAGTCGGGAGTCTACCGGTGTCGGTAACCGACGGCAGTTGGCCGAAAAAGTCCTCCTTAAGATGATCGTCGACGAATAAATCATCAGCGCCTTCGAGTGCTGCGTCGCCGGGAGTTTGCGAGGTATCGGCAAAGTCATCCAGCGATTTATTCTCAATTTCACCGTCGTTCTCAGACTGCTGGGCGCTGAGGATCGAGCCCTCGACGGTATCGAGGAAGGTGCGAACACACTTCTTTAAGATAGCGGGCATCCGCTGCAGGTCGCTTTCGTCATTGATGCTGATTCGTTCGCGCTGTTCAATTGTGCAGTAGATTAGCTCAATTATCGCCTGACCTTTTCTGTCATGCGCCGCGACTTGGAAAAACGGATAGTCGGACTTTTCGCTGAGTCGTTCACGCAGGTTGATCGTTATTCGCGGCCAACCCTGCCAGTCGTCGACGTCCATTTCGAAACGGAAGCGATCGCCTAAGTCTATTCGCGCGACCTTTGCGAGAGACTTGCGGATACTCATCAATGCTTTAAGCAGCGCTTGCTGACGCAGGCGCGCAGCTTCTTCCGCAATGTTTTGCGCTTCCTCTTTCTCAACTTTCTTTTTCTGGAATCTTATCTCGAATGCGCCGACGGTAGCGCTTAAATCGGTAAGTGATTGGGGACTATGTTCTTCGGTGCCGTCTTTCTCTAAATCCATAACAACCTGGTACAGCTAACAGCTTCTAAAACGTGCACAACGTAGCCAACAGAAGAGTTTTCTCTGGCCGACCCTTGCAAGATTACGCACACACCCGTACGTGCGGATGATCTGTCTCTACTTAGTGGTATCGGCGACTTGCCGAGTGCTCTTGAGGTGCTGCGACGTTAAAAATCAGCTAGATTTTCGGCCCCGTAACTAGTTGTAATAGCGATGTTTATTTGCTTAGTGCTCAGTGCTGAGCAGCGGATGCCGCGCCAAAAAGCGCGCTGCGCCCGCTGCTGCGAGCGGTGGAACCATGAATCCAAGCAGAGGAATCATGCTTAGCAGAACAAATGGTGCCCCGAAGCAGGTGAACACAATCGGGCTTCCCAGCGCTAGTTTCAGGCGTTTTAGAACGGGTATTTTGTAAACGTCGAGCACTATGTCGCAGCTCTCGAATGCGAGCAGCCACGCGCTGAGGACGAAGCAAATCGGCGCAAGCGGAGGAATGAAGCCGCCAATCAAAATCAGCAGACCGAAAGGAACAATCCACAACAGCTTTGTGCCTTCCACGTAAATTGTGCGCCCGATTTCACCTGCGGTAGCAGCAGCTCCGCTCGCCTCAGCTGGAGGTTTAGGTGCGCTTTCAAGACTCAGCACATGCCTTACAATTCCGGTTTGAAAAACGCCGGTAACGGCAAAGACTACGACTACTCCGAGAATTGAGGCAGCAGCAATTAGCCCTAGCGTCACACCGCTCCAGATTAGCCAATAAACCACATGGCTCCAAAAGCCGGAGGGATCGGATGTGAATGCCGCAATCAAAGGGCCGTGCGCGAAAACCGCTCCGACTCCAGCCAGAATATAAACTATAAAGCCTACAGCCCAAGGTTTGAGTGCATAGCGTCTCACGCTGGGATCGCTCAAACATGACTTGATCCCGAACAAGGATGAACGCACTGCATTAAAGATGGTCATTACTTATCAGGCGTATAGTTAAGGTTAGGAGAAAGCCAGCGTTCAGCTTCGGCCAGGGAGATTTCCTTGCGCCGCGCGTAGTCCTCGACCTGATCTTTCGCGATTTTGCCGACGCTGAAGTATTTCGCGTGGGGGCTTGCGAAGTACAGGCCGCTGACTGAGGCCGCCGGGTACATCGCGAAATTTTCTGTGAGGTTTACACCGATTTTCTCCTCCACCGAAAGCAGGTTGAAGATGGTTTCCTTCTCCGTATGGTCGGGACAAGCAGGGTAGCCTGAGGCCGGCCTAATTCCACGGTACTTCTCTCGAATGATTTCCTGGGTAGTCAGCATCTCATCCGGCGCATATCCCCAGAATCCCGTACGCACATCAAAATGCAGGCACTCAGCGTAGGCTTCGGCCAGTCGGTCCGCGAGCGCCTTCATCATGATGCTACGGTAATCGTCGTGAGCCTCTTCAAAGTTTTGCACATGCTTTTCGATGCCTATTCCGGCAGTGACGCAAAAGGCGCCGATATAATCGATTCGTCCGGATTCTTTCGGCGCTACGTAGTCTGCAAGTGCCACGTTATTAATGCCGGCGCGCTTCTTGGACTGCTGCCTTAGGCTGTGTAAAATTGCCAGAGTTTCTGAGCGGCTCTCATCTGAATAAACCTCGATATCATCGTCGCCGCTGCGGTTGGCGGGGAACAGGCCGATTACTCCTTTAGTGCGAAGCATTTTCCCGGAGACAATTTTGTCCAGCATCTCGTTCGCATCATCAAATAGTTCGCGTGCCTGCTTTCCGACATGCGGGGAGCTGAGAATCTCAGGGAATTTCCCCTTCAACTCCCACGACATAAAGAACGGAGTCCAGTCGATGAATTGCTTTATCGTGTCTAGAGAGAAATCCTCGAACTTATGGATTCCAAGTTTGTGCGGCCTTGATATTTCAGCGTGCTTCCAGTCGATTTTAACCTTGTTTCGGCGCGCTTCTTCGATACTGAGGAAGTCCTTTTGCGAGACTCGCTGGCGATGCTCCGTTCTTATCCGCGAATAATCTTCTTCAGTGCGGGCCGCCAGCTTGTCTCTGCCGCCGTTTTCAGACAACAGCTCGGAAACCACGGGTACACTCTTCGAGGCGTCGAGGACGTGAAGGACCGGATTCGAGTATACCGGATCTATTTTTATCGCCGTGTGCTTTTTGGATGTGGTCGCTCCGCCGATAAGAAGTGGTGTAGAGAAGCTCTGCTTCTCCATTTCCCTAGCCACATGAACCATCTCATCCAACGAAGGAGTGATGAGTCCGCTGAGGCCGATAATATCCACATCGTTTTTCTTGGCCTCGGACAAGATCTTGTCACAGGGAACCATAACGCCGAGGTCGATGACCTCGAAATTGTTGCAAGACAGCACCACACCTACAATATTTTTGCCGATATCATGAACATCGCCTTTAACAGTCGCCAGCAATACCTTGCCGGCCTTCTTCATTTTTGCGCCGCCCTTCTGCTCTTCCTCAAGATACGGAAGCAGATATGCGACTGCGCGCTTCATAACGCGGGCGCTTTTTACAACCTGCGGAAGGAACATCTTACCGGCTCCAAACAGGTCGCCGACAATGTTCATCCCGTCCATTAAAGGGCCTTCAATGATCTTTAGCGGCGAATTGTATTTTTGTCGGGCTTCTTCAGTGTCCTCCTCGATGTGGGCGATAATCCCCTTAACGAGTGCGTGGGACAAACGCCCTTCGACGGGCTGGCTTCTCCAGTCTTCTACCTGCTGGCTTAGTGAGCCGGAGGTGCCTTTAACTTTCTCCGCAAAGTTGATGAGTCGTTCTGTTGCGTCGTCACGGCGATTAAGTAAAACGTCTTCTACGTGCTCAAGCAGGTCTTTGGGGATTTGCTCATACACGGCCAGCTGGCCGGCATTAACAATTCCCATGTCCAGACCGGCCTGGATTGCGTGGTATAGGAAGGCCGAATGCATCGCTTCGCGAACGACATCATTGCCGCGAAATGAGAAGGAGATATTGCTCACGCCTCCGCTGACCATCGCATGAGGAAGATTGCGTTTGATCCAGCGCGTAGCTTCGATGAAGTCAACAGCGTAGTTGTTGTGTTCTTCGATGCCGGTGCCGACCGTGAGAATATTCGGATCGAAAATTATATCGTAAGGCGAAAATCCCACATCTTTAGTTAGGATGTTGTATGCGCGTTCGCAGATTTGTTTGCGGCGCTCCAGACTGTCGGCCTGCCCCTGCTCATCGAAGGCCATTACGATCACCGCGGCTCCGAAGCGCATTATCTCACGAGCCTGCTCCTTAAAGGTTTCCTCGCCTTCCTTGAGGCTTATTGAATTAACGACTCCCTTGCCTTGAAGACATTTTAAACCTTCAAGCAAAACGCTCCATTTGGAGGAGTCGACCATAATCGGAACACGAGCAATGTCAGGCTCGACTGCGAGCAAGTTTAAGAACTTGCGCATTTCTTTTTCTGAGTCGAGCAGTCCTTCGTCGAAGTTTACATCGATAATCTGTGCGCCATTGGAAACCTGGTCTGCTGCCACGGCCACAGCGCGTTCGTAGTTTTCGTTTTTAATCAGCTTTTCGAACTTCTTCGAGCCGGTGACATTTGTTCTTTCGCCGATATTAATGAAGTTGGTATTTGCATTGACGACTAAGGGCTCCAGGCCGCTGAGCATCAGAGTTTCGCGCGGGCGAGATACTCTGCGAGGCTCGTAGTTTTTTGCGCGCTCCACTAGCTCCCGAATGTGCTCGGGAGTCGTCCCGCAGCAGCCGCCGACGATATTCACTGTCCCTTCACGCATCATTTCTTCCAGGCAGTCACCGAATGCCTGCGGGCTTTCGTCGTATTCACCGAACTCGTTAGGCAGTCCCGCGTTAGGGTGAGCGCTGACAAACGTGCTGGCAAAACGCGACATTTCCGAGACGAAGGGCATTAACTGCTTCGCACCAAGGGCGCAGTTCAGCCCGATGCTGAGTAGGTTTGGCGCATGAGCGACAGATATATAGAAAGCTTCGTTGGTTTGGCCGGACAATGTCCTGCCGCTTGCATCAGTAATAGTCCCGGAAATCATCAGCGGCATCGCTCGTCCGCTGGAGCGAAAATACTTGTCTGCAGCGTAGATCGCCGCCTTGGCATTTAATGTGTCGAAAATGGTTTCAATCAGCAGGATGTCTGCGCCGCCGTCAGCTAGGCCGCGAATCTGTTCGTGGTAGGCAGCTGCAAGGGCATCGAAAGTTACTGCGCGATATCCCGGATCGTTTACGTCCGGCGACAAAGACGTCGTCTGGTTAGTTGGACCGAGCGGGCCGGCAACGAATCTATGATGTTCGGGGTTCTTGCTGTTGTATTCGGTGACGACTTTTTTTGCGATCCGTGCGCCTTCGAAGTTCAACTCGTACACCAAATCTTGCATGTGATAGTCGGCTTGAGAGATCGAAGTTGAGTTGAAAGTATTCGTCTCGACGATGTCGACTCCCGTGTCGAGAAACTTGCGGTGAATCTCTTCAACTATCTCGGGCTGAGTGAGGACAAGCAGATCGTTGTTGCCCTGAAGCGGGTGCTCGAAGTCTTTGAAGCGCTCGCCTCTAAAATCAGCCTCATTCAAGTGATACGCCTGGATGCTGGTGCCCCAGGCGGCATGAAGCACGAGAATACGTTTTCTTAAAAGCGATTGAAGCTCAGTCAACAACATCGATCAAAATCTCAACGGCCTGAATGACTCGGCCACAGTTAAAAACAAGACAACTATTACCGGAAAAACAGCGGTGCTGCTCCAGGAGCAGGCTAAGATACTTGTTATCCGGGCTCAAGTATATACTTGATGCCGGGGAGGGGAATTAAGGATTGATTGATCTGAGAAGTGCCTTTTCGAGCAGATGCGCGTCTTCCGGACTGCAGAGGCGTGGGGACTGCCTCCCGAAGTATACTCGCCTTGCCTTTTCCAGCTCCATCCGCAGAGCCTTTTTTCTCGGTGGTTTCACCAGAAAGCCGGTGGCACCGGCCTTAATGCACTCAATCAGATTCTCGGCGGTAGAATAGGCGGTTAATACTATTACCGGCAGGTGATGCAGGACTTCGTCGCGCCTGATTTGGCGAATCATCTCAGCGCCTGACATCTCCGGCATGTTCATGTCGCTGACAATGCAGCTGAAGGCGCCAGGTTTCTCTTCCAGCAGGTTCAGCGCTTCCTTTGCGCTGTCTACGCCAACCACCTTCTGATAGCCCATTGCTTCGATGTAACTTTGAATTATCTCACGCGGCGAATCCAGATCCTCTACGAGGAGGATCGGGAACTCAGTCGTGGTCGGTTCGGATATGTTTAAGTTTTCGATGCCGCGCCGAATTGAGTCCAGTGCCTTCGGGCCGCCGAATACTAAGGCACCTAAAAGTGTTGCGTCCCATTGGTAAGGTATTTCTTTATAGATATCGAAAATACCGATAATCATCAGCTCGTTGTATTTCCAGCCAATGTTCAGAAGGTTAAGCGCTATCCGCTCTCCGAGATCAGCGTCAACCAGCATCAGGTGAAAATCGCTCATTGAAAGCCACTCTCGAGCGCTTGCAGCACTTGTGACGACGCGAGCTCTGGCGCCGGCTGAGCGCACAGCCGTTTTGACTTGTTCGGCCGAATCCGGATCGGCGCTGACTATTAATACAGATGCCACGTTGGTTTAGAATAGCGTTGTCAGTCTGTTTACGATCTTATCACAGCGAAGACAGTCCTGCGCTAGACCTAATTTACAGGCATGGGTAGCTCGAGCTTGAAGCGGCGTGGAGTATAGTCGCTGTCCACTGCATCAATCTCGACTTTGACCGTCTTGATGCCTGAGAGCCGCTGAGGACTGTTCTCCCGAACTAACTTAACTCCGGTCTTCACGGCATCCGCGATTGCGGTGGGAGGAGTATCGTCGTCCTGGCCTGTGGCCTGGACTGCTGCTCCTGCGTAAACGAGATGGATTGACAAGCTTTCCCCGTGAGACGAAGCACCTACTAATCTCAGCGGAGTTCTGTTTTCAAGCAAATATCTGGCGCGCTGCACGGCCGTAACGGGTGCATTGTGGGTAACGCTCGGCAGCCAAAGCAGCAGAGCTAAAATAAAGCCGACTACTGCGGGCAGCAGTGTTGAGCGTCTGACGGATCCGCCTTCAGTGTTGAAATTAAAATCGCCGCTTCCTCGAACTACCATGGAGCCGCAGAGTGCATCGTGCAAGGCTCGGCGGTCGGCTCGAAACAAAACACTGGCTGCGTTAGCGAATAGAAGGAACATCACAAACAGCATGTGAAGTTCCAACAGTTTCGGCGAGGCTACGATCGCATTGTTGCGGTATAAAATCGTAGGCGTCTCAGCGCAGAGGATTATTAGTCCGTACGTAATTAGGAATCGGTAAAAACCTTCGCGAAAACTCAGATACAGCTTGTTCTCTTTACAGGAGATGACCCTCAGGCCGAAAGTCCTCTTGCCTAAGGTCTGGCCTTCCAGGATAGAGCTGTTGCCGGAGCTGAAATAGAGCGCCATCACAAAGAAGGTGATGAGATACGCCGCATCGCTGTAAGCGGAGACTTTGCCTACTAATAGGGTCGCCGCGGCGATCACCAGATAGTCGATTAGCATAGCAAGCAGGCGAGGGGGGATGCCGGCTACCGTAACGGAAGGGGCCGCTTGCGCGGTCTCAGTCGCTTCGGCCTTGTTCTCCATGGCAGTTAACCTCGCAGGCTGTGATACAGATCGTTGATGCCGTAGACTATCCATTCTGCAATTCGAAGCAAGTGATAGCCTGCATATACATACGCGGTAGTTCCTCCAACCAGCCATATTAGGCACAGCAAAATCCACATAATATTGGCACCGTAGATAAAGGCGTATGTCGGTTTGGTGCCGCCAAAGATGCGTTGAAGGTCACTTTGGTGAGGGTGGAGGTCTTGGTAGGCGGTGACTAAGTCGCAGGCTAGGGCTGCACCTAGTAGGCAGGCGAAAGCATTGGCTGATTGGGCTTCGAAAAACATCGCACAGATCAGCACCGGCAGCGAAAAGAGCGGGAAGCAGTACGGTGCTAGGATAATGAACGGGATGAAGCGGATCCTGGCTTGATACATTTCGTAGCTGACGTGTCCTATATCTTTATAGACCTTAAGCTCCGTCAGTTTGTTGCCTGAGAGTAGAACCACAATTGCATGTTTAACCTCATGGATTAGGGTCTTTAGCGTAACAAGTCCGCTGCTTCCGAAGATGCCGCAGGAAAAGACGAAGCCGTAGGCGAACATCAGCCACGGCTTAGGACGCCAAATACCGAGCTTGAATAAGGATACCAGGGTGACAAGCGAGCTTAGACTTACGATAATGGTCAGCGGAATAGCGATATAGAACGCCAGACTGCCGCTTTTCTTGGAAGTATCAATTTCTGGCTGTTCGTACTTTTTACGTTTAAAAAAAGCCATGACACACCAAGAATCTGACTTGCGCAGTATTAGCCAAGCCTATTCGCTTATTTGCGGGGATTCGACAAAGGCCCGAGGTTCTGTAGTCCTCATCCATGGCTTGACCGGAACCCCGGCCGAAATGCGCGGTCTTGCCAGCTCACTGCATAATATGAACTTTAACGTTATTGTGCCACGCCTTTCTGGGCACGGCGAAACTGTGCAGTCGCTGCGCAGGATTCATGCGGAAGTCTGGCTGAGGGAGGCCGCCGAGGCAGTCGACAGCGCAGCAAAACTAAAGGTCCCGCTGAGCATAGTTGGCTTGTCTTTCGGTGGATTGCTGGCGTTGAACGCAGCAGTGCAGCGTCCGGAAGTTCGCGGAGTTGTCGCCATGTCGGTTCCGCTTACTTTGGAGCCGAAAAGCCGAGAACTGCTTCTGACGCTATTCTCATATCTGCCTAATTCTTTATTGGACCACCTATGGATCAACAGCAAAAAACAGCGCCGAGAGGGCTACTTGGCTTTAATGCACCACGCATATCGGCAGCATTCCGTTGGGGCAGCTGCCAGGCTAATTCAAATAAGGCGCAAGGTGCTCTCAAGGCTAAACTCAGTGCGTTGTCCGGTGTTAGTTTTTCAGGATCCGCTTGATCACCACCTTCCCGCGGCTTCTTCGCTGGTTCTGCAGGACTATCTTACGAACTGTGACTCAAAGGTCGAGTATATCCCTGACGGTCAGCACGAATTGCTGCTGGGGCACCGCCACCAAAAAGTTATAGACGATACCTGTAAGTTCCTTGAGTCGCTGTCAGTCAGCTAATGCAACTCGAAGGCCGAGCGCAATCAAGATGCCTCCGAAAATCTTGTCGATAGCTTTACCGGACGAAGCAATTCCGCGCTGGACGATTGGGTGCTGCACGAACAATACCAGCAGTGACCAGTAGACGATTCCCCAAACAACTAACACCAAACCGTAAACTGCTTGTTCTTGAATCGGGGTTCCAGGGTCAATCATTTGAGTGAATACGCTCAGAAAGAACAGCGTCGCCTTGGGATTCAGTAGATTGCAACTAAGTCCTTCGAGGAAGCCTTGCAGGGGCACGTCAGCTTTAGTCTTCTCTGAGCTTTCCGGCAAAACTGATCACCCTGTTGTGGGTGGTCCACCTTTTCCAATTC